>SVRG01000035.1 GCA_015064965.1 Oscillospiraceae bacterium
GCGGCCGATGATAAATTTAAGGCCTGCGAGATAATCAATAGCGGTACCGTATTCGGGTACGTCGCTGAAAAATGCGCTCTTGTCTGCGTTCCAAACAGAGGGGTCGGTCTTGCCGGTGATAGCTTGAACGAAGAACAGCGCTGCCTGATAACGGTTTACATGCTTATCAAGCATGAGGTTACCGTTTTCGTCGCCCTTTAAAATGCCGATTGCCGCAAGGTGGTGCGCAGCGTCTGTATAATCCGCCGCCGCTTCTGTTGCGCCGCTCGTAAACACAAGCATGCTGCAAAACATCAGCACGGCAAGTGTAAGGGAAAGAAATCTTTTAAAATTTCTCATGTGCGTTCTCCTTTTCAAAGTTTTCATATTCGGCGGTGCACGCCGCCGTGCTTATATAGTAACGCACACCGCCATCAAAGCGCAATATGTGACAGAATTCTGTAAAGGAGCTGTAATACTAAAGCGTATTTATATTTGTTTTTTGTAAGAATAGCGCCATTTTGTGTCAAAAAAACAAAATTCTGCAATAAAAAAGGCTTCCTTTCGGAAGCCTTTTTTATTTGGTTTATTCTTCAGTGAAATTGTATGAAGGATCGGTGGGCTCGTTCTTAACAGCAGGAATAGTATCGTCTGCACCAACAATACCGCCGTTTACACCTACGCGGACAACCACTGCATCAACTGCCTTTGCATCTTCATCGTAGTTGATGTATGAATAGTAGGTTACCTTGATACGTGTAGAGCCTTCGTATGTCCAAACAACGTCGCCCTCTTCATTTACAGGAGGAATGAGGTAGTCACACCAGCCGTTCCAACGGAAGAATGCGGGAGATGCGATAAGACCGGACTTACCTGCGGTGAGCGAGGTGATTCGACCGTTGCCGATGCTGCCGGAAACGTCCTTTGCGTCAATGGTATGACGTCTGATCGGGAATGTACCAGCAGGATAGCCGATGCCAGGTTCACGGTCTTCAAGATCTACCGCCGCGTAGACCTTGCGGTCACTTTCTGCATCTCTGTAGAATACATAAGCGTCGGTAAAGCTGTGTTCATCGGGGTCAACTGCTGCACCTGCATCAAGGTCGATAAATGTAACATTGAGGGTGTTGAGAGAGTCGTAAACCTTATCTTCATCTGCGTTGTAGTAAACAGACTTGCCCTTTTCGTCGCCGGTGATTCTGCCGTCGCCGTTCTTATCCTTGGGCTGAGTTGTAAAGTTGATCCTATCCTTTGCGGCAAGCCATGCGAAACCGCCGTAGTGGTAGTCGCCGTTGGTAACAAATACTTCGCCGTAAGTGGTAAGAGCTGCTTCGTTATTCTCTGCATCGTAGCGGATAACGCCCTTGATGGAGTTGATAACATCGGTTGCGGGTGCTGTGCCGGAATCAGTTACAAGAGTAACATTTTCGCTGGAGCCGGTAACGAGGTTGTAAAGTCCCTTATACTCGTGAGTATAGAGGATGTCACCGTCGTCATTCTTTACAGGATCGCCTTCGCCGTTTATCATTACGCTGGAACCGTTGTAGAGAGAGTTCTCAAGCATAATGTAGTAAGAAATACCGCTATTGTCGGGAGTTCTTTCATAAGAAACGTTCCAAATGCTGTTTGCAAGCTTGTTGTAAACATTGCTGTCAGCATCTGCTGCAACATGTCCCATCGGGTCATAAATGGTAATCTGATTGTCAACGGACTCAAGAATCAAAGCCTCAGTAGAGAGCCAGAGACGGTTTTCGTCGCCGACAACATTGCCCTGACCGTCAGTTGCAAAGTTACCGAGCTTGCCCTTAACCATTACATAGCCGTCCTGTGCAATTACTACGGAAACGGTATTGTCATTGGTGCTTACACGTTCAACAGAAACGCCTACATTGTTTTCTGCAACGTACTCGGTGGACTTGTTGTAGGTGAAGTATACAGATGCAGCATCGCCTTCACGTGCTACGGGAGATGCGCCAAGAATCTTGAACTGCTTTGTGCCGTAAGCATAAAGCTCAAGCTCTTCGTCTTCATCTTCATCAAGAGCTGCGTAGATTACGCCGTTTGCATCAAAGATGTTATAAACTTCCTTATCGTCCCAAGCGAGTGCCTGCTTGTTTTCCCAATTTGCAAACTTAAAGGTCTTTACATCCTCGCCTGAAAGATATGTAACGCTTTCAACCTTGGTATCGTTGAACTTACCGGTTGCAACATCAAGCACGCTTACGATCGCGCTTTCGCCCTCAAAGGAAATGTCGATTGCATCTTCATCTGCTTCAAGGCACTTTTCAAAGGTCTCTTCAATATCAACGATTACAAAGTCGCTGCCGACAACGATATCGCTGTCGCCGTAAGCTTCAAGATAAATGATCTTGCCGTCATATTCGAGGTACTTTGCGTTGTCATTGCCCTTTTCGTAGTTTGCAACCATCTGCTTTGCAGCCTGGAGAGTGGAAGCAAAAGCGCCGTCGCCAACAAGAAGACCGATGTTACCGATCATTGTGCCGGGGAGACCAACACTTGTAGCGCTGCCGTCAAGGGTGTATGTCTGTGCACCGGACTTGTAACCGGTGATCGCGCCGTACTGATATGTGCCGAGGTTTTCAACAACCTCAAGTTTATTTACAAGAGGATTATAGTAGTAAAGCATGAAGTCGCCATGAGCAATGTCATCGCCGGTAACGGTTACGTTAGCAGAAAGCTTGCCCATGCTCTCAGAAACCTTGAGAGCGGTGTTGCCGGGGGTATACTTGTCATAAGACTTGCTTGCAACGGAAGTTTCAACTGCATTCTTGCCGAGGAAGTACTCAACAAAATGTGTGAAGTTATCAGAAGTCTTGTCGGTGATTTCGGTCATGTCATACACGCCGTCTTCATAATACTTACCGAGCATTACATACTTTGTGCCGCTGTAAGTACGCTCTGCATACTGTGCAAAGCTGTAGGGCTTGTATACGATATTATCGTAGTTGCCGTCGCCATTGAAGTCGTAGCACTCAAGTGCAAAATATGTATTTCTCTCGATAGCAGTATCAAGTTCATCTGCAACCATGGGAACAACAACCTCTGCCGCATTTGTGCCATACTGCCAGATTGTAGCATACTTATTGAGGTCCGCAGCCTTTACAGTCTTGTTTCCAAGAATGAGGTTGCCGTTGTCCTCGTCAAACTTAACGTAGCTGAGCTCGCCAAGGTTTTCATACTTAACGCTTTCAACGATGTCTGCATGAACAATTGCACATTCTTCATCTGCAAGCTTATCGTTTGAAGGCTCCTTGTCGTCAAACACAACCTTGAGGCACTTGCCGATAAGGTCTGCTTCGCTTACGTCAGCAGTAGCAGTTCCCTCTACGGGGAATGTCCAGATTGCGCTGCCGTTCATTACGCCGTCATTGTCTGCAGTGAGCTGCCAAACAGAGATGTAACCTTCTTCTGCGAGAGCAAAGCCCGGCGCCGCAGAATAATTTTCGGTTGCAATGATCTGGAAATACATAGTGGAAGAAACATTGAAGTTTCTCTCAAGATATGTTTCCTTCTCGGAGTCAACGGGCGCAGGACGACCGTTGTCCTCTCTTACAGCCTCAATAATAGCCTGGATCTTGGGGTTTTCGTCAATCTCTGCGTCTATGATCTCGGTAGTGAGTGCATCATAAACCATCTGCGCGGTCTGACCGCGGTTGAGGTAGTCAGAGGGCTTGACATCCTTAAGGTCGAGACCGAGGTCCTTTACCTTAAGTACATAGGACATGGGATATGCCTTAACCATATCCTCAGTTTCGTAGCCGAGAGCGCGAAGAAGCATAGCGCACATATCCTGATAGCGGATACCGTCGCTATAGCCGAATTTTTCATTGCCGTAGCCGCGAATGATCTCAAGATCAGAAATCATGTCGATTACAGCGCCGTACTCGGGTACGTCCTTGTATTTTTCACTTGCGCCTTCGCCCCAAGCGGTGTCATTGGTAACACCGGTAACAAGGCGTGCAAAGAAAAGCGCTGCCTGATAACGCTGAATAGGTTCTTCGAGGTGAAGGTCTCCGTCACCGTATCCCTGCATAACCCCGACAGTTTCAAGATAGCTTGCGGATGTACTGTAGCCAAGATACTCATCCGAAGAAGCGATAATGAAAATCTCAAGGCCGCTTGCCGAAACGAGCATAAGTGCTGCAAGCATTACGGCAAGTATGAGCGATAAGAATCTTCCGTGTCTTTTCATACTAAAATCTCCTTTTAAATCACCGTGAAATAGGCATAACTATCCCATAGCGATAAGTTTCCTAATAGCATATTACTACATATTCACAAGATTTACAAGTCTTTTTTCCTTTTTTTTAAGAATTTGTAATTTTATACACCATTTAGAAACTATTTTATATTGCCAAAACGAAAAAGTCCCGACCGAAGTCGGGACTTTTTCGTTTAATTATTATTCAACGGTTACTTTTTCGAAAAGCTTTACAACGTAAAGGGTGAGAACACCGTCTTCTTCGTCAAAGTGACCTGCACCGCAGAGGTTTACAGTAACGGTAGCTGCATCTTCGAAGTAGCTGTCGTCTGCCTCAGCGATATACATGAGAGTGCCTGCCTTGTCGATGATGTACTGGTCAAGAACACCTGCCATGGGGCCTTCAATGTCCTCAACAGTGTTGAGATCGCCAAGTTCAAATGCATACTTTTCTACATTCTTTTCGTATTCAACAGAACCTGCTTCCCAATCGTTGTCCTCAACGTATGTTTCGTCAAGTGCAACCTTTTCAAGATCATACTCTTCGAGGTCGAGACCGGTCACATCAAGGTTGATAACCTTAACACTGATTTCGCCGATAGCATTCTTAGCATTAATGCCGAATTCTGCAACGGTTGCGGAACAATCGTCAACAAGCTTAACATTTTCCATGTTAACAGCAACAACTTCTTCGCCGCTCTTTGCATCCATGTTAACAGAAGCAATGAGTGCCTGCTCTACAGTAACGTCATCCTTTACGTTGAGCATACCGGTCTTATCCATGTAAAGAACGCTGTTAATGAGAGTTTCTGCATCGTCGATGTTGGTTTCGTCAAGGTCTTCAACGCTGAGCTTGATAGCGGAAACGGCTCTCATGGTGCGGAGATTGAAGAGACCGCTTACAGTGAGAGTATAAGTGCCGTCGTCAAGTCTTTCGTACTCGATACCTGCGCCGCCAAGACCTACATAGTATGTTTCGTCAGAGCCTGCAGCTGCAGTATCTGCCCAAGTCTTTACATTAAAGGGATTGCCTTCGTTGTCGGTAATCTCAAGAGTAATCTTTTCGCTGGAATCTGCAAGACCTGTATCCTTGTTGTTACCGTTCGCCTTATAGTCAGCGTCAGTAGAGAAGCGAAGAACGATAAGATTCTTTGTGCCGGAATAGAGGAAGCTGGGAAGCTTTTCTCTTTCAGCAGCAGTTACACTTTCGCCCTTGGAGCTTGTATACTTGAAGAGAATGCTGTTTGCTTCTTCCTGCAAACCTACGCGTACGCCTACGTTGTCGTCCTTATCAATTACAACGATAACGGTATTGTTAGCGATGTCGATACGCTTGGATGTAACGCCTGCTTTTCTGGTAGAAACAAAGAGATTTGTCTTGTTTGCATTGTCGGAGAAGATAAGACCGTCGGTTACAAGACCGTTGTCGATCATACCCCAGTCGCCAGTGTCAAACATTGCGGAAATATTGTAAACATTACCGGTCTTGCCGCGGTTTACAAACATACCGCCGTTAAGAATTTCAACAACTACCTTGTTAAAGTCATCATAGCCGCTGTATATATCGCCAAAGGAAACATACTTTTCAAGTTCCTTCTTGATATCGAACTTGAACTTGAAGGAGTTGTTCTTATGATTGAATGTGTAATCGCAGTCATCCTCGGTTCTGCCGCTCGGGAGGGTACCGTCACCGGTAACCTGAATGGTACCGTTGGAATTTGCACCGCACTCAAACTGTGCGATTTCTGCAAGTTCCCACTTACCGTTTGTGGTATTGAGAACAGCGATGTTGATATAGCCGTTATCGGAAACGTAGAGGTGGTATTCCTCAGAGCCGTTTGTAATAACTTCGGTATTTGCGATATACTTTTCCTCTGTCATACCGAGAAGCTCAGCCATTACATCAGTCTCGGAGGTGGTGATGATATAGTTGTGCTTTGCACGGTAGTTGGAACCATTGAGGAATTCCTGAACATAGATAACGGTATCGTCAAATGCAACAAACTGTGCATTCTTTTCGCCGCTTACAAGATTACCAAGGAATTCTGCGGAAATCTTTTCACCGTCATATACGGGAAGTTCTTCACCGGCAGGGAATGTGAACGCGCCGGGAAGCTCATAGGTGTAGGTTACACCTTCAATTTTAACGGTCTTTGCCTTGTCGCCCTTGGAGGTAAGGTTACCGTCCTTGAGAGAGCCGCAGTTGTAGCCAATGTGGAGTACATTGTCAAGAGCGTTGTAGTAATAGAAGATAAAGTCGCCGCTGCGAACACTCTCGCCGGCAAGTCTTGCATCTCTTGCAGCTTCGCCGTCCTGCTTGGAAACGGATGTGGTATCCTTGTCAACAAGCTCATTTGAACCGAGCAGATATTCTTCAAAATATGAATACTTGTCAGCAGGATTCTTATAGCTGTTGCCAGAATCAACGTTTCCTACGCTGTTATAGCTGATAGCATCGGGATTGTACTTACCGATAGTGATAAAGCTTTCGTCGGAAACGGTGGGCTGATAACGGATAGAACGTGTATTGTAAAGACCGAATTCATAGGGCTTATAGAGAATAAGCACTCTGGAGGTCTCTGTTTCTTCGTCGGTGATTACAGCATAATCTACTTCACCGTAGGAGTTTGCGCCGGTGAATTTGCCGTCTTCATAAATGAAGTTATCATAGAAATCGCCGCTTGCATCAAGAACCCAGCCGTCTTCTTCGTCGAGAGTATAAACTTCAATATCATACTTTTCGCCAAAGGTCTCGCTGCCGAGAGTAACGCGGATCTCGCCGCCTTCACGCTCTACAACCTTGATGTTGGTCTGATCGCCGATATTTACAACATTGGTGAATTCAGGTGTATCAACAAAGATGATCTTTGCTTCGCACTCGTCCTCATCGATGCTGTAAAGCTGCTCAAACTTATCTTCTGCACAGTCAACATAGAGAGTTACAGGAAGGCCGAGGAAGGTGGAGGGGTTGGTTCTGGAAGTGATACCAAGCTCGCTTGCAGCGATCTCAAGACCGTTTTCAAGAACAACGGTAGCAATATCGCTGGAAAGCTCTGCCTTGTTGTATTCAACAACTACACTTTCGATAACGCCCTGGCTGAAGCCTGCTTCATTAAGAAGAGTGGTTCTCTTAACAGTGCCGCCGAGGATACCGTCAGAAGAGCTTTCTTCTTTGGGGTAAAGAATCTTGTGGGTAAGCGGGTCTTCTACCGCAATTTCAATACCGAGCATATTCCAGATGATCTGTGCTGTTTCGCCGCGGGTGAGTGCCTGTGTGCCGGCAATTCCGCTTGCAAGCTTTTCGGTAAGACCGAGCTTTCTTGCAGCAACAGTGTAGCCAGAAGGATATGCCATTGTATCGGTTTCATAGCCGAGCGCACGAACTGCGAGAACAAGCATGTCCTGATATGTAATGGGGTCGTTGTAACCGTAAATACCGTTGCCGCGGCCGCGGATAAGACCGATGCCGTTAGCATAGTCGATAGCGGTGCCGTATTCGGGAACATCAGTGAAAACTTCACTCTGCTTGTCGGCATTCCACTTTTCAACTTCGGTTTCACCTGTCAGCGCCTGAACAAAGAACAACGCTGCCTGGTAACGAGTTACGCCCTGATCGAGCATAAGATTGCCGCTCTTATCGCCCTTCATAACGTTGATAGCGCCAAGACGCTTTGCCGCATCGGTGTAATCAACCTTTTCTTCTGCAGAAGTGCCAATTACGCAAGCTGCAACGAGCATCATTGCTACCATTACGAGAGCAATAATCTTTTTCATACTTCTCATGGTAATCTCCTTTTTCTTCGAAAAATATACCTCTTTTGGGTAGACTTTCGGTTTTTATCCATAGTAATATTACACTAAAACTCTAAAATTTGCAACCCATTTTTGCGAATTTAATATAAATGTAATATTAAATAGTGTTTAAAAAGTATTTAAATGAAAATCCGCGGCTTGTTTTCCGCGGATTTTTCATGTTTAGATTAATAGTAGAACACGTGATTGCCGATTGCACAGACAAAATCGCGGTTTCTGTCTATCCAGCCGCCCTTTGCTCCGCGAGCTGCGCGGAAATAGAGCGCCTGCACTACTTCAGTACCTTCAAGTGCGATTTTTGCTGCAAGCACTGCGCTTTCAGCCGGCTTTTTGTGAATAGTACCCGAATATGCGGGAGTAAACTGCACGCCAAAGCGCTTGTCAAAGATTACACCGTATATATCATCGGGGAAAGAGCCGTCATGAACTCTCAAAAGGATAACGTTTCCGACTGCTATCTGTCCGCGGAAAGGTTCGCCGCGGCTTTCGGCTGAAATGATGTGGGACAACCAGTAGAGGTCATCCTCGTCATAGTATTCGTCGCCGCTGATAATGGGGGTTGCCTTGCCTGCAACGCAGCTTCTCATTCTCGAGAGGTTCCACGAGCTCATAAGTGTGTATGCACGTGCAATGGATGCTGTGGGAACGTAGAGCGTACCGTTTACATTAAGGTTTACTCCCTTGTCGTTGTAAATTATTCTGCCATTCGCCTCAATGTAGTTGAGTCCCGCCTTGGCGTTGATTTCGATTCCGTCGCCGTGTGCGGTGGATACACCGTTTGCCCAGGTGTAAGTAACATCGGGTTCAATTGCGCTTATAAGAGCACGGTAGGGGGCATAAGCTGTGTCATTTGCGTAAAAGCCGCCCTCAATAGGATTGTCATTGTAGAGTAAAGTGATGGGTTCGCCGATATTCTCCGAGGCTGCGCAAGTAAATGACATCAGCAAGCAAGCCAGTACAAGAGCCATAAGGCAGAGTACTGTGTTTCTGCATTTATTCATTTGCTTTCTCCTTTCAAATATGTTGATCTTGCCACTCAGTTTTGCTCGAAATTTGCAGTTTTCCGCGCAAAACATTTTAGATATTAGCACACATGTTCGATTTTGTCAACCTTTTTTTAATTTTTGTGCGCTTCCCTGTCCATTGCCGGACGCAGTATTGTTGCCCGTGACTGCAGGTTTTATTCATTATATTATATAGGCGAACGGCTCACTGAGCAAAAATATTTTCTATAAATTCCCTGATATTTAAAATTGCCGTTTTTATGTTGCACACAACCGTAATTTCGGCAAAATTTTACCTCATTTTTTGCAAAATTTGATAAGTTTCCTTCCTTTTATTATATATTATATATATCAGACATTTTTCCGGCATGTATATTCGGTAAATTTATCCATCAGTAAGGAACTGTATTTTTAGACGCAATTATACAAAATCCGACAATTGCAACATATTGTGGTGCGTAATTGTGAAACATCTACATATTGTGTTTTATAATGTTTCACGTGAAACTTTGCTTTATAAAGTAAATGGAAAATGTTTCATGTGAAACATTTTTTGCGGATATTACTGCAAATTTATTGACTTATACCCTGCTCAATGCTATAATGTTGTTGTAATGTTTCATGTGAAACATATTTTTCACTTGAATTGATACTCGGCAAATATTCTGGAGGAATTTATGGGAAAAATAATTGCATTTGCAAATCAGAAAGGCGGCGTTGGCAAAACTACCTCTGCCGTAAATATCGCAGCATCTGTAGGAATTCTTGGCAAAAAAGTGCTGTTGATAGATATTGACCCACAAGGTAACACCACAAGCGGTGTCGGAATAAATAAGAAAAACTTAAAAGCAACCTCGTATGAGATACTTATAGGCGAAATAGAAGCGGAAAAAGCAATAATAGAAACCGAATTTAAGAATTTATCTGTAATTCCCTCTAATATTTCGCTTGCCGGCGCCGAATTTGATCTTTATCAGCTTGATGAGCGTGAATATCGCTTGAAAGAACAGTTGAAAGCAATTCGCGATAACTATGATTACATATTTATCGACTGCCCCCCTTCCCTCGGCATGATTACTGTAAATGCACTTGCAGCAGCAGACGCAGTTATTATACCCATGCAATGCGAATACTACGCGCTTGAAGGTCTTTCACAACTTATGCTTACTATAAGAAAGATTAAGCAGCTTTACAATCCTGAACTTGAAATCTGCGGAATTCTTATTACTATGTTCAATGGCAGATTGATTTTGACCATGCAAGTTATATCCGAGCTTAAAAAATACTATTCGGACAAGCTATTCAAGACGCCCATTTCAAGAAATGTTCGTCTTAGTGAGGCGCCAAGCTTTGGAACTCCGGTATATTACCACGATAAATCGTCAAAAGGCGCTAAAGAATACCTTGATGTGGCAAAAGAACTCATTGGACGCATATAAAAAATAAAAAGGACGGAAAATATAATGGCTAAAAAGCCCACAGGCCTTGGAAAAGGCATTGACAATATCTTATTTGATAACTCAGTTGAAGAAAAAGGCGGTATAACAAAGCTTCGCATTTCGATGATTGAGCCTAAAGCAGACCAGCCGCGCCGCGTTTTTGAAGGCGAAGCTTTGGCAGAACTTGCGGATTCTATCTCCGCGCATGGCGTTTTACAGCCGATTCTGGTTCGCGAAATTGCTGACGGTCACTATCAGATCATTGCAGGTGAACGCCGTTATCGCGCATCTAAAATGGCAGGTCTCACTGAAGTTCCGGTAATTATTCTTGATAAAGACGACCTTGAAACCGCAGAAATCTCCCTTATTGAGAATATTCAGCGCGAAGACCTCAATCCGATTGAAGAAGCAAAGGGATATAGAGCACTTATTGAAAGTTTTAATCTTACTCAGGAAGAAGTATCTCTCCGTGTCGGAAAGGGAAGAAGCACAATTACAAATGCGCTTCGCTTACTCGATCTTTCTGATGATGTAATTGCAATGCTTAATGCAGGAGAACTTTCTGCAGGCCATGCACGCGCACTTCTTGCGCTCAAGGACAAAGCAAAAGAAGTTTCGGTTGCAGCAAGAATAGTTGCGCAGGGACTTTCTGTAAGAGTTACAGAAGACATGGTTCGCAAAGAAAACAAGCTTACACAAAAGGCTGAAACCGATGGGGAAGAGGTTCCGGAAATCGGTCTTGAAATAGACTACTACGAAGAGCTTGCGAAAAAGGCAATGGAGCTTATCGGCAGACGTGTAAAGATAAGTCACAAAGGAGTAGTAAAAACTGTTTCTGTCACCTTTGAGGACAACGAAGACCTTGAAATCCTCCTCAAAAAGCTTTGCGGTGATGAAATAATTGAATAACAGATATTTCTGTATTTAAGGAGGACAAATGAACAATCCCTTAAAAGAAATATATTATAACTTAAAAGAAACATACTTTTCGCCCGACCTGACTGCAATAAAGAATTTTGACACCTACGATGCACAAAGATTTATGCCATATCTCGTAATCGGACTTTGCATTGGCATTTTTGCAGCGGTTTGCATCATGTATTACAATCATGAGTATCTCGGCAGGGTAGTGAGAAAACTCTATAAAGCAGGGGCTTTTTCACCTGAAACTGCAAAAAGCTTGACTGAAATGGGCTGCAACAAGTATCTGATACGCAAAAATCTCATGCGTGACACCGTACTTTCAAAATATGTAAAGCCTACAAGCGAGATAAATAGCGAAAAAGACGCATACGAAGCACTTTATTACATTCCCGAAGACGATAAATACATAGCGGACAAGCGTTTTAAAAAGGTAAAAGGCGGCATGCTTACAGTAATAATCACATTTTTCATCTGCCTTTTCGGTTGTTTTTCTCTGATGTTTCTTATACCGCAGATATTGCAGTTTGCGGATAATCTGATAAGTGTAATAAAAGGATAAAAAATGAGTAACGAAAATAAAACTTTGACAGCGGCAGAGCGTGCCGCACTTGCGGACAGACGAGAAGCTGAAGCACAGCGCAGAAGATCGGCGCAGGCAGGCAACAGCGGCACAATTCCGCGCCAAACTCCTCCAGCACGCCCACAAAGACCGCAAAACAGAAGTCAGAATACAAATGAATATCCAAAAGCGCCGCGCCGTACTGCAACGCCGGTAAAAAACGGACCTGCACCTAAGGCTTCACCAAACAGCGATAAGATTGATACGGGCGAGTTTCCCACATATGTGCGCACCGGAAAGGGCGGATATCATCCGCCAAAGTCGCAAAAACGCAAAGTTTCTAAAAGAATCCGTCCGCCGATGGACTACAGAATAAAAGCAGTTATCGCGGCAGTTGCAGCAATCGCACTGATTTTTATAATTTTGCTGATTTGCGGCGTAAGATACACAACATATAGCCTTTCCGACGGCGGCAAAATCAAGTTTTTCGGCACTGTGAAACATAGCGTTCCTACTTCGGGCTGGATTTCAACAAGCTCCGGCGCAAAGGGAAGACTTAAAGATAATAAAATCAAATACTCCGACGGAAGCATCTATGAGGGCGACATTGTAAATGCAATGCGCGCCGGCAACGGTACAATGACCTATAAAAACGGCGACGTTTACGAGGGAACATTCATCGAGGACAAGATGAACGGCACATTTACCGTACATTATGCCAACGGTGATAGCTATATCGGTCCCTTTGTAAACAATGTCCGTGAAGGATACGGAACAATTTCCTATAAATACTCTGACGGATATGATATCTACGAAGGCGAGTTTAAAGCCGATAAGAAAAACGGCAAGGGCAAACTGACCTATGCAGACGGAAACATTTATGAAGGCGAATTTGTAAACGACCTTAAGAGCGGAAACGGTGTGCTCACTTATTCTGAGGGGGATGTTTATACAGGCACTTTTGTAAACGATATCCGCGGCGAGGGAACATACAAGTTTTCAAACGGTGCAACATTTGTGGGCAAATTTGAGCAAAATGACTCAAATCAAATGCTTGAGGGAACATACACCTACACAAACGGCACCTCTGTAACAGGTAAGTTTGACAAGGAAACACAAACATTTATCGAACAATAAAAAAATGCAAAGGCAAAAGCCTTTGCATTTTTTTATACCTTTTTTCTTATAAGGTTATCGTATTTGTCATTTTCCTTCATTATATATAATATAACCGTGTTGCCGTAGTTTTTTATGTAGGCATCGGGCATCTCTTTGCCGCTGAAATTCAGCGTGCGGCGAATGTCTTTAATACGACGCTCAAAGAAAAGCTTTGCATCTGCAATATCATCTTTTGAAAACAGCCTGATAGCACAAAGCTCTGAAAACTCGTCAGAAAGCGATGAATAAAGTGCAAAATCTTCTATTTTGTCCTTGAAAGCGGGATAGCCCTCAAGTCCGAGATATTCAGAAAGAGTGTTGTCACTGATTTTGTTTTCATAAAGCCTGCCATAGCAAAGAATTTTTCCCCTTGGCAGGCTTTTGTCGGTAGCTGTCACTGATACCAATACATCGTAAAGACTGTCCGTCTTTGCGCATGAAAACAGTACAAAAAGAGATAGCGCCGCCAGAACAAATAATGTAAAACAAATCTTCTTCATCAAATCACCCAAAGTATTATATGAAAAGCCACGGCTGCATATAACTTTTTTTAACAAAAAGGTTTTTGTATGTCGGAACTTTTCATTAAAAAGTTTTGACTCTTTATATTATACTAACGCTGATCACTGCGGCGGTCATATCATCACGGCAGAGTGTGTGCCGTTTTGCCTCTGTCAAAATATCTTTTGCCGCGTTGGGCGAAGACAAATCAGCACTTGTGAGATACTCGCAAAGCCAGAGCGGTTCTTCAATCTCTTCAGTAACACCGTCACTTAAAATTACAATTTTATCACCGTCTTCGCAGTCAAATGTGGTGCGCTCGGCATCCACATCCTCCAAAATTCCAAGCGGAAAGGTCTTGGAACGTATTTTAAACAGTTTTGACCCGCGTTTTACAAATGAAGGCGCGGCGCCACTCTTTATAAACGAGCCCTTGCCTGAAATTGTATCAAATTCAAACAGATCAAGAGTTGTAAAACCCTCCTCACCGTCGGCGCGGGCAAGGGCTGCAAGCATTTCTATGCCTGCCGCCACACTATTGCCAACACGCAGCATTTTTTCAAGAAATATACTTGCCGCGGCACTCTTTTTTGCGGCGGCTCTTCCGCTTCCCATACCGTCATTGACAAGCGTATAAAAATAGCCGTTTTTGCCGTCAAATGCAGTCACTCTGTCGCCGTTTTCCTGACCGTCCTTGGCGGCGAATGAAAAGAGGGAACATTCAACTTTATATGATGGCGACTGGCGGCAGATCATGTTGATTCCACCGTCGGCAAATTCAAAAGTAGGGTCTTCACACCTACCTCCAAACGCTTTGCAAACGGCGTCTTTTATCTCGTCAGCCTTGCATTTAAGTGCGCTTTTAGCAAGTCGGAATGCGTATATGTTTTTACACCTGTTACCGTAAACTCCAACACTGTCGGCAGAAAATCCTATTTTTGCAAACTCCTCTAAAAGCGTGTCACGCGCCTTTGTATTTGGAGCATATTCAGCTTCATTTTTTTGCAACGCCTCGGAAAGTACTCTTGCAAAAACCGCGTAATCAACGGCAAAAGCACGCGTTTTATCTTCTTTTATCATACTTTTTATTACACGGCGGTTTTCTTTTTCGATATCCTCAATAAGCTTTGCGGCAGAAGGACAACGCGACTTGAATTCGGGCGGAAGATCACTTATATCAACTTTTCCGCTTTTGTAAATTTTTGCACTTATCTTATTTAAAGTATCAAGTGTCAGTGCATAATCGCGCTCCCAACAGATATCACATGCGGCGCAACGGCGGCAGTATTTGTCACAAACTCTGTCGCAGATATGGCGCGTGTCAAAAATACCAAGTCTTGTGTTTTTATCGGATAAATCAAAAAACGCTTTTGACAATTCCTCAAACGATTCGGATATATCCTTTATGCTTTCGCGTCCCTTTTTTTCTTTATATGAAACGATCTCATCATCAGCGCCGCGTATGTTTATTTTACCTCCGCAAAAAAAAGGTAAAAGCTCGTCCGCTGTGCCGTCCTTTATCGGTGCGCTGATAAGTGCGCCGATCATAAACTCAGGGAAAAACGATGAAAATAGATTTATACCGCCTATAAAATAGGTAAGAATTGCAAATGTTATTGAGCCGATAGTCACAGAATACAACTTTGAATGCGGATATAAAAACGCGGCAATGGCGGCAGCCACTGCAAATGCAGGTGACAATAACGGTTCGGATGCAAGCACCGCTAAAAGCGCAAACATACAAGCCGTAAACGGATTGCTCCTTTTAGATAACAAAAAGCATATCAAAGATGCAAAAATAACGGATATCGAAACGCCGAGCGGCTTGATATCTGATATTGCAAAAATAAATGTAACAAGCAATGCAATAAAACCTGATTCATACCGCGTACCCTTTTTTTCAACCGCTGTAAAATATCCGGAATAAAGATATGCAAGAGCGGGTGCAACCACACATGAAAAACAAGTTCCTACAAGGTCGCCGACAGAAAAGTTTCCAAATACTATTTTTAATATTCCGGCAGTAAATGCACCAACAGCAGCAGTTGAAACGCGCAAAGTTTCACTTTCAAGATAGAGAAACTTATTTTTAAAAAGCTTTTCTTTGAATTTTGCTTTTTTAGACAGAGGCTCAGAGGGTGAAAAAGCTCTTGAAAAAATAAACCTTAATATTATCAGCGAAACTGCTCCTGCAATGACGGAAATATTATTTTTGAATATTGCAAAAATTAATGTTCCTATAAAGAATAAAAGCGTGTCATTACCCGCCGCGGCAATAAGTGAAAATCCGAGCGGATATGTATAAAACGGTAAAACTTTTTGCGCTATTATAAATGCAAAAGCAACAGGAGTTGAAAGTTTTACTGCATATTTTATCCAGCGCGCTATTTTTTCGTTGTCTTCTTCATCAAATAAAGATTTTCGAAGTGTGTCAAAATAATTTGCAATAACGGATAAGAATTTTTTTGGTATTTTTACATAGTCTTTCATTTTGTGCTCCTTTGTAAATTATAGGTTTTTCTTTCTATCTGTCATCCTGAACGCAGTGAAGGATCTGCGAGCCGTAGGCTCGTCTTTTGGAGAAAAACCTTGATTTTATCAAGGTTTTCAGATTCTTCGCATTCGCTCAGAATGACATGTGGGACATTTCGCATAGTGCACTAAACCTATAATTTACTTTTTTTATTTTCATTCTAATCGCGCATATATCAAAAGCTTGTCACGGTGTGCTGTAAAAAAATAATTTTTATTGAAAAAGCAAGTAGGGAAATATTGCTTTTAAAAATTTCCAATTAAAAATTGTCAGTTTTTTTAAAAAAATTATTGACAAAATAAAAAAGCGGTGCTATAATTAACGAGGTTTGCTGCTATGGCTCAGTTGGTAGAGCGCGTCCTTGGTAAGGACGAGGTCTCCAGTTCGAATCTGGATAGCAGCTCCATCGAAAAAAGAACCTACCTTGTGGTAGGTTCTTTTTTTCGCTTTAAGCAGTTTATGGATTCGAACTGCTCATTTTTGCTGTGCAAAAATGAATAAGTTTGCGACTTTCTACGTAAAATTCAGCACTAATTTTAACGCAAACTTTCAGTTCCTGAATCTGGATAGCAGCTCCAATGAAAAAATAACCTACCTTTCGGTAGGTTATTTTTTTATTCGTACGTAGTTAAATGATTCGAACTGCTCATTTTTGCTGTGCAAAAATGAATAAGTTTGCGACTTGCTACGTAAAATTCAGCGCTAATTTTAACGCAAACTTTCAGTTCCTGAATCTGGATAGCAGCTCCATCGAAAAAAGAACCTACCTTGTGGTAGGTTCTTTTTTTCGCTTTAAGCAGTTTATGGATTCGAACTGCTCATTTTTGAATATAGAAAAAGCGACTCAGTGAGTCGCTTTTTTTATTACAAAATATGAAGCAATTGAGCAAAGTGCGCCGATTACAATTCCGCCTAAAATATCAGTCGGATAATGCACACCGAGATAGATTCTTGAAAATGCAATTAAAAATGCCATAACAAGAGTAGGTATAGAGTATTTTTTTGGAGCTGTCAAAAGAATTACCGTTGCAAAAGCAAACGATGCCGCAGTATGCCCTGACGGAAAAGAAAAATCACTCTGCGGACCGATAAGACTTGTAAGCCCTTCAATCACCTCATAAGGACGAGTTCTTGCAACTAAATTTTTGATTACAACATTAACCGAAAGTAAATCAAAAATCAGCGCAAGCGAAGTCATTAAACCTATTTTGCGAGTCTTTTTAAAACACAAAAATAAAGCTGAAAGAATTATCCAGAGTATGCCGGCATTGCCGAGCGTTGTTATAAATTTTACAATGGGTGTAAGAAAATCGCTGCGCATATTTTCCTGTACCCATAAAAGTATGTTTGCTTCCATTTTATTCCCTTTTCATATTTGTATGTATTTTATAATCAATTTACCACATAAAATGTGAAAAATCAATATATATATTATAATTATATATAATATTATACTTGAAATATATTTTTATATATGATATAATTTATACTGTATTACTGTAAAAACTACTTTTCACCCGAAAAGGGAAAGGACATGTATGTATCCGTTCTCACAACTAAAAGAAATATGGCAGGCAGTTTATGCTTCTATAGGCAATGCTTTTTCGGCATCGTCAACAGAGCTGTGGTTTAAAGAAATCCGACTTGTTTATCTCGACAATTCACTCGCGCTTATGACAATTCCGTCAGACTTTAAAAAACAGATTCTCGATACAAAATTTCCCGATGTATTAAAAGAGCATTTTTACAACTGTCTTGGTTTTGAGGTTGAAACAGAGCTTATTTCAGGAATAACCGCAGAAATAACCAACGAAGAAGAAGCAAGACTCCTTTATGAAAACTACATCGAAAACAAACGCAAGAGCGATTTTGAAGAATCTCAAAAACAAATGGGCCTTGCAGTAAAGGTTATTTCACCCGATAAAAAATCAAATTCATACTACACATTTGAAAACTTTATTCAAGGTGATTCCAATAAATTTGCATACGCGGCATGCTATGCAATCGCACATAACGATGAGGTAACATATAACCCCCTTTTCATTCACGGTAAAAGCGGCCTCGGAAAAACGCATCTGATGTATGCAATTATAAATACATTGCTTAAACGCAATCCCGAACTCAAGGTTATCTATATAAAAGGTGAAGAGTTTACAAACACTCTTGTTGAGGCTATCAAAAACGGTACAACTGACAAGTTTCGTGAAAGATATCGCACAGCGGATATTCTGCTTGTCGATGATATCCAGTTCATAGCCGGCAAAAATGCAACACAGGATGAATTTTTCCACACCTTCAATATTCTCTACGAATCGCAAAAGCAGATAATTGTTACCTGTGACCGTCCTATTCACGAGATGCGCAATCTTGTTGAACGTATAAAAACCCGTCTTGAATGGGGACTCTCTGCAGATATCACTCCTCCTGACAAGGAGCTTCGCGTTGCTATCATTAAAAAGAAAGCAGAAGAGTCAAATCTGCCGCTCACTGATGAAATTATTGAATACATGGCTGAAAAACTCAAGGATAACATCAGACTTATTGAGGGAGGCATAAAAAAACTCTCGGCAATCAG
Source organism: Oscillospiraceae bacterium (assembly GCA_015064965.1). GTDB lineage: Bacteria > Bacillota > Clostridia > Oscillospirales > CAG-272 > UMGS902. The sequence goes on from SVRG01000035.1 coordinate 18,708, forward strand.
ATTTATCATGGGCAGGGAACTCAATCTTCTCACAGTCAAGCAGCAGATAGCAGACCTTGTTCCCACAGAGGAACCTCTTAATGTTAAGATAGACAAGATAATTCTTAATGTCTGCGAAAAATACAATATTTCAAAAGAAACAATCGTT
>SVRG01000036.1 GCA_015064965.1 Oscillospiraceae bacterium
TCGTTTACTCGCATAACGGGAGCATAACCGAGAAGGCCGCCAAACTCAACCTTGTCGCCGATGCTCTTGCCGGGAGCGGGTATAACGCGCACCGCGGTGGTCTTGTTGTTGACCATACCGATGGCGATTTCATCGGCGATGATGCCGCTTATTGTTTCGGCGGTGGTATCACCTGGGATGCAGATCATATCAAGACCTACGGAGCAAACCGCGGTCATTGCTTCAAGTTTTTCAAGAGTGAGAGAACCGCATTCTGCAGCAGCGATCATTCCGGCATCCTCGCTGACAGGGATGAACGCGCCAGAAAGACCTCCTACATGGCTGGATGCCATTACGCCGCCTTTTTTAACTGCGTCATTGAGCATTGCAAGTGCCGCGGTGGTACCGGGACCGCCGCAAACCTCAAGGCCCATTGATTCGAGAATGCAAGCAACGCTGTCGCCGATAGCAGGAGTGGGGGCGAGGGAGAGGTCAACAATTCCGTAGGGAACACCAAGACGTTTTGATGCTTCAAATGCAACAAGCTGTCCGACTCTGGTGATTTTAAATGCGGTTTTCTTTATGACGTCGGCGAGGGCGGAAAAGTCGCACTGACCCACGCGGCGAATTGCCTTTTCAACAACTCCGGGGCCACTTACGCCTACATTGATAACGCAATCGGACTCACCTGCACCGTGGAATGCGCCTGCCATAAAGGGGTTGTCGTCAACGGCATTGGCGAAAACAACAAGTTTTGCACAGCCAATTGCATCGCGGTCAGCAGTGAGCGCTGCTGCTTCTTTTACAACTCTGCCCATGCGAGCAACTGCGTCCATGTTTATGCCTGCGCGGGTGGAACCCACATTTACAGAAGAGCAAACCATCTGAGTGGTTGCAAGTGCTTCGGGAATGGCGGTAATGAGTGCATCGGAGCCGCGTGTCATGCCTTTTTGAACAAGCGCGCTGAATCCGCCGATAAAGTTGATGCCAAGGTCGCTTGCAGCACGGTCGAGTGTTTTTGCAATTTTTACATATCCGTCAGGACCGGCTTTGCCGCCGATATAAGAAACCGGCGTTACAGAAACGCGCTTGTTAACTATCGGAATGCCGTACAGTTTTTCGATATCTTCTGCAGTAGAAACGAGGTTTTTCGCGCTGCGCATCAGTTTATCATAGATGTTGGCGCAGAGCTTGTCTATGTCATCGCTTACACAGTCGTAGAGGGAAATTCCCATTGTGACTGTTCTTACGTCGAGGTTTTCCTCGCGTATCATATTAATCGTTTCAAGAATATCTTGGGTATTTATCATGATAGTGATTCCTTAAATATTTATTTGCTAAAGGTGTAGGACGGTATTTGTCGGTTTCGACTTCGTCGAAATTCGCGGTGTTTAGCCGCGAAAGACAAAGACCTAAAGATATAAAACCTCCGGTTTTATATCTTGTGCATTGCATCAAATATATCTTCGTGCATACAGCGGATTTCAAGACCGCTTTCTTTACCCAGTGCGGAAAGAGCATCGCTGAATCTGACAAAATCGCCCTCGATTGCAGAAATGTCCGCAATCATAATCATTGCAAAGTATTTATCTAAAACGCTCTGCGTAATTTCTGTGATATTTGCGCCGTATTCAGCGCACTTTGCACTTACCGAGGCGATAATTCCAACCTGGTCTTTGCCGATAACTGTGATAACTGCTTTCATTGTTTTGCTCCTGAATTATATAAATATAGATACTATAATAATACTACAAATTAAATTGATATTCAATAAGAAATGCTCAAAAATATTGAAATTGTACAATATATATGGTATACTAAACTGATAAATAATGCAAAAAATTAAAGGAGTGGCGAAAAATGTACGAAAATGACTTTTGCGAGTACGCCGTCGAAAAGAAAAAAGAAGGTTCGTATCTTGCAAAAATAGTTTTGGCAGTGGCGGCGGCAATCGTGGCTGCGTTTGTGATTTTTACAATTCTGATACCGCGCTACGGCTTTGTCGGACTTTTAGCGGCAGTGCTTGCAATTGCACTTTTCTGGTACCTTTCGCGCTTTACTTATATTGAATGTGAATACAGCCAGTCCGGCGCATTTTTGGATTTTTCCTATGTTTATTCCAAGCAGTACCGCCGCGACAAACTCTCCGTTGACCTTAAAAAATGCGCAAAGAAAATTGCCCCATATACAGGAAAGTTTGAGGGCTTTAATGTAAAAGATGTGCTTGATATGCGTTCAAGCGCGACGGCTGCAAATTCATATATGCTTGTTTTTGAAGATAATGACGGCACGCACGCGGTGCTTTTTGATGCTACAAAGCGACTTGTAAACAATCTTTACCATCAGGTGCCTTCGCTTGTGACTGTTTCAAAGGAGCTACCTGAGGAATAAGCGCGAACCGTCGCCTCATATTTTACTGTGAGGTGATAAAATGAAAAAAATAACAGCGATAATTCTTGTTTGTCTGCTTGTATCCTGTACAGCTCAAAAAGAAACGGTTCCGGATGAGTTTTGTGCCGATGTTGCTATAAATATCGGCGGCAAAGAGTACCTTGCAATATACGAAAAGCGATATCAATCCGACCGACTTGTATTCAGTTCCCCGGATAATTTAAAAGGTCTTGATTTAACATTGCAAAGCGGCATTGTAACCGTAAAAATCAAAGACACGGTTTTTGAAAGCGAAACGCTTTCGAGAATGTTTGACTTTTTACCGGTCTTAGAAAATGGAACTAAAATTTTAGGAAACAGGGAATACACGATTTACAATATACGAGGTGTAACGTGACTGAAAAAAACCTTGCCGAAATAGACCTTTCGGCGCTGAAACATAATTTTACAGTTCTGCGCGACAGAATAAAGGCGGCATCGCCTGCTACAGAGCCGATGTGCGTTGTAAAGGCGGATGCTTATGGGCATTGTGCTGAGTTTTGCGTTCCTGCACTATATGAGGCTGGCGCACGTAGCTTTGCTGTGTCGAGCATTGAGGAGGCAGAGCAGATTTTTGCCATTCTTGATGCAAAAAACTGCGTTGCCGGCAGCATACTTATTCTCGGATACACTCCTCCGGAAAGCGAGAATGTAAAGCTTTTGGCAAGACATAAGATTACTCAGGCGGTTTATTCGCTTGAGTACGCAAGGGCACTTTCCGATGCGGTAGGTGTGCTTCGCGAAAAGGGCGTACTTGATGAGGGCGACGGTATTCGTTGCCATTTGAAGCTTGACAGCGGCATGAATCGCCTTGGGTTTGATACGCATGCCGATGCGGCTGATAAAACCGTGAGTGAAATACTTGAGGTCGCAAAACTTCGCGGTATACGCATTGACGGCGTATTCTCTCACTTTGCCTGCGCCGATGACGGAGACAAGGATCATTCTTACGCACAGTTCAATCGCTATGATGCCATTGTAAAACGCTGTGAGGCAGAGGGTGTGGAGTTTTCCTGCAAGCATATCTGCAACAGCGCAGGAGCGCTCCGTTTCCCCGATATGTATCAGGACATGGTTCGCCTTGGCATAGTGCTTTACGGGCTTTCACCGTCAGAGATAACTAAAGATGAAGAGCTTATTCCCGTTATGCGTCTTAAGAGCCGTATTGCGCATGTACATAAACTTCATGAGGGCGACTGCGTAAGCTACGGCGCAGAGTTCTGTGCCGACAGAGAAATGACCGTTGCCACTATACCGATTGGCTATGCCGACGGATTCCTTCGCGGATACAAAAACGGAGGTACGGTTGTTGCCTGCGGAAAGGCGGCTCGGATACTTGGCAGAGTCTGCATGGACCAATGCATGGTTGACGTAACCGATCTTGATGTAAAAGCCGGCGACTATGTATACATTTTTGATGAAAGCGGCGAGAACATCAAGCGTCTTTGCGACGCCGCCGGAACAATAAATTATGAGGCGATTTGCCTTATCAGCAAGCGTGTAAAGCGCGTGCCGATAAATTAGTTTGACTTAAAATTCAGTTTAAGGAGGTGTTCGTATTTCAAAGAAAAACGTATTGTCTTTTGCGCTTGCAGGCGTGGCTGCGCTTTTGTTTATTTTTGGCATAGTTTTTGGGATATCCCATGATAATATGGCAGCTGTTGCAAAAGCCGATTCAATGCAAAGAGAAATCCGTGCTTCGGTATATCCCAATCAAGCAGAAAAAGAAGATATAAACGGATTTTCAATTAACATTCTTTGTGATATGAGCGCATCCGCCGGCTTTTGCGATGCCGAAAATGCAGCGCAAAGTCTTTCATTGCTTGCCGAAAAGAGAAACGATCATTTCGAGGCGGAAACAGGTGCTGTTCTTTCGGTAACGCCCTCTGCAGATTTTTACAAAGCGGCAACAAACGATATTCTTTCCGATACAAAAGAGTACAATCTGTTTGCTGCAGATGTTTCAAGCTCGCTTTCGCATCTGCTTTCTGCAGGTAACTTGCATGATATTTCGGACAGTAAGTATATAGACACATCTGAAAAATGGTTTGACGGTGTTGTCATGGACAACCTCTCGGTTTACGGCGGCAAATACCTCATATCTTCGGCGGCGGCAGACGCACGCAGAAACGCTTGTGTTATTGTCTACAACCGGGATCTTGCGCCTAGCTCGATGAAGCCGCCGGTTATGCTTGCCAGCAACGGCGAGTTTACTGTTGAAAAAATGCTTGAATATAGCCGTGCGGTTTATTCCTCCGGAGAAAACGGAGAAGCTGCTTTCTACGGCGCGTCGTTTGGCGAGGAGGACGTTTTCCCGCTAATATTTGGCGTTGGCGGTGTCTTTGTACGTACAAGTGCTGATGCCACATCGGTTGAGCCGCTTTCAAGCTTGCGTGTGAAACTTGAAAAAGTTGCATCAATTGTAAATGACAGCTCAGTGAGCTACGGCACAAAGGATTTTTCGGAGTCACATTCGCTTTTTTCAGTTAAAACTATTTCCGAGATTCCGCATCTTCGGAAAACGGTGGGGAATATAGGAATCCTTCCGCTCCCTAAATTTGATGAAAATTCAAAATACAGCGGATATATTGACCTTGACGGAGCCGTTATGATGGCGATTCCGGCAGGAGTTCTGGAACATGAAAAAGTGGAGTATGCACTTGACCGTTTTGCAAGACTTTCGTACGAATACATAGTTCCGTATTTTGAATCGGAGGTTATCGGCGAAAACGACGATGATGCACGCATACTTGAAATTATAGCCGAGGGCGTATCAAGCGACCTTTCAAGCCTGTTTGGCTACGGCGACATAGCTTCGCTTTTTGCAGATGTTGTAAGCGGCAAAGAGCAGAATTTCAAACTTGAATACTATAATCGCAAAACGCTTTATGAAAAGGCAATTTCCATTATCGAAAAGCGTCTTGCCGCAAATTAAAAGAAAAATAACCGTTAAGGAGAAATAAAAATGGCACAACTTTTGAATCAGAATGACAACCGTACCGCCAGATGCGCTGAGTTTTCGGCAAAGGACATCGGCAGAGAAGTTTGCGTTATGGGCTGGGCACAGCGCCAGCGCGACCTTGGTTCGCTTATCTTTATCGACCTGCGCGACCGCTCCGGCATTTTGCAGCTCGCATTTGACGAAAATACTGACCGTGCGGTATTTGACACCGCTTTCACTGTAAGAAGTGAGTTCGTTCTTCTTGCAAAGGGCACTATCCGCGCACGCGGAGAGGGCGCAGTAAACAAGAATATCCCCACCGGTGAAATTGAGGTTGCGGTAAGCGAGCTTCGCATCCTTGCAAGTGCGCAGACACCTCCTTTTGCAATTGAGGAAAACAGCGCAGTTCGTCCCGAACTCCGCCTTACCTACCGTTATCTTGACCTCCGCCGCCCCGACCTTCAGGGCAACATCATTGCGCGTTCCAAGATTTCTAATATTGCGCGCAACTACTATGCTGAAAACGGATTTATTGATATCGAAACCCCCGACCTTATTAAACCCTCGCCCGAAGGCGCACGCGACTATCTTGTACCCAGTCGTGTTCACCCCGGCAAGTTCTACGCACTCCCTCAGTCGCCCCAGCTTTACAAGCAGCTTCTTATGGTAGCGGGCTTTGACCGCTATTTCCAGATCGCACGCTGCTTCCGCGATGAGGATCTCCGCGCAGACCGTCAGCCTGAGTTTACCCAGATCGACGTTGAAATGTCCTTTGTTAAGCAGGACGATGTAATTGCAGTTACCGAGGGCTTCCTTAAGAAACTATGGAAGGAAATGCTCAATATCGACATCGAAACTCCCTTCCTCCGCATGGAATATAAAGAGGCTATGGAGCGTTTTGGCTCCGACAAGCCCGACCTTCGTTTTGGCTTTGAACTTAAAAATCTTTCCGATATCGTGGCAAATACAGAGTTTAAGGTATTTGCAGGCGCTATTGCAAATGGCGGCAGTGTTCGCGCAATCAATGTAAAGGGCGGCGCAGCATATTCCCGTAAAGAAATTGATGCGCTTGCAGACTTTGCAAAGTCCTACCGTGCAAAGGGTCTTGCATGGACAAAAATGGCAAACGGCGAGGTTTCCTCTTCGTTTGCAAAGTTCCTCACACCCGAAGAAAATGCAGCAATCGCAGAACGCATGGAACTCTCTGACGGTGACCTTATCCTCGTTTGCGCAGATAAGGACCAGGTTGTATTTGACACCCTTGGCGCACTTCGTTGCCATTGTGCAAAGAAGCTTGGACTTCTTGACCCCAAAGACTTTAAGTTTATGTGGGTAACCGACTTCCCGCTCTTTGAGTACTCCGAGGATGACGGCAGATACTATGCAAAGCATCACCCCTTCACCATGCCTAATCCTGAGGATATTGACAAGGTTGACACCGACCCCGGCGCTTGCCGCGCAATCGCATACGATATCGTGCTCAACGGTACCGAACTTGGCGGCGGCTCCATCCGTATCCATGACGCAGAAATCCAGAGCCGTATGTTCAAGGCACTCGGAATTTCCGATGAGGATGCACAGGAAAAGTTTGGCTATCTTGTAGAGGCATTCAAATACGGTGTACCTCCTCACGGCGGTATGGCATTTGGTCTTGACCGTCTTGTTACACTCCTTCTCGGTCTTGAGGATATCCGCGATGTTATCGCATTCCCCAAGGTGCAGAATGCATCTGAACTTATGAGTAAGGCTCCCGGCCTTCCCGATGCGGGCGCGCTTGAGGAACTTGGTCTTGCAGTAATTGCCAAGGAAGAAAATGAATAGAACACCCGCGCCCTTCAGCGGAATTTTAGTGATTGATAAGCCGAGCGGATTTACATCTCACGATGCTGTTGGAAAACTCCGCCGGCTTATGAATACGCGCCAGATAGGGCATACCGGCACGCTTGACCCGCTTGCAACGGGAGTGCTCCCCATGCTTTGCGGCAGAGCCGTTAAGGCAAACGAGTACTTAAGTGAGCATGACAAGGCATATGAGGCGACGTTTATCCTCGGAAAAACAAGCGATACCGGAGATACCGACGGTGCTGTTTTAGACACGGGTAAAAGAATTCCCGATGAAAACGAGGTAATGGCGGCAGCGGCTTCCATGGTTGGAAAGCGTATGCAAAAGCCACCGATGACATCTGCAATAAAGGTAAACGGTAAAAAACTTGTTGACTATCAGCGCGAGGGGATTGAAGTGGAAGTTCCTGCGCGCCCGATAGAGATCTACTCATGCAAAGCCGAAAAAATCAGCGAGTGCGAGTATTCGCTTTCTTTGGCAGTTTCAAAGGGAACGTATGTCCGCACAGTTGTTACAGAAATTGGAGAATCGCTTGGATGCGGAGCGGTTATGTCTTCGCTTCGCAGAACAAAAAGCGGTGCTTTTTCGATTGAAAATGCGCACACTCTTGAAGAACTTGAGGCTATGAGCTATGAGGAGCGCGTCGCGCTTTTGTTGCCGCTTGAAGATGCCTTTTGCGATGTAGAAAAAATTACGCTTGCACCGTTTTTTGCAAAACTCTGCAAAAGCGGCTGCGAGATATATCTCAAAAAAATCGGCAAGGATTTTGAAGTTGGAAAAAGACTTTGCATCTACGATGAGGGCGGATTTTTTGCTCTTGGCGAGGTGCGAAAGTATGACAGCGGCAAGGCAATCAAAATGATAAAACTATTTTCTCTTTAATGAAAACAAAACAAGAAAGATATGTCGCCCTTGTAGGACAAGTGAGAGAATATTTTAAGAATGCTTATTCTCAAAAAAACAGTATTCAATTACAGTGGTGCGATGAGTGCAAAGAGATTAATTTATGGACATATTGGCAAGGTAGTTTAGATGCGAAAATTCTGCTTGTCGGTCAGGATTGGGGATGCCCTACGGATCCTTCTGCTGAAAACGTAATTGCTAACATTCGTTCAATTAATAACGGCGCAGATGTTCCGTATATGCGGTGTAATGATAGTAAGACAAACATTAATTTAAGAATTCTTTTTCGCGAATTGAACTATGACATTAACACTAAAGAAAAAGATTTGTTTTTCACAAACTTTATTCTTGGATATCGCCAAAAGGGATTCAGTGGCGGAAGTTTAAACGAATGGAAAGCTGTAAGCGAAACTTTTTTTCATGAACTTGTCGATATCATAAGACCGGAAATTATTATTTGTCTTGGCAAGTTTACTTTTATAGGCGTATTGGCTGCTTTAGGGAAAAGAAAGAGTATAGGAAATTATAATTGTTTTATCGAGAGCGATGAAAACCCAATATCACTCAAATTGAGAGACGGTAAACTTGTTAAAATATACGGTGTAGCTCATTGTGGCACTATGGGTACACTTAATCGTAATAATAAATCTTCATGTGAGAGTTTAGAAATTCAAAAAGAGGATTGGCGCAGAATTTTAAAAGATATTTCATGGAGATGCTAAGTATTAATGATAGATTTCCTGTAGGAGGAAAACTTTAACCATGCAAAAACGCACAGACTATAACGGCGTTACGTATTTTTATTCCGAGGGGCTTTATCCTGTTCGTCATGGCTTTTCAACAAGGCAGGGCGGACTTTCAAAGCTTGAGTATACCAAGTCATTAAACCTCGGATTTTACCGCGGCGACAAAGATATTATTGTAAAGAAGAATATTGAACGTTTCTGCGAAGCGGTCGATATTGATTCCGAAGAACTTATTATCATGCCGCAGATTCACTCAACAAATATTATCGAAGTTACACGCGACAACTGCGGTCACGGCATATATAGCCCTGCTACATTCGAGGGTGATGCACTTGTAAGCAATTCGCGTGGAGTTGCACTCGGTGTTCGCATTGCAGACTGCGTTCCGATACTCATGGCAGACTACGGCGCCGGAGTTATCGCGGCTGTTCACGCAGGGTGGAGGGGCACTGTCGGCGATATTGTCGGCAAAACAGTTGAAAAAATGTGCTTTCTCGGTGCTTCTGCTGAGGATATCAGAGTTGCAATCGGTCCGCATATCTCAATGGCTAACTATGAGGTTGGTCAAGAGGTTGCAAGGGCAGTGCTTGATGTTGTAGGCGAAGCAAATCTTACATTTTCGCACCTGCGTACTACTGAGAATCCGGGTAAATTCCTTTGCGGGCTCGGTGAAGTAAACAAAACTCTTCTGCTCCGTGCAGGCGTTAAAGAAGAGCATATTGATATGTGCACCGAGTGCACATATGATAATGCGGAACTGTTTTATTCCCACCGCCGTATGGGAGAAAAACGCGGTTCCTTAATGGGAATTATTGCAATATAAAGTGGGAGCGTTGCAAAGAAACTGCCGGAGCAACGAGTCCTTTAGATATTTTAGATTATATTTTAGCAATATGTAAAAGGAGCAAGATTATGAAAAAACTGTTTGTGGCATGTTTAGTGTTATTATTAACCCTGCTTTGCGTGTTTTCTGTTTCTGCTAAAGTTTACTCCGGGGAGTGCGGCGATAATGTAAATTGGAAGCTTGATACTGACAGTGGTGTGCTTGATATCACTGGCTATGGGGATATGGATCATTATGTAATTGCCGGCGATCAACCTTGGGCAACGCAAATGAGCGATGTTAAAAAGGTTGTTATAGGTGAAGGCGTTACTAATATTGGAATCAGATCGTTTGCCTACTGCTATTTTTTGACGGAAGTTGTAATTCCGAATAGCGTAGAAGCAATAGGTACTTGCGCCTTTGAAAACTGTAAAGTGTTAAAGCAAGTTGTTTTGCCTGCAAATGTTAGTGTCATTGGTGACGATGCGTTTGGATCGTGTGATTCCTTAGAATTTATTTATGTAGATGAAGAAAATGCGTCTTATTCGAGCGATAATTTTGGTGTACTCTATAATAAGGAAAAAACGGAACTTATCCAATATCCTAACGGAAGTGCATTGGCAACATTTGAGATTCCAGACACCGTTACAAGTATAAAGGCTAATGCTTTTTTAAGTAACAGAGCATTAGAGTTTGTGAAAATTTCGGATAGTGTGACAAAAATTGGCGAGTCGGCATTTAAAGAATGCGAAAAACTTTCTTCAATCAGTATTCCAGATAACGTGACAAAGATTTACGATAAGGCGTTTTGTAATTGTTTTTCGTTAAAAGAGGCATATATATCTGGAAATATAGGAAAAATTCCGGAACAAATGTTTTATAATTGTGAGTCGCTTGTTAAGGTTACAATCAGTGAGGGAGTAACAGAAATAGCAGACTTTGCTTTTTCGGGATGTGAAAAATTAGAAGAAATAACTCTCCCACAAAGCGTTTCCGAGATTGGCAGAAAAGCGTTTGATGATTGCTCGTCGCTTGAAAAAATAACGGTTTTAAATAGTGATGCGAATATACATCATGAGGCTTTCTATTCGTGCCCAGAGGCGACTTTTTATGGATATGCCGAAAGTTCTATTATTGAATATGCAAAAGAAGATGGTAAAACATTTGAGGTTTTGCAAGAGCAAAGTTTTAATGATCCGGTAACCACTGAAGTTTTATCAGAAGTACAAACTGAAGAAAGCGGTATAGAGAATACCAACACAGGCGAAACGGAAAAATTATCAGGAAGTGATGGTCCTGTTAGCAATTCCGATAGTATGGCGCCGCTTCTCTTGGCTATAATAGTCGTACTTGTGGTAGGTTTTGGAGTTGTTGTGTTTCTTCTTGTTAAAAAGAAATAGAACAGACAAAAATCTTTTTTACAAGAAAGAGGGGTAGACGCATCGCGGCGTTTATTTTCAAAACATTATTCTCGTAACAAAAAGGGATTGGCATTTGCCAATCCCTTTTGCTTATTTAACCAGATTTCTTCTGATTTTTCTTGTGGTGGTTTTTTCAAACTCTGTATCGCGGATTTCAATTTCGCGGATGTGCTTGTAGCTTACAAGTTTGCGGTTGATTTCTGCGATTTTCTTTTTCATTTCGGCATGTATCTCTTCCTTGGTGGTGCCTTCGGGGAACTTTGTAAAGTCTGGGAAGATTACCGCAGTGAGGATGACATTGTCAGAGTTTTCTGCCTTTCTTCCGACAACTACGCACTCTGCGATCGTGTCGAGCGGCTCAAGATATTCCTCGATTTCTTCGGGGAAGACGTTTTTGCCGTTTTCAAGTACGATAACGGACTTTTCTCTGCCGGTAATAAAGAGATAACCGTCTTTGTCCATGTAGCCAACGTCGCCTGTGCGGAAGTATCCGTCAGCGGTGAACGCTTCTTTTGTAGCTTCTTCATCGCCGTAGTAGCCGAGCATAACATTGTCGCCCTTAACGCAGATCTCGCCGATAACGCTTTCGCCTTTGTCCTCCATGCTGCCTTCAATTTTAACTTCGCAGCAACTAACGGGGAGACCTACTGAACCGGGCTTGGGATTGTAGTAAACGTCAACTGCAACAAGGGGAGCGCACTCGGTGATTCCGTATCCTTCCCAGATTTCAATGCCAAGGGAGCGGAAGGTGTTGGCAACGTCTTGGTTGAGGGGAGCGCCGCCGCAAATGATTTTTTTAAGTCTGCCGCCGAAAGAGTTGATTACTGCGGCAAAGAGAAGTCTGCGGGCATCAAGTCCAAATTTGCGCATTTTGTCGGATGCATTCATAAGTTTGCGCATTGTGCCGTCAAGTTTCTTTTTGCGAAGCTCATCCCAGATGCGTTTTTCCATGGTGCTCACAAAGAGGGGAACGAGTACAAGCGCTGTGGGCTTAAATTTATTGATATTGCGGAGAACATGGCGCAGAGAATCGTTAATGGCAACCTCCATGCCGTAGTTCATACCTGCTATGGTGCAGCAAAGCTCGTATGTATGGTGAACGGGGAGTACCGAGAGGAGAACATCATTAGGGAAGAAGAAAACCGAATCGCATGCTGCGTTTACTGCTGCGCAAACATTCTTTTCGGAGAGCATAACGCACTTGCTTGTACCGGTTGTGCCGGATGTAAAGAGCATTACAGCCATTTTAGTGATATCGCCGTCATAATCGAAAGCATCGGGTTTACCATCACCCATTTCGATAACGGATATCATTGATGGACCGTAATTGTCGGCATTTTCACATTCATTAATCGGGATAAAGAGGATCTCGGGGTGGGCAATTGCCATTTCTTTGAATTTTTCTTCAAATAGATTTGAGAAAATGATCACTTCTGCCTCACTGCGAATGAGGAAGTTTTCAATTTCAGCAAGTGCAAGCTCTTTGTCAAGCGGAATGGCAACGCTGCCGGAGCATACAATGGCGTGATAAGCGATATGCCAGAATGGGGAAGTTTCACCGATTATTGCAATGCGAGCACCTTTTTTGCCGAGTTCAGAGAGTCCTGATGCAAATGCGCGGATGTTTTTTGCATACTCGCTGTATGTCATTTTAAGCACGTCGCCAGACTTGTCAAAGTAGTCAAATGCTACCTTGCCCGCGTGCTTTTCATATACCTTTATTTGGTCCTTAAGATTTTCAATTCGTGTAAACTTACGTTTTGTCTTTCTCATAACCATGTTCCTTTACAATAATTTATCGTAAATAATATAATACCATTTATTTGTTGACTTGTCAACACAAAGACTTCCGCAAATTTCCTGTTGCAATTTCAGGAAAGGAATGGTATAATAGGATTAAGAAGTATTCCTAATACTAATTTGGAGGTAAATATGAACACAAAACAAAAGACATTGGTACTAGAAGTTGTAACGGCAACCTGCTCGCACATGACGGCAGAGGAGATATATATTGCGGCTAAGGCAAAGATGCCGCAAATTGCAATGGGAACGGTTTACCGTAACCTTGCCCAGCTTGTAAACGAAGGCGTTGTACGCAAGATAGAAATTCCAAACGCTCCCGATCGCTATGACGGATGCACCGAGTGCCATGAGCATCTTTGCTGTGAAAAATGCGGCAAAGTTTCGGATATCTGGTGCGGCGACCTCAAGGGCGCGATCGAATCGGCGACAGGGCACAAGCTTTCTTCATATACGCTCACGCTTCGCGGCGTTTGCGAGGATTGCGTGGCAAAGGCATGACAAAGAGGAAAAGCGAGCTTTCGCTCTTTAATATTTTTATGTGTCTTTCGGTTGTGTTTGTTCATGTGCTTTCATGGACAATAACCGAAATGGACCGCGACTCGGTACAGTATATATTTATGCTCGTGCCGTGGCGGCTTTTGCAGTTTGTAGTGCAGGGGTTTATCTTTCTCTCGGCGGTAAAGCTTTTTTCATCCAAGCGCGAAACAAACTACGAAAGTTTTCTCGTTGGCAGATACAAAAAAATCGTTTTGCCATATGTGCTGTGGGTGATAATCTACTATGCGTATTTTATCTGGACTTACGGATATACTTTTTCATTTGCAAAGCTTGGCGAATACCTGCTTTTTGGCACGATCTGTTCGCATTTTTATTTTATTGTGATAATAATGCAGTTTTATCTCAATTTACCGCTTTTTAAATGGGTATTTTCAAAGATAAATGCCGCATGGCTTGCAGCAGCATCCGTTTTGCTTACGGCGCTTTTTAAGCAACTTGTATTTTTCCAGTATGACGACCGCGTTTTGCCGGCATATCTCTGTTACTTTGTAATCGGAGCAGCCGTTGGCAAAAACTATGATAGTGTAAAAGCAGCGGTTAGAAAGCGGTTTGGTTTTATTGCAGTGCTTTTTGCTCTTGCTGCCTTTGCAGATGCATTCCTGACGTATCGCGCACAAGTGCACGGAGAAACATTCCGCTTTATCGAAACGGTACATATTATCTATTGTATATCTGCAATATTTTTCTTTTTCGGACTGTTTCTTTTGTTTGAGAAGAAAGAATTGCCGAGCTTTCTGGCAGTTGTAGACCGCTCGTCCTATCTCATCTATCTTTGCCACGTTCTGTTTATTTATATGGCAAATGCACTTGCGCCGCGCTTTGGTATAACGGGTATGGCGGCGAGCCTTTTGTTCAGATTTGTATTTGCTTTTGGCGCAACGCTCATTTTCAGCATGGGATATACTGCTTTAACGGAGAAATTTAAAAATGGAAAACAAATTAAGGGCGCTGTTTAATGACCAGCTCGAAAGACGTGAGTGCTTTGGCGGAGCCGCAGCGGTTATAAAGGACAAAGAGGTTGTTTTTAATGAAACTTTCGGCGATGTCACCTTTAATGAAAACAGTCTTTATCGCCTTGCTTCTGTAACAAAAATCTTCACTGCCGCCGCAGTTATGAAACTTTACGGCGAGGGAAAGCTTGACATTAATGCAAACGTTTCTGCGTATTTGCCCGATTATAAAAGGCTTTCACTTGGCGATATCGCGCCAAACGGAATGGTTTATTCAACATTAAAGCCGCAGCGCGAGATAACTCTTTTTGATTTACTCACCCATACCGCAGGGCTTGGCGCAGACACGCTTGGCAACCGCGAGTATTCGGTAATGCCCACAGAAGAAAAGGTTAACCTTTCGCGTGTTTGTGATTTTTATGCTAAGAATTTCCACCTTGCTTTTGAACCGGGCAGCCGCGCCGCGTACAGCGGTTTTGCCGGTTTTGATGTGCTTGCGCACATTGTAGAAATCACAAGCGGCTTGAACTTTAATGACTATTTGCAAAAGGAGATTTTTGCTCCGCTTGGGATGACTGACACTACATTTCAACCAACCGATGAGCAGTATGCAAGGCTCGTGCCGATGCATCAGCGTGTACGCGGCGAGGATAAAGAAATTGACTTTAAGGGCTTGGTTTTTCGCGGTATGCCGCGTAGCTATGAAGCCGGTGGCGCGTCGCTTGTAAGCTCGATGAGTGATATGCTCAAATTCTGCAAAATGCTACTTTCGGACGGTGGAGGAGTGCTTTCGCCAAAACTCATTTCGCTTATGACTGCGCCGGCGCTCCCTGACGGCCTTGACGGACTTGCAAGGGGCGAAAACAACGGCCTTGGCTGCTTTGTGATAAGCGGACAGCACCGTTTGCCCAAAGGCACTGTATACAGTCACGGGGCATATGGCACGCATCTTTTGCTTGATATAAAGCGTGGGTTTGCTGCCATATTCCTCAAAAACTCTTATTTCGATATGTCGCTTAATTCACGCAGTACACTGATGTTTGAAGATGCGGTAATGTAGCACAAAAAGCCGGGTTCAATTGAACTCGGCTTTTTGTTAAATGAATTATAAGGTTATGCTGGCAAATTAGAAACCGCAAACCTTATAATTTATATGCCATATTTTTATTGCAAATATCACACTCTCATGGTATAATAATTACAAATTGTGATGTAAACGAAAGGGTGAAGAGCGATGCTTGCTAAAAAAACTGCCATACCGTTGCTTGTGGTGCTTGCCTGCGCGGTGATGGGAATTGTTGACGCGGTTATTCAGCCGGGATATGTTGCAAAATCTGCGGTTAAAATAGTTATGTTTTTGCTCATACCGATTATTTATGCCGTATTAAGCAAGGAGCGCACGGCGTTTAAGTTTTTAAGGGCCGATAAAAAAGGTTTTTTGCTTGCATTTGCTTTAGGATTTATCGTATATGGGGTTGTTCTTGGCGCATATTTCGCGTTCAGAAACGTATTTGATTTTTCTGCGCTGACAGCATCTTTAACCGAAACGACCGGCGTTAATAAATCCAACTTCATTTTTGTTGCTATTTATATTTCTTTTGTAAATTCTTTGCTTGAGGAGTTTTTCTTTCGCGGATTTGCATTTTTGACGATAAAGGATGTTTTTTCGCGAAGATTTGCTTATATATTCAGCAGTGCAGCCTTTGCACTTTATCACATTGCCATGATGATCGGCTGGTTTGGAGTGCCGGTGGTATTGCTTTCGCTCCTCGGACTTTTTGTGGGCGGAATGATTTTTAATTATTTTGATGAAAAAAGCGGAAATATATATTTGTCATGGCTTGTACATATGTTTGCAAATTTTGCGACAAACACAATAGGATTTATCCTGTTTGATGCTTGACAGAATCGAGGTAAAAATGGAACACGCGCTTTCGCTTGATAGTATTCCGGAATATAATTATGCATCGTTCAGATTTTTCGAGGAGAACGAAAAGCATATGACGCGCATTCCGCAAAAGGATGTTTTGCTGCTTGTTTTCAGCGGCGAACTTAAATTTATTGAGGACGGCATTCCAATTACTGTTTCTGCCGGAGAGTATTACATTCAGCGCCGCGGACTTTTTCAAACAGCGACAGAGGCAAGCAATATGCCGCGGTATTACTTTATACATTTTACAGGTGAGTTTGATTGCGGAAAACAACAGCTTCCCATTCGCGGCAAGGTGGATTTTGCTGAAATTTTCCCCCAGCTTAAAAAGCTTGACACGCTTCGCATGTCGGGGGCATCAAATCTCGAAAAGGCCGCAGTTTTTCTGGAGATACTCTCATTGCTTAAAAGGCAGAATGATCGCACCGGTAAAAACTCTGTGGTACTAAAGGTTGTTTCCATGGTGTCAGAAGATATGCAAAAGCCGTTTTCACTTGATGATATTGCAAAAAAGTGCGGCTATAGCAAAAACCATGTTATAAATGTGTTTAAAAAAGAGACGGGCAAAACTCCTTATGCCTACATAACCGATGTGAGGATTGCCATGGCAAAGCGTCTGCTTCTCAATTCTGAAAGTTCCCTTGCACAGATTGGCATAGAGTGCGGATTCGGCGACTACATCAATTTTTACAAGGCGTTTGTAAAATCCGTGGGCGAGGCACCGCTTGCGTGGAAGAATCGCAAATTAAATGACTATTGATTTTGACCGTATAAATTGATATAATTAATATTATTATTCTTGAAAGGTTACACTACCGTGAGTGAAAAGCAAAAGCATATAAGAAATTTTTCAATAATTGCACATATCGACCACGGCAAGTCCACGCTTGCCGACCGAATTCTGGAATATACGCGCACTGTAACCACCCGTGAGATGGAGGAACAGTTGCTTGATAACATGGACCTTGAGCGTGAAAGAGGCATCACTATCAAAGCGCGTGCGGTGCGTCTTGACTATACTGCCCCGGACGGCGAAGAGTATGTGTTGAATCTTATTGACACCCCCGGCCATGTCGACTTTAACTACGAGGTTTCGCGTAGCCTTAATGCCTGCGACGGTGCCTTGCTTGTAGTTGATGCAACACAGGGCATTGAGGCGCAGACACTTGCCAACGCATATCTTGCAGTTGATGCAAATCTTGAGATTGTGCCGGTTATCAACAAAATCGACCTCCCAAGTGCAGATGTTGACCGCGTAAGGGATGAAATTGAAGATGTAATCGGTATTCTTGCAGAGGATTGCCCGGCAGTTTCTGCAAAAACCGGTCTCAATATCGGAGATGTGCTTGATAAAATCGTCAGCGATATTCCGGCTCCCGATGGAGATCCCACAGCACCGCTCAAATGCCTTATTTTTGACTCGTATTATGACAGCTATCTCGGTGTAGTTGTATATGTTCGCGTTATGGATGGCACACTTAAGGCAGGGGAGAGAATCCGCCTTATGAGCAACGGTGCTGAGTTTGACGTTGTTGAGGTTGGCTCAATGGAGCCTTTCGGACTTAAAAAGCGCGACTCTATTTCGGCAGGCGAGGTTGGATATATCACTGCAAGCATCAAATATGTAGGCGATACGCGAGTTGGCGATACCGTAACCCATGCGGATACACCTGCGGCAGAGCCGCTCCCCGGATTTAAGGCTGTTCAGCCCATGGTTTATGCTGGTATTTATCCTGCAGACGGCGCACGCTACGGCGACCTTCGCGATGCACTTGAAAAACTTCAGCTTAACGATGCAGCGCTCCTTTTTGAGCCTGAAACATCTGTTGCGCTCGGCTTTGGTTTCCGTTGCGGTTTTCTCGGACTTCTCCATATGGAGATTATCGAGGAAAGGCTTGAAAGAGAGTTTAATCTTGATCTCATTACAACCGCTCCCGGAGTTATCTATAAGCTAACTATGAAGGACGGCGAGGTTCGCATGATAGAAAATCCTGCAAGTTATCCTGCCCCCGATGAAATAGAAACTGCGGCAGAGCCTGTTGTACGCGCAACCATTATTACCCCCACCGATTACGTCGGCGGCATAATGGAACTTTGTCAGGATAAGCGTGGCACGTTTATCGACATGAAATATATCGACCAGACACGCGCAGAACTGCATTATATTTTGCCGCTCAATGAGATTATTTACGATTTCTTTGATGCGCTCAAGAGCCGCAGTCGCGGATATGCTTCACTCGACTATGAGTTTGCAGAATATGTTCCGTCAAAGCTTGTGCGCCTTGACTTTATGCTCAACGGCGAGCAAGTGGACGCGCTTTCGTTTATTGTTCACGAGGAAAAGGCATACGCAAGAGCGCGCCGCATTGCCGAAAAGCTTAAGGAAAATATTCCGCGTCAGCTTTTT
>SVRG01000136.1 GCA_015064965.1 Oscillospiraceae bacterium
CAGTCAATGCCGCCCCAGGTACCACCCACGGTGCCGCCCTGTTGATTGAAGGTGCCTGCTTTGTGTACACTGTTGGTATAATAGTCGGTGGCATCATTGCCGATGATCGAGCCGCCATACATATTAAATGTAGCATTTGCGGGTACAGATACACCGCCGCCCTTACTTGCGGTATTTCCGGTGATACTACCGCCGTACATATTCAGTGTAGCGCCTGCGGCAAGAAGCACACCGCCGCCGTCGGTAGCGTTACCACCGGTGATAACACCCGTGCCAACACTGTCGCAAAGGGTAAGAGTGCCGCTTGAAATGTTAATAACGCTACCGCCTTCTTCGTTCTGCAGAGTCACGCTATAACCATTCAGGTCGAGGTGGATGCTCTCTGATATCGACCATGTCGCAGAAAGTGTTACGTTGGTCGTCAGATAATAGTTACCCGGGGTGCTGGGCAATTGATCAGCTTCCTCCCATGCAACCTTTTCATCGTGCTCGTTTGTGTAGTGAGTGGAAGAGGGGTCCCACTCGGGCACATCAACGTTGCCGCTCTCTTCTGTTGAAACCGCGGAACCGTTGTCTTGGGGTGAGGTGACTGTGTTGGGATCTTCTGCAAACACTGTGGTGGGCAGAAGAGTAAGCAACATAAAAACAGTCAACGCTGCGGCTAAAATTCTTCTTTTCATAATTCTCCCTTTCTTTTGGTTGTTCTGCGTGCTTTTGGCACACAGAGTAATGTGTGATCCGCAAGACGTCATTTTTTGGCAGAATGTCTGAAAAAGATAAGGAAGTATGCAAGAGCTTTCACAGACGATGACGGCTCGGGATTTTGCTTTTTGTCGATAAAAAGTGATTGCGATTTTTAAAACATATTAAAGCTTATGAGTGCAATTTAAATAGAGATGCTTTCCGCTGCTTGCTTTGATGTTTTGGCAAGCATTCGGTAAAAATGTTACAAAAACTCGCACTTTTGTGCGTTTTTTGAATACAAAGGTGGTAGTCTAAATTATAAGTAATAGAAAAGCGCTTGTCAACCCTTTTTGAAAATATATTCGCTTTTTTGATGTTTTTTGCGCGTTTTTTTGCAAAAAAGTGCGGTTTTTGTGAAAAAATGATGGCGCGTGCTTCATTTTTTCTGCAATGCACACGAATTTTATTACGAAAGGAAATATTTGTGTGATAGGAGATAAACCTATATTTACAAAACGTGTAGCATTTTTAATTTCTTGCTGTAAATCCTATGCGTTTTTTTGATGTGCTTGTGTAGAGTCTTCGTGTTTGCAATGCAATATAATATATGTAGCGTGTGCAAAAACGAACGGCTTTTCATGCGATCGCAAGCCGCTGTTCTTGCCTTTTCTCACTGACGGTTAAAAAATCCAAACGCATATTTAAAAAGTGTAATCTTTTCTTCGGATTTTTGATGGCATTGGCAGTAGTCTTTTCGCTATAAAAATTGCTGATCACAAGGTTTAAATTGGATGCTCAATAATTTAAAAAAGGCCGCCTCAAGTTGAACAACTTGAAACAGCCTTATTTGGTTTTATATCTATGATCAGTTTACAAGCCAGCCGCCGTCAACGTATATCATCTGTCCTGTTACATAGCACGATGCGTCAGCCGCAAGATATACTGCGGTCGTTGCCATGTCCTCAGGTGTTCCGAGGCGGCCCATCGGGATCTTCTCCTTATATTTTGCCATAACGGTCTCATCGGAAAGAAGAGGCTTTGTCATCTCAGTCATACAGTATCCGGGACCTATAGCGTTTACCGTAATGCCGTAAGGCGCCCACTCGTTTGCAAGAGCCTTGGTCATTTGTGTGATAGCGCCCTTGCTGGAGCAGTATGCTATCATGTTCTTCAGACCAACCATGCTTGAAATGGAGCCAACATTGATGATCCTACCCTTGATCCTATTTGCCACCATGTGCTTTCCTACTGCCTGGTTCATAAAGAACACGTATTTGAATTGCGTATCGGTAACGCTGTTCCACTCCTCTTCGGTGTACTCAAGCGCAGGCTTGCGGATATTGATACCCGCGCAGTTTATAAGGATATCGATCCTGCCAAAGCGCTTTGCAACCTCGTCGACAAAGGAATTGATAGCGGCTGTGGACGTGATGTCCAGTGCGATACCCTCTACCGTGCTTCCTGTCTCAGCGGTAAGCTCGGCTGCTGCCTGAAGCAATGCTTCCTTTCCACGGCTTGAGATGACAACGGTAGCGCCCGCGTCTGCAAGTCCTCTTGCCATACCTCTGCCAAGTCCACGGCTTCCGCCGATAACCACAGCAACCTTGCCTGTCAGATCAAACAAATTTTTCATAATGACTCACCTACTTTTTAAAGAATTATAGCAATTTTATTCTATCAGATAGCGGTGTAGTTGTCAAGTTTTTTTGGCTCATAATATGACAAAGGGTCTGAGGTCGTTACAATAGTGTTTTTAAAAAATTGCCAATCATAAAGTTTTAATTGGAGTGCACAATATATTTCGGAGCGTGAAAACGCAGGTGAGAAGCAGCTGCTCGCAACCGCAAATGCGTAGGCAAAGGCAGAGGCTTTCCACTGTTGCGAGCAAGCGCTCTTGAAAATAGATTGAAATGTCCGTGATATTTATCGCTTGTGAACAGGCGATGTTGACAGATGATGAAGTCACGCGACGAAGGAGAACAAAAATGGCTAACAAGCAGGCAAAGCAGGCGCTTGAGCAATTCAAGCAGCAGGCTGCTAACGAAGTCGGTGTAAACCTCAACCAGGGCTACAACGGCGACCTCACTGCACGTCAGGCAGGCTCTATCGGCGGTCAGATGGTTAAGAAGATGATCGAGAGCTACGAGCAGGGTATGGGCGTACAGCAACAGCAGAAATAATCAGTAAAGATTGACTCCCGGGAGGCACTTTTGTGGTGCCTCCCTTTCTGTTGCGATATTCGTATGGGTAAGTGTGGTGCTTGCTTTTTCGTATACGTTTCCTCATTTTACCGAAAAATTGCACCTTTTTGCAGTACATACTACTATCAATAGTAGGTAAAAAAGGAGGCGCTCCATGGCATACTTTTTGCAATTTCTTGGTGGAATTTCATTTTTTTTGTACGGCATGAGTGTCATGAGTAAAAGCCTGCGCGAAACAACGGGCAGCAAAATGGAGGCGGTGCTTGCGCGCATGTGCCGCACGCCCTTGCGAGGCGTGATATTTGGCGCATTGGTTACAGCGGCGATACAATCCTCCAGCGCTACAACGGTTATGGTGGTTGGTTTTGTAAA
>SVRG01000037.1 GCA_015064965.1 Oscillospiraceae bacterium
GCAACACATATTACGCCATCAGGAGATTTTTCTGTACTAACTTTTGAAAAGGCGCTTTCCGAAAGACACAAAAAAGCCGTATCTTTATATTCATCTTTTGTTTTGATTTTTTCGAAAATTTGCGAAGCAATTTCGTTATATTTGCTCTCACAAAACAGCACAGCCTCAAATCGCACACCGTTTACCGCCGCTTCTGCAAAAAGTTTGGCACCTTCAATCAGAAAAAGTTTTTCGCTTTCCCGGTATTTTTTATCGCTGAGCTTCGCATATTTCTGTACGTACGGATTATTTCTGCTGCTTATATATGTTAATTCCTGCGTCATAAAAACTCCCATTAAAACGCTAAAAACCCGGTATATACCGGGTTTTTATTTTGTAATTAAAGTGCAGCTTTAGCTTTTTCTACGATTGCTGCAAATGCTTCCTTATCGTATACAGCGATCTCAGCGAGCATCTTTCTGTTAAGATCGATACCAGCCTTCTTAAGACCGTGCATAAGTGTGGAATAATTCATACCGCAAACCTTAGCCTGTGCGGAAATTCTTGTGATCCAAAGAGAACGCATGTCTCTCTTCTTGAGTTTTCTGCCAGCGAAAGCATAGTTACCGCTCTTGAGTACGGCCTGTTTTGCCATCTTAAAGTGCTTGCTCTTTGCACCCCAATAACCCTTAGCAGCCTTAAGTACACTCTTTCTTCTCTTGCGCGTCATCATAGCGCCCTTAACTCTTGCCATTTTATTTAATCCTCCAAATTAACTGATTTTTAGATAGCAGCGATTACTTCTGGATAAGCGCCTTGATGGTAGGAGCCATCGAAGTGCTAAGATATGCACCCTTACGAAGGCTTCTCTTACGCTTAGCAGTCTTAATGCCGAGCTTATGGCGATGCTGCGAATGGTTCATTTTTACTTTTCCGCCGCCGGTTACGCTAAATCTTTTAGCCGACGCCTTATGTGTCTTGATCTTTCCCATGGTTATATCTCCTTTTTCAGTATTTACTGTTTTATATAAATTCAAAAGAACCTATAATCTTATTTTTTGTTGGGTGCAATGATTGTAGACATAAATCTACCGTCAAGCGAAATTCCCTTTTCCGACGAACCTACATCAGCACAAGCAGCAATGAACTTTTCAAGCATTGCACGGCCGAGATCCTGATGCGCCATCTCACGTCCCTTAAAGCGAACGATAACTTTTACCTTATCTCCGCCCTCAAGGAACTTACGCGCATGATTTGCGCGAGTTTCAAAGTCGTGGGTATCAATTCTGCAAGAAAGCTGAATCTCCTTGACTTTTACAATCTGCTGTTTCTTTTTAGCTTCTTTCTGTTTCTTCTCTTTTTCAAAGCGGTATTTGCCGTAATCCATTATGCGGCAAACAGGAGGCTCTGCCTGAGGAGAAATCAGCACAAGGTCGAGGCCCTTGTCGTAAGCAAGCTCTTTTGCATCGTTAAGTGCCAAAATGCCAACTTGCTCACCGTCTGCTCCAATTACGCGTACTTCTTTGGCCCTGATATCATCATTGATCAGCGTTGTATCCTTTGTGCTAATGAAAAACACCTCCAAAAAACTAAAAAATGCGAAGAAAAACTCTCCGCACACAAAATGCCGCTATATGCGACAAACGTATTAACCACGGCTACTCAAATGTTACCGGGTGAGAACGGAGTTGTTCTTCTTTGTTGTACTCATGAATATTACCACGCTTATTCGGATTTGTCAAGTGTTTTTTAATATTTTTTTCATTTTTGCCGTTTTCACGTAAATTTCGCTCAAATTTCGTTTGTATTTTTCATGATTTTTTCATTTTTACTATAGAAATATCGCAAAACGTATGTTATAATATTAAATTGAAATATTATTGTTTTCGAAAGGACGGCGCTATTAAAAGTGCCGATTTTATAAAATGTCTCATTGCACAAATTCAACAGAACAAATCAATCTCCCCGTCATCCCTTTGCGCGGTATGGTCGCTTTTCCGTCCATTCCGATGAGCATAGAAGTTGCACGGGACAAATCCATACATGCCATACGTGCTGCCGAACGTCTCGGCGGTTGCATTATGCTCATTGCACAAAAAGATATCTCCATAGAAAAACCATCCCCCGATGATCTTTTCAAAGTCGGAACAATTGCTAAAATCAAGCAATCCGTAAAAACAAGCGAAGGTAATATCAGGGTTATACTTGAAGGAAAAAGCCGCGCAACCGTCCTTCAATATACAGACAATGACAGGTATTTAAGTGCATTTGTAAGTTCTGCAGAAACTGCCGAGTCCGAAGACAGTGCTTATAGCGAAGCACTTGTACGCCAGGCATTCTCTGCGCTTGAACGCGTAACATCGCTTATGCCTAAAATATCCGATGAAATGCTATACTCTGTAAAAACCATTCAAAACCCCGGACTTCTTGCAGATTTTATAGCTGCTAACATCCTTATCCGTTTTGAAGACAAACAGGAAGTTCTTGAGGAACTTGATCCCATTGTTCGACTTGCTGAAATCCTTGCAATGCTGGAACGCGAGGAACAAATTCTCCGTTGTGAAATGGATATACACAAAAAAGTCCGTGCAAAACTGGATGATAACCAACGCGATTTTTATCTGCGTGAACAAATAAAAGTAATTCAAAACGAACTCGGTGATGATGCCCAAAGCGAAGTTGATGAATTCTTCGACCGCATTGACGATGCACATCTCCCGAAAGAAATCGAAGATAAACTGATAAAAGAAACCACTCGCCTCGCAAAAACGCCTTACGGTTCAGCCGAAAGCACCGTTCTTCACAATTATCTTGAAGAGTGCCTTGATATTCCGTTTGGAAAATACACTGAAACCGTTTGCGATATTGCGAAAGCAAAAGAAATTCTTGAACGTGATCATGACGGCATGAACGATGTAAAAGAACGTATAATTGAATTTCTCGCTTCAACACAGTTTTCAGGCAAGAAAGGCGGACAGATTATCTGTCTCGTAGGCCCTCCAGGCGTCGGAAAAACATCCATCGCAGCTTCAATAGCCGAGTCTCTCGGACGAAAATATATTCGTGTTTCTCTTGGCGGTGTTCGCGATGAATCAGACATCCGCGGTCACAGAAAAACATATGTGGGAGCAATGCCCGGACGTATCGTTGCCGCACTCCAGAAAGTGGGCGTGATGAATCCGCTCATTTTGCTTGACGAAATTGACAAACTTACATGCGATGCACACGGCGACCCGTCATCCGCTCTTTTGGAAGTACTCGACAGCGAACAAAACAAATCATTCCGTGATCATTTTGTTGAAATGCCGATTGATCTTTCCGAGTGCGTGTTTATCGCTACAGCAAATACGCTTGAAACCGTATCGCGCCCTTTAATCGACCGTATGGAAGTTATTGAAATCAGCGCATATACACGCACAGAAAAGTTGAAAATTGCAAAAAATCACCTCATTCCCAAGCAGCTCAAAGCACATGGACTTACAAAAAAGCAACTTTCTATTTCTCAATCTGCAATTGCTGAGATTATTGATTACTACACCTCTGAAGCAGGCGTACGTAATCTCGAAAGAGAAATCGCTTCTCTTTGTCGCAAGGCAACAAAAGCTCTTATTGAAAGTGCCGAAAAAGTTTCCATCAAAGCCAGCGACATAAAGAACTATCTTGGTGCAAGAAAATGCATCCCCGAAAAGCTTTCAGATATTGACGAAATCGGTGTGGTAAACGGTCTTGCTTATACATCCGTAGGCGGCGATATGCTTAAAATTGAAGTTGCGGTACTTGATGGCAGCGGAAAAATAGAACTTACAGGTTCGCTTGGCGATGTTATGAAGGAATCGGCTCAACTTGCCGTAAGTTATGTCCGTTCGATTGCCCAAAATTACGGTATTGATCCCGAATTCCACAAAAACAAAGATATACATATCCACTTCCCTGAAGGCGCAGTTCCCAAAGACGGTCCAAGTGCCGGAGTCACCATTGTTACCGCTCTTGTAAGCGCACTTTCCGGAACGCCTGTAAAGCGTGATGTTGCGATGACCGGAGAACTCAGTCTCCGTGGAAAAACTCTTGCGATTGGCGGTTTAAAAGAAAAAACCATGGCAGCCTACACATGTGGAATCAAAACCGTACTGATTCCCGCTGACAATGTTAAAGATTTAGAAAGAATAGACGAAGAAGCTCGTGAGCATTTGACCTTTATCCCCTGCAAAACGCTCGACGAAGTTCTTGAAAACGCACTTGTCAAAAAATCCACTGTCAAAAAGACCTCTATTAAAATTACAACTGACAAAAAAGGCAGCATAAAAAAGGTTGCAACAGAAAAACGTATTCGTACTTCTGTATAGGAGATTTAAATGTCTGTAAATGTACAAAACTCCGACTTGCGCATCAGCGCAGGTCTTCCAAAACAGTTCCCAAAAAAAGCTATTCCTCAAATAGCTTTTTCGGGACGTTCCAATGTTGGAAAAAGTTCACTTATAAATACTCTGCTCGGCAGAAAATCCTTAGCACGTGTTAGCAGCGCTCCGGGAAAAACAATAACCGTTAACTTTTATGAAGTTGATTCAAAGCTCTTTCTCGTCGACCTTCCCGGATACGGTTTTGCTAAAAGACCCCCTGCAGAAAAAGCGGCATGGTCAGCACTTACTGACGGTTTTTTTACAAGCAATCCTAACATTGACCTTTTAAAGCTAATAGTTCAACTTGTGGATGCACGCGTTGGAGCTACAAAAGATGACCTTATGATGCTTGATTGGTTGATGCAAGCCGGTATACCTTTTATTGTTGTTGCAACAAAAATGGATAAACTAAATAAAACCGAAGCCGCAAAGGTAGAAAAAGATTTGCGCAAAAACGCCGGCATTCCCGATGACATTGTTATAATCCCCTTCTCTTCCGAAACACGCGAAGGCAAGCAGACTTTGTGGAATGAAATACTTTCATATTCAAATTTGCTTTAGTTTTAAGGAGCGTTTAAATGTTTAATTTTGAATTCAACGCTTTTTCGATTATACAGATATTATTGCAAGCGATAATAGTTTTGTTTTCTCTCACGGTACACGAGGTAGCTCACGGCTATGCCGCATATAAACTTGGCGATCCAACTGCACGAAATTTTGGCAGATTAACCCTCAATCCGTTAAAACATCTTGACCCGATGGGGGCAATTTGCATGCTTTTGTTTCGTTTTGGTTGGGCAAAACCTGTGCCGATAAACACACGCTATTTTAAAAAGCCTAAACGCGATATGGCGCTCTCCGCCGCAGCCGGTCCGCTGTCAAATCTCATTATGGCTTTAATTGCATATATTATCAGCGCGTATATATGGTACTTCAATGAAAGCGGCGGATATCATTTCGGATGGACTCTTTACGGAGAACTTATAATACGCACTTCGGCTGGTACATGGTTATATCTGCTTAACTATTTTTTTGATACATTTTTTATACTTAATATTTCACTCGCTGTCTTCAATCTTATTCCGATACCTCCGCTCGACGGTTCCCGCGTGCTTTATGTATTGCTCCCTGACCATGCTTATTTCGGTGTTATGAAATACGAAAGGCATATACAAATTGCGCTTTTTGTATGCCTCTGGCTTGGTCTTTTAGACGGAGTTCTCAATACGGTTGTCAATGCGTTTGAGATGCTATTCAGATTTGTGACGCATTTGCTACCACTTCTGTAAAGAGGGATAAAATGGAAAAACTCACGTATAAACTTGAGGTTTACGAAGGGCCTTTGGACCTTTTGCTGGATCTCATTGAAAAAAACAAAATTGATATAATGAATATCCCCATTTCGCTGATTTGTGACCAATATATGCAATATATTGAGCAAGCACGCGCAATGGATCTTGAACTTGCAGGCGAATTTATCGTTATGGCAAGCGAGCTTCTTTATATCAAAAGCAAAATGCTTCTCCCAAGGATTGAACCGGATGAAGAGGATCCTCGCGCCAACCTTGCCGAAGCTTTGCTTATTTACAAGCGTGCAAAAGAAGCTGCAGAGTTGCTTGCTCCCATGTATTCTTCATATAGCGGCAGGACCGAAAAAGAAGAAGACGAGATCAAGGCACCAAATGAAGTTCCTGAGGGTCTTTCTCCCGAGCTCTTAAAGAAAGCTCTTGGCGTAATTTCCATACGCCTGCGCGAACTTGAAGCTGCACACTCAAGAAACCTATCACCGCTTGTAAAAGGCACTGTCGTTCCCGTATCAGAGAAACTGTCAGAAATAGTTGTTCATCTCAAAAAAAAGCCGCGTTCCCTTTTACATGTTATGCGCACCGCTACATCGCGTTCAGCGCTTATCGCCACGTTCATGGCGCTTCTTGAACTGATCAAAGAACGCACTGTTATTATATACGATGATGATACCGAAAGCGGAAATATCGGCGACAGCGTTATGCTAAAATACAACGAAGAAGCCGGTAACCATCTCCCCATTACAGAGTTTTAATTTAAAGGAATGTTTTAACGATGTCAGAACTTTTCACAATTTCCGACCAAACGAAAGAGGTACTTGAAGCAGTACTTTTTGCTGCCGGTCATCCTATAACATACGAAAAACTTTCGCAAGTTTTTGAAATACCGGCAAGAGAAGTTAAAAACCTTGTTGAAGAATACGCTGCAGAATACAACAGCGGCAAAGTTATACGCGGTATTATGCTTCTTACCTTTGAAGACTCGTGCCAACTTTGCACAAAAGAAGATTACATTAGAGAAATCCGTACCGCGCTCGGTATACGACGCGGAGGAAATCTCTCTGCATCTTCTCTTGAAACGCTTTCAATAATTGCTTATAATCAGCCGGTAACACGTGCCTATATAGATACAGTAAGAGGTGTAGATTCAAGTTATGCAGTAAGTTCACTTGTTGAACGCGGACTTATTGAGTCAAAGTCAAGACTTGACGCCCCCGGACGTCCCATGCTTTATACTACAACTACTGCGTTTCTTCGTTGTTTCGGACTTACATCTCTTGAGGAACTGCCGGCTCTCAATGAGGGCGATACAAGTCTGCTTGAATCGTTGAAAGAAATGGGCGGAGAAAATGCCGCCACAGAAGCTGAAAAATCATCTGATACTAACGATTGATTTTAAAAACGCAAGGCAAGAATATTTTTAAGGAGGTGGCGCTTTGGCAATTCTCATAACCGTTGGCATTATACTGCTTTTGCTTGTAGCGCTGCTGTTTGTCAGAATAAAATTTGACATTATTCTTGAAGGAGATATTTTAGTAAGGCTTAACGTGCTTGGAATTAAAATTCCACTATACCCTGCCAAAGAAAAAAAGATCAAAACAAAAAAATTCAAAAAGGGCTATCCTAAAGAAAAGGAGAGTTCGAAAAAGAAAGCATCGCCTCCCAAAAAAGAACCGGCGCCAAGCGATGAAAAAATTCCACTTGGAGATAAAATCTCCACGATTCTCTCACTTATCAAGCTTCTGTTTTCAAGATTCTTCAAGCATTTGCGTCTTGATATTTCTAAAATCATCGTTGTTGTCGGCTCAAACGATGCGGCAACAACCGCCATTTCTTACGGTATAATTTCTCAATCAGTTGCATACCTGCTTGAATTTTTAGACAACAATCTCAATATCAGCCAAAAACGAAACGGCGAAATCAACGTTTTATGCGATTTTACCGCAGAAAACACCGTATACGATGTTTTTATTTCAGCTTCGCTTAACATTTGGCAAATTCTTGACATCGGCATAAGTTTAGTGTACAATTATTTCAAAGGCAAAGATATATTCAATATAAAAAAACTATTCCTCGGAGGACAGAAAAATCATGGCAGAAAGCAAGATCAATGATATAATCAAGGTCTCTCTTGAAAAAATAAAGGATATTGTAGGTGCAGAAACTGTTACCGGATCTCCAATCGAAACTGCAGGCGGAACCACCATTATTCCAATTTCAAAAGTTTCGGTTGGTTTTGCATCGGGCGGACTTGACTACAACACTGACAATTCTACAAGCAAGGATTCAAAAAATTCGCTCCTCAAGAATGCTAACTTTTCCGGCGGCGGCGGAACCGGTATCAGCGTTTCCCCAATCGGATTTCTCGTTGTTGGCAAAGACGGCAGAGTTGAGCTTTTAACAGTTGACAACCCCAGCACCGGCGACTCCATCGACAAGCTCGTATCTGTAATCGAGCGTTCTCCCGAAATCATCTCCAAAGTTAAAGATGTTTTCGCAAAGAAGGAAGACAAAGAATAATTTTCATACACCGATTTTGTACACTGTTTGAATATTACATGCTTTTTTACAAAAACTATGCATGTTTAGGACGGTGATTTAATGTACAAATTCGGTGTATTTTTCAGAAAAGTTTTCATTTGCTTTTTTATCTTGGTTTTACTTGTTATTTCTGCTTTTGCAGTCAAGCCGCAGATTTCTGCCGAGAGCGCAATCTTAATTAACATCTCCAACGGCGATGTGGTAGCTGAATACAATGCAGATAAAAAGCAAGGTATGGCTAGCACCACAAAAATCATGACTGCAATTATCGCTATTGAGCATGGCGATCTTGATAAAAATCATACGATTCCCGCTGCGGCTATTGGCGTAGAAGGGTCATCATTATATCTAAAGGCAGACGAAGTAATGACGCTTCGAGAGCTTGTAATGGGGCTAATGCTTCAGAGTGCAAATGATGCTGCCGAGGCAATTGCTATAATAGTAGGCGGCAGCGTTGAGAATTTCGTAAGCATGATGAATGAGAAAGCCTTGGAATTAGGACTCAGCAACACGCATTTTACAAATCCGCACGGACTAGCCAATGATAACCACTACACTACGGCACGCGAGCTTGCAAAAATAGCAGAATACTCCTTGAGGAACGAAACATTTCGCTCAATTTGTTCTTCAAAACGTGCTACTCTTCCCGGCAAAGAATTTCCGCGTACCGTTACAAACCACAACAAAATGCTATCAATATACGACGGCGCCTTCGGTGTAAAAACAGGATTTACAAAAGCTACCGGAAGATGTCTTGTTTCTGCCGCAAAACGAAATGGCGTTGAACTTGTCGCAGTAACTTTAAATGCATCAAACGATTGGAACGATCATGCTGCAATGCTCGATTACGGCTTTGATCAATATGAATTAGTGAGCCTTGCATCAGCCGGCGAAAAGGTCTATGATTTACCTATAATAGGCGGCGATATGGAATCAATTTCGGTATATATAAAAAACGATGTTACGGTTTGTCTTAAAAAGAACCGCAAAAGCATAGTAGAAAAAATTCAGATCAACCGCCCAAGGTTTGCTCCAATTTATAAAGATGATGAAGTTGGAAGGATTGTCTTTTTCACTGACGGAAAAGAAATTGCGTCTTCCCCACTATGCGCCAAGACCTTTATTGGCACACGAAATTAAGAATTATCACTTTCAGAAAGAATTTTCAGATAGGACTAACATGGAAAAAATAAGACTTCAAAAATACTTTACCGAATGTAAAATAATGTCTCGCCGCGCGGCAGAAGCTGAAATTGACGCCGGAAAAGTCACCGTAAACGGTATTGTTGCAAAGCTCGGCGACAAAGTCGATCCGGCTAACGATGTTGTTCATTACAAAGGCAAGTTGCTTGAATATCCAGCCGGCGAACATATTTACATTATGCTCCACAAGCCTCGCGGATATTTAACAAGTATGAGTGATGATCACGGCAGAAAATGTGTTTCTGAACTGGTCAGTGATCTTGGCTCGCGTGTATACCCCATCGGCAGGCTTGACCTCAATTCAGAAGGACTTTTGCTTTTAACAGACGATGGCGATCTTGCCAACACGCTGACTCATCCCCGTCATCATATAAATAAAATATATAATGTCTCTTTTCGCGGCGATATCACAAGCGAAAAGCTTGAAATTCTGCGCGCACCGATGAAAATTGACGGATATACTACAAGCGGAGCCGATGTTGAAGTTGTTGAAAAACACGACGGCGGAGGGAAACTCAAAATGACCATTCACGAAGGCAGAAACCGTCAAATAAGAAAAATGTGTGAACAAGTAGAGTTATCTGTAAGCCGCCTTTGTCGCGTCCAAATCGGAGAAATCCGACTTGGCGGCCTTTCGCTCGGAAAATGGAAACATCTTGACCGTTCTCAAGTGAAATACCTCAAAAGCATCAAAAACAACACAAAGTGAGGATATCCAATGCTTATTGTAAAACCAATTTTGGACAAAGAAATACAAAAGGAATTAAGTGACAAATGTGGCATCAGCTACAATCCCGATGCACTTGCATTTTCTGCATATATTGACAATGTTTTTTTTGGGTTCTGCCAATTTGTTGTAAGCGGCACAATAGCGACCCTAACAGACATACGTTCAGTATCCGACGATTTTGAGGCATCGTTTATCATGTCCAGAGGCGCGCTTAACTACATAGATTTATGCGGATTCCACACTGCAAGGTGCACATCTTCTGCCGGAGATTTAACTTTACTCCGAGCAATAGGCTTTAAAGAAATTGCCAAAAACCTCTTTGAAATGAACTTAACCGATGAGTTTACTGGAAAATGCTCAAACTGCAAATAAATCACAGATCCGACTTGCCATTTTGTTTTTCGACAAAATTGGCAAGTTTTTTGTTATATACATCCAATCTTTACTGTAATTTTTTGGTAATTTTTATTTTCCATTTCTCTTGTAATTTTTGGTAATTTATGGTATTATAGTATCGTAAAATCTTAAATCAAGCCAAAGGAGCCGACAACAGACTTATGGAACTTAACACAAAAATATTAATTGCTGATGAAAACCTTGAGCAAAGAAACTATTTAAAAGAGAATCTATATCGAGCCGGATACAGAAATGTCGAAATAGCAACAAACGGTGATGATGCGATCATGAAAATCAACCGTTTGCATCCCGATATTGCAATTATTGACATCTGGCTTACAAAACTTGATGGAATCGGTGTTCTTCGCAACAGCAGAAATATCGATTACGGTAAAGATCTCCCCACCTCGTTTATAGTTGTTTCCATGGTGGCAAATCAAAATCTATTTGTAGAAGCTACAAACCTTGGTGCAGAACTTTGCCTTTTGAAACCGTATAATTACACAAGTTTGATAGAACATATTGATACAATTTCGCAAAGACGCTCAAAACCTCACATGATAACCAATGTAGAAGGAACACAAAAATCTACAACCGATCTTGAAACGCAGGTCACACAGATTATTCACCAAATCGGTGTGCCGGCTCATATAAAAGGATATCAGTATCTCAGAACTGCAATTCTGATGACAATAAATGACAGCGAAATTATCAACTCTGTTACCAAAGTTCTCTATCCATCCGTTGCCAAAAAGTTTTCAACCACTACTTCAAGAGTAGAACGCGCAATCCGCCACGCTATCGAGGTTGCCTGGGACAGGGGCGATGTTGACACTTTAAACTCATATTTTGGATACACGATTCAAAACAACAGAGGAAAACCAACCAACAGTGAATTCATCGCCATGATAGCTGATAATTTAAGACTCAAATTAAAGCTGTTTTAAACTAAAAAGTGATGTGCTTTGCACATCACTTTTCTGTTTTTATAGTATAGTTTTTACCGTTTGTAGCAATAACAACATTACCGGTTTCATATGTGATATATGTTTTAATCCCAAGGGTCGAAAAAAGCTGACGTGTTTCTCGATGCGGATGTCCGTAATCGTTGTCCAGCCCTGCCGAAACTATTGCAACTTCAGGTGAAACTGCGTTTATAAATTCCGGAGTAGAAGACGTTGAGGAACCGTGATGAGCAACCTTCAATATATCGCAATCCAAATCATAGCCATAATAACGCATGCTATCCTCTGACTCTTCTTCAGCATCGCCTGTAAATAAAAATGAAACTTCACCGTATGTTACTTTGCATACAACGCTCATATTATTCAAGTCATTGGTATCATAATATGAACCAGGAGCGAATATATCAATTCTTATATCACCTACAGAATAACTGTCGCCCGCCACAGCTTCATATACCTCACAGTTTTCTTTTTCAATAGACTCAATAGTGTATTGAAAAGTTGGAGTAGTGTGTACAGCATCGGGCATTATTATGTTTTTAACGTCATATTCTTTCAGCAGCGTTTTAGCCGCTCCGATATGGTCCTCGTGCGGATGTGTAAATATTGCATATTCAAACGTTGTTACATCAAGTGAATCAACATAATCCACAATATCAAATCTACTGTCAAAAGTTCCTGCATCAATAAGTATATTTCCATGGGAACTTTGAATCAACGCACAATCCCCCTGCCCCACGTCAATAAAATGAACGTGTATGGAATCATCATCAGGGGATGTGACTGTGTGCTCAGCAAACTCAATTAGCAAACAATATGAAAGGCACAAAACCACTGCAAAAACCAATATTACGCTGACTATAGTTTTTAACTTATCCATCTTTCCTCTTTACAATTTAATACTACGCCATTTGCCGCGATAAAAATGTACCGTTACACATATAAATCTAGTATACTGGTCAAGCATCAAAGCAAACCATGCACCGATAACGCCAACTTTGAAAACATGACAAAGCACAAATGCAAGCGTCGGTCTTACAATATCAATGCTGAAAAATGAAACTACAGCATTAAATTTAGTATCTCCCGCGCCGCGAAGTGATCCTGTAAATATGATCTGCGAAACCTGAGCCAGACTGACAAAAGCAACAATTATAAGAATATTAATGCCCTCACTAATTACCGTTTCGTCAGTCGAAAACAGTCGCATCAAAAACTCGCCGCACAGGATAAAAAAAGCAAATAGTATAGCTGAGAATCCCCACGCAATTCGTTGAGCCAACTTTCCGTACATAAGCGATATATCACCGCGCCCACGTCCAAGATTTTGCCCTACGATAGCTGCGGATGCCGCGCTCAATCCGTCACCGCATGCAAATGAAAGATTGATAATATTCATACAAATCTGATGCGTTGTCATTGCTTCGGTTCCAAGGTCTGCAACCACTTTGGCAAACATAAACATACCAACGCGCATAAAAATTTGTTCAACACCTGCACCGCTACCAACATGTAAAAGCGTGTTCAAGGTATCGCGTTCAAATTTAAAGAAATATGAAAAACGCAGTTTCAAATAGGAACTCTTTCCAAAATAAGAAAATAGCGATATCAAAAACGAGCAGATATTGCCGCAGAGCGTTGCTATTGCCGCTCCTTTTACACCAAGCTTTGGGAAAAACCAAAGCCCATTAATCAAAAAAGCATTAAGAATTACATTTAAAATATTTCCTGCTAAAGAAGATCGCATGGTGATTTTTGTTCTTCCCGTTCCTCGCTGCGCTGCATTGAGTACGCAACTAAAAGAATAAAAGAACATACCAATAACGGAAATCTGAAAATATACCGTAGCATCATCTATGGTATCGTACTGCGCTCCCGAAAAAAACAAAAGCGGACGTGCAATAGAAAATGCAATTATACATTCTATAACAGCTACAATTACGCTGATCGTTAAATTCTGCGCAGCACAACGGCTTGCTGCTTCTTTACTATTTTCTCCGTATCTGCGGCTGACTACAGCAACGGTGGAAGCGCTTATTGCAAAGAAAAGAATATAAAACAGCATACGAGGCTGATTTGTAACACCAACTGCGGCAACAGCAGTATCACTGGCGCGACTGACCATCAAACCGTCAATAAAGCTTGCCATTGCCACAAACAATGACTCAATCATTGCAGGCCAGGCAAGCTTTATAAACGTAGAATATGCCTCACCGCTCCTTGGAAGATCGCCAAGACGGTCTTCGGGCTTTACCATATATTCGGTTGAAAAAAGTTTTTTTAAAATTCCGATTTTACTCATAATTTCCAATAGAAAAAGTGAACGGCAATGCGTTCACTTTTTTAAAATGTTTCCTGCCGTGTTTTAGAAAGTCTTAAAGCACCATCAGATGCTCTTGTTAAGTTTTCAAGCGCCTTTCCGGTGCCTTTTGCGACACACTGAACTGCGTTTTTAGCAACACGGGTTTTGATTCCGGTAGCCTTAAACACCCTATAATCCAAACCGTAAAGCATGCTTCCGCCGCCTGTCATAACAATGCCGTTAGCCAAGACGTCACCAACAAGTTCCGGTGGCGTTCTTTCAACTACCGAGCATACCGCCTCTAGTATAACTGAAATCGGCTCGTCAAGTGCGGCAACCATCTCAGAGGAGCAAAGCCTTATAGCTTTGGGAAGTCCTTGTGAAAGGCAGCGTCCCTTAATATCTATATATTTCTCTTCAGGACGAGGTGTCGCAGATCCAATGCGAAGCTTAACCTCTTCAGCAGTTCTCTCGCCTATAAGAACACCGTATTTTCTTCTTATATATCTAATAATTGCTTCGTCAAACTTATCTCCGCCAACCTTAACAGACTCTGTAACAACAGTATTATCAAGCGAAATCAGCGCTATATCAGTTGTACCACCGCCGATATCAACGATTAAATTACCGTTAGGCATAG
This sequence comes from Oscillospiraceae bacterium, assembly GCA_015064965.1. Taxonomy (GTDB): domain Bacteria; phylum Bacillota; class Clostridia; order Oscillospirales; family CAG-272; genus UMGS902. Next base: position 14,458 of record SVRG01000037.1, read on the forward strand.
AAATATCAATATCAGCACCCAACGCAGCAGCTACCGGCTCTTCAATCAAATATGTTTTTCGTGCGCCAGCCTGATTGGCAGCATCAATTACCGCACGTTCTTCAACCTCTGTAATACCGCTTGGTACGCAAACCATTATTCTTGGTCTGAAAAAAGAACCGCCACAAGCCTTGTTTAAAAAATGCCTTAGCATCTGCAATGTTACCTCATAGCGACTTATAACTCCATCGCGAAGAGGTCTCACAACTTCTATATTTGCAGGCGCCCTGCCAAGCATCTGCTGTGCATCCCTGCCCACACAAATTACTTTTTCAGTCAGCTTATCTATGGCAACAACGGAGGGTTCTTCGAGAACAATCCCTTTTCCTTTTACATACACAAGCACCGTAGCAGTACCAAGGTCAATACCTATATCTCGACTCATCTAATATGTACATTCCTTTCGGTGCATTATAACCATACGTATTATATTATATCACAATACAAACTTAAAATCAATCATTTTTACGTTTATTCTTTCTATAAGTATGCGCTATACTACGGCAAATTACATTTTTAGCACCGACAGAATATAAAAGGTCAACGCACTCACCAACTGTTGCTCCGCTTGTAACAACATCATCAATCAATACTACTGTCTTTCCCATAACTCTGTCCGAATTGCAAATTTCAAATGCGCCTTTAACGTTTTTTACTCTTTGACGGTAGTTCAATTTCTTTTGTTCACTGCGTTTTCTGTCACGCTTCCTGCGAATCAGATTTTCAAAGTGTAAACCTGCATATTTTGCATACCATTTTGCAAGTATTTTCGACTGATCATACCCATATTCTTTAACCGCTTTTTTCGTTCGCGGAGAAAAAGTAACAATGGCATCTTCAAATGGATCATCTTTATTTATATCAAGCATCTCTTTTGCAAAGAACTTTAAAAGTGCCAGATTGTAGCCTCGTTTAACACCGTATATCATTCGTCGCATCGGCGTATTTTCGTCACTTGACTTGTAAAAAAATAATTTGCGATAATCAAAGCAGCCGTTGATTAGTAAATTTGGCGGAATACAAGTACAAATTGCAGCTTCCATTCCGCAAAACTCACAGTACTCTGCTCTTTCGTCCTCATAAATATTGCGGCACCTTTTACAAATTCCGTTTTCTGTTTTGTCCATACGAGTGCCGCACCCGCCGCATTTAGGAACAAAAAGATAATCTAAAATCAAATCAAACAGTTTTAACATATGCATTTTTCAAAAGCGTTTTAAGTCCGGTATATCTCAAATTTTCATGGCGGTTATTTATCATTTGCATAAGTGAAGATTCGCGTCCTACCAAAACCGCCATCCCTTTTGCTCTTGTAACAGCAGTATAAATCAAATTTCGAGTCATCAGCATTGGCGCAAAATCAGTAATTGGCATGACAACAATCGGATATTCACTACCTTGGCTTTTATGGACAGTTATTGCATATGCATGTTCAATATCTGCCAGATATTCGAACGAATACTGCACCTCTCTGCCATCAAAGTCAATAACCATATGATTTTTATTTTCAACGATTTTCTTCACAATGCCCATGTCCCCATTGTAAATACCAAACCGTTCTTTTCCGCCTTCAAGCCAAACAAGATCGTAATTGTTTCTTATCTGCATAACCTTGTCGCCTTCGCGGAATACGATCTCACCATATTTCTTTTCAAGTTTGGAGGGCGAATGCGGATTTAGTTTGGCCTGTAATACTCGGTTAAGTGCCTCTGTGCCTGCTCCTCCTTTCTTTGTAGGAGTTATTATTTGAATTGTATCAAAAACGCTTGTATTATACTTTTTAGGCAAACGCTCAACGCAAAGATCCACAACAGTGTTTAAAATACTCTCCGCATGCTCACGATGCATGAAGAAAAAATCCATATCATGCTTGTCAAGTATTGGCTTTTCGCCCCGATTGATCATATGTGCATTTGTTACAATCAAGCTTTCCTTACCTTGCCTGAAAATCTCGGTGAGGCAAACTGTGTTAAACACTCCGCTTTCAATAATATCTTTCAGAACATTTCCGGCTCCTACGCTCGGCAGCTGATCGCAGTCGCCTATTAAAACGAATCTCGCCCCGGGGCGAATCGCACGCAAAAGCGAATTCATCAAAAACATATCAATCATCGAAGCTTCATCAATGATAATAATATCTTCATCTAAAAGATTACGCTCATTACGCGCAAAAATTGACGTGCCGCCTTCATCATCGCAATACTCCACTTCAAGCAAACGGTGTATTGTTTTCGCTTCATGCGATGTCGCCTCAGACATCCGCTTTGCGGCTCTGCCGGTAGGGGCCGCCAACGCAACATCGCACCCCATGCTTTCGTATATACTTATCAATGCTTTTATAATTGTAGTTTTACCGGTACCCGGTCCTCCGGTAACAACAGTAACTCCACTTTGAGCTGCGGTAAAAATAGCGTTGCGCTGTTCAGCAGCAAACTGAATTCCATTTTCAATTTCAACACGTCTGACAAGAGGATCCATATCTCCAAGATCATATCTTATACATCCGGAGTCAATGTGTCGCAAGCAATTCACTATATTACGCTCCGCGATAAGGAACTCTTTTATATAAAGCAACGCACCGTCTTCACGATTCAAATATCCGACTTCACCGCACATGGCAAACTCTTTTTCAAATTCTGCAACAGTGTTTGCGTCTATATTTATAAGTTCGGCTACTTCTTTAATTACGGTTTTAACAGGGAGACCTGCATGACCGCCGGTTTGACACGCGCGTTTCAAGACCTGTACGGTTGCTCCGAAAACTCTTTCTCTTCCTTCTAAATCATATCCGTTTTCAATAGCAATAGCATCCGCTGCTGCAAATGTATACCCTTCAATTTCGCCGCACAAAATATATGGATTTCTTTTAAGCACCTCTATGGCATTGTCTCCATAAGCATTATGAATGCGCAGTGCAACGGTCATTGGAAATCGGTCGCGACAGAAATCAAACAGCTTATAAAACGTAGTTTGCTTTCTGATCTGTTCGCTTATTTCAAGTGCTTTTCTGGCGGTAATTCCTTTAAAATCGGCCAACCAGTCCGGATGCTCCGACATAACCTCAAGTGTATCGGCGCCGTATTTATCCACAATTTTTGCCGCAGTTTTAGGACCAATGCCTTTAACAATTCCCGATGATAGATACTTTAAAATGGCATTTGTACCCTTTGGAAGAGCTTTTTCAAACGAATCGGCACGAAACTGTTTACCATATTCACTATGAAAAACCCACTCACCTTTTACCTCTATTGCCTCGCCTTCACCGACAAACGGCATCGTGCCAACAACAGTTATAACTTCTTTTCGTTCTTCTGAATACACTTCCAGTATTGTATAACCGTTGGCATCGTTTCGATACACTACCGCTTCTACAGTACCTTTTACAGAATTCTTTTGATCTGTCATTTTTCCTCCGTTTGTCTTATGTAAACCTCATATCCGTATCGCTCTAAATCATTGGTGCTTTCACTATCACAGATTATAATAGGCGCTCGCTCAAGAAAACCATACGAAGAAATATAATTATCTGCTAGTATTAGAGCATCATTTTGTTCATCCTCACACATTTGTGAATTGATTCTTATTGCAGCAACAATTCTGTTCTTACCGCAAACGAGCATACCTAATTCGCGAATAAGTGCATACGCTCCGTAAACAGCGAAAACACATATAAATATTAGAATAATATCATTATACACGAAAATCACCCCTGTTACAATATATGAAACAATTGCAACAGGGGTAAATTTGTTTTATTTTACTGCATTTTTAAGTTCTTCTACAAGATCGGTCTTTTCCCACGGGATATCAAGGTCTTCTCTACCCATATGTCCGTAAGCAGCTACCTGCTTGTAAATAGGACGGCGAAGATCAAACTTCTTGATAATAGCTGCAGGACGAAGGTCAAACTTCTCACAAACAACTTTAGAAATCACCTCATCGGAAACAACACCGGTTCCAAAAGTATCAACCATTACGGAGACGGGAGTAGCAACACCGATTGCATAAGCGAGCTGAACTTCACACTTGCTTGCAAGACCTGCAGCAACAACATTTTTTGCAACGTATCTTGCAGCATA
>SVRG01000137.1 GCA_015064965.1 Oscillospiraceae bacterium
ACCTCGTTCAGTTGAAGAATCAGCATATTCTTCAATGTACTTGAAACCTTCCTCTCCTTCAAGCTCCATGATCACACGGCGTGCAAGAAGTTCCATCTGGCTTCTTGAACTTGAGAAGTTCAAATATTTACAACCATACATAATAGGAGGACAAGCAGAACGCATATGAACCTCCTTAGCTCCGTGATCATAAAGGAAGTCAACTGTTTCTTTTAGTTGCGTTCCGCGAACAATAGAGTCATCCACAAACAAAAGTTTTTTGCCCTGTATCAACTCATGAACGGGAATCTGCTTCATTTTTGCAACCTTTTTACGGTCTATTTGACTGGCAGAAATAAAACTGCGGGGCCATGTAGGAGTATACTTAATAAACGGACGTGCGAACGGAATTCCACTTTTTGTAGCATAACCTATAGCATGTGGGGTACCCGAATCCGGAACGCCGCCAACATAATCAATATCCTGAGCGAGCCCCTGTGATTTATCATTTTCGGCCATTATTTCTCCGTTACGATAGCGCATCATTTCCACGTTTACGCCTTCGTAATTAGATGTTGAATATCCGTAATACGACCAGAGAAAAGCACAAACACGCATCTCTTTTCCAGGTTCCATAAGTTGTGTGATTCCATCAACTGAGACCTCTACAATTTCACCGGGACCAAGCTCCAATGCGTCTTCATATCCGAGTTTCTGATATGCAAACGATTCGAAAGAAACACAATATCCCTCTTCAGCTTTTCCAATATGAATAGGCGTTCTGCCATAAAAGTCGCGTGCAGCAATAATATGACCGTTATCGCATAGAATTAAAATCGAAGCAGAGCCTTCAATTGACTGTTGAGCAAATCTTATTCCTTCGGCAAAAGTAGGTTTTTGGTCAATAAGTGCAGCAACCAGCTCGTTTGAATTTACTCTGCCACCTGTCATTGCATCAAAATGAAGTCCACAAGGTGACAGATACTTATCTATAAGTTCATCAGCATTATTAATAACACCGACAGTGCATATTGCATATGTGCCGTGGTTAGAACGAATTAAAAGCGGTTGAGGGTCAGTATCGCTGATACACCCTATAGCAGAAGTACCCTTCATTTCATCAAGTACGTTTTCAAATTTCGTTCTAAAAGGTGAATTCTCAATATTATGGATTTTTCTCTGCAAACCGATTTCCTTATCATAAGCCGCCATGCCTGCACGGCGAGTTCCAAGGTGAGAATGATAGTCAGTTCCAAAAAAGACATCAACCATCGCATCGTTTCTGCAAACAGCTCCAAAAAAACCTCCCATGGGTTTTACTCCTTATCAAAATATACGCTATTATTTGTTGAATTCTGCAACAACCGCAGCATCCTTTTCAAGTACTTTCTTTGCATCGCTTGCTCTCTTGTTATCTAACTTTTCAGCAAGCGTGCTGTCTTCCACCGCAAGAATCTGTGCCGCGAGCAAAGCAGCATTTGCCCCGCCGTCAATTGCTACAGTTGCAACTGGAATTCCTGTCGGCATCTGAACTGTTGCCAAAAGGGCATCCAATCCATCAAGATTTGTTGATTTGCAAGGAATTCCAATAACGGGAAGCGTAGTATTTGCAGCAACCGCGCCGGCAAGATGAGCAGCCATACCGGCTGCCGCAATCATAACACCAAAGCCATTAGCGCGAGCGTTTTTAGAAAACTCTGCAGCCTCCACGGGAGTTCTGTGCGCAGAATAAACATGCACTTCGTACGGTATTTCAAAAGCATTAAGTATATCTGTAGCTTTACGAATGATGGGCAGATCACTGTCGCTACCCATGAGTATTCCAACTTTTTTCATTACTAACCTCCAAAAAAGCAAAAAGGCACACTTACCTTGTACAAGTAAATGTGCCCAGACGGTCGACTAAAATCTTAATATTCTTGCTCCACGTGGTGCTCCACTAAAACCGTCAGTCGCAAAGAATAATGTTTAATATGTACATATTATATCACATTAAAAAACCAAGGTCAAGGCACGAAAGTTATATTTTAAATTTTTGCCTTTTCTTCACAATAAATGCATCTGCAAATACCGTTTTCTTTGTCAGAAAGTTTAAATACATGATCAAGCTCTTGCTCAACAGTAGTTATACATTTGGGATTTTTACAAAATACTTTGTTTATCAAAAGTTCTCCTTCAGCTTCGGGCACAACATCAAGCTCGTTAAGGAGTTTTAAGATCAGCGCCATGCGGATATACTTTCCGTTAAGCGCTTGCTTGAAATAGCAAGCACGAGGGTCGTTATCAACTGCAACGCTTATCTCATTTACACGCGGCAACGGATGCAGAATACAAAGATCTTTCTTTGCATTCTCAAGTTTTGCCATATCAAGAACATAACTGTTTTTAAGGCGTTCATACTCAGACGGATCATCAAAGCGCTCTCTTTGAATTCTCGTCATGTACAGAACATCAAGAACGGGTATTGAACCTTCAAGTGATGTAGTCTCTGTAAAAATCATATGATTCTTTTTAAGAACTTCGGTTTTAAGATATCCGGGAAGTTTAAGCTCTTCGGGAGAAATCAAAATAACACGAATTCCAGTATAGCGAGAAAGCGCAGAAATCAAAGAATGCACAGTTCTGCCATATTTGAGGTCGCCGCAAAATCCAATTGTAAGATTATTGGTACGTCCCTTCTCACGATAAATTGTCAAAAGGTCGGTGAGAGTCTGTGTCGGGTGGCAATGCGCACCGTCACCTGCATTAATAACAGGAACCGTTGCATTTTTAGATGCAACATAAGGCGCGCCCTCCTTGGGATGACGCATTGCGATTATATCAGCATAACAACTGATAATTTTCGCAGTATCTGCAACGCTTTCACCTTTTGCAGCCGATGAACTGCTTGCCTCGGAAAAGCCGATAACGCTTCCGCCCAGTTCAAGCATCGCAGCCTCAAAACTGAGTCTTGTTCGTGTGGAAGGCTCAAAAAACAGTGTTGCAAGTTTCTTTCCTTTACATTTTTCAGAATACTTTGCAGGATTATCAATAATATCACATGCGGTCTCCATAAGCTCGCTGAGCTCTTCGACCGAAAAGTCTACAATGTCAATAAGACTTCTCATTTAACTGTCTCCCTAAGGTTGAAATTTAGCACTTAGCGCCGTTAACTTCAAGATACTTCTTGATACGGTCAACGTTTTCCTTATTTGCCGGATCTTCTTCAAGATATTCAATTATATCGTAAACATCTACTACAGAGTATA
>SVRG01000038.1 GCA_015064965.1 Oscillospiraceae bacterium
TTTACATAACTTCTTGCCATGATAAAATCCCCCTGTTGTAGTTTTATTCTACAACAGGGGGTTTTTTATTTCAATGTCCGTTTATCTGGGTACCGTCCATTTCAGTGCTGATTTTTTATTTACAGTGTCCAGTTTTTCTGTTCAGTATGAAGAAGTTCATGAGCTTTATGCGACAGTGGCTTTTCGAGATATTCTCTGTAGAGTGTCTGAACATCGGGATTCTCGTGAGAGAAGCGAAGTGCATTTGCACTGTCAAGTTCATAAAGCTTCTCGCCGCGGCATGCAGCGAGTTCTGCTCCGTCAGTGATTGGCTGACCGCCGCCGCCTGCGCAACCGCCCGGGCATGCCATTACTTCAATAAAGTCATACTGTGCTTTACCGTTCTTCACGCTTTCCATAAGAGCAGCGGTATTTGCAAGACCGCTTACAACTGCGGCTTTGAGAGTGGTGCCGTTAACAGTCACCTCAGCGGAGCGGATACCAAAGTTTTCGCCGCCGCGAACCACCTTAAACGAATCTGCGTCAGCATTTTTACCGGTGAGCATATAGTGAGCGGTGCGAAGTGCAGCCTCCATTACGCCACCTGTTGCACCAAAGATTACGCCGGCACCGGAGCCTGTGCCAAGAGGACTGTCAAACTCTGTTTCTTCAAGAGAGGCAACATTCACATGGTTTGCTTTAAGCATTCTTGCAAATTCGCGGGTAGTGAGAACGATATCAACATCCTTATTGGTCGCATTAAGTTCAGCAACATCGCACTCATACTTTTTTGAACTGCAGGGCATCACTGAAATTGAGCAAATCTTTGCAGGATCTATACCCATTTTTTCTGCAAAATAGGTCTTTGCCACTGCACCAAACATCTGCTGGGGGCTCTTTGCACTTGAGAGATTGTCTGCAAATTCAGGATAATTGTATCTCATAAAGCGAACCCAACCGGGGCAACAAGAAGTGAACATGGGCATCGGGGCATTGCCCTTGGTAATACGCTCAATAAGCTCACTTGCCTCCTCCATAATGGTGAGGTCTGCTGCAAAGTTGGTATCAAATACATAGTCAACACCAAGCGCCTTTGCCGCGGCAACCATTCTCTTTTCGGTCGCAATCGCGCCATCTATTCCAAGTGAATCCGCCCATGCGGCACGAACTGCAGGAGCAATCTGCATAACAGTAACAGTTTCGCTGTCATCAATAGCATCAAATACGCGATCGGTGTCATCTCTCGCGGTGAGCGCGCCGGTGGGACAGTGAGTAATACACTGACCGCAGAACGCACATCCCGCTTCGGAAATTCCAAGCCCGTCACGAACAGTAACCTTAGTATGTGCACCGCTGCCGTTAACCTCCCAGACGGAGAGTCCCTGAATATTATCGCATACTTCTACGCAACGCATACAGGAAATGCATTTTGAAGCATCACGAAGAAGAGGAAGTGATGCATCCCACTCATTCTTCGCAGTTTTCTTTTCATAAGGAACTGTACGTACATTAAGGTCATTTGCAAGTGTCTGGAGCGCACAGTTACCGCTACGCACGCAAGCAACGCAATCACAATTATGCGCGGAAAGAATAAGTTCGACATTTACTTTGCGAGCAGTACGTACTCTGGGAGAGTTTGTATAAACCTCAATACCGTCGCTTACCACAGTGTTACACGCGGCAACGAGCTTATCATTGCCTTTAACCTCGCATACGCAAACACGACACGCACCGATTTCGTTTACCTTTTCAAAATAGCAGAGTGTGGGAATGTTGATACCTACGGTTTTAGCCGCATTAAGAATGGTTGTACCTGCCTCAACTTCAACATTTTTACCGTCAATAATAAGTTTTACCATTTGTTAACTCTGCCTCCTTTCAAGGTTGCGCAACCGTAATGGTCGCAACGAAGACATCTTGAGCATTCCTGCTTTGCTTCTTCTTCGGTCATGGGCTTTTCCATAAGCTCAAAATCGCGCTTTCTTTCGTCAGCTTCGCGCTCTGCGTTATTAACTCTACCGCAAGCACTCTTGAATTTATATGTAGCCACAGGAACTTCAGCATCAAGTTCTATTTCGGTATGGAATCCAAGGTATTCGTCAATATTAGCCGCCGCAACCTTGCCCGCTTCAATAGCTTTGATTACAGTTGATGGGCCGCTTACGCAGTCACCGCCTGAGAATACTCCGTCAAGACCGGGGACAGCACCGGCACGGTTAGCATCAATCTGATCCCATTTAAGAGGTGCGCCGCTTTCAGCAAAATGCGCAGAATCAATGGCTTGGCCGATTGCCACAATAATGATATCGCACGGGATTGTCTCCTCGGGAAGGTTTGCGTTATACGGTTTCGGTCTGCCACGGTCATATGCGCCAATAACCTGACGTTTAACAACAAGACCTGTTACCTTTTCTCCGTCATTTTCAACACGTGCAGGAGCAAGAAGCGGAATGATTTCACATCCTTCTGCAATTGCACCTTCGATCTCTTCAGGAAGCGCTGTCATATCCTCCACTCTGCGGCGATATACGCACTTAACACTCTTGGCGCCAAGGCGCATAGAAGTTCTTGTTACGTCCATTGCAACATTACCGCCGCCGATGATAACAACATTCTTGCCGGTAAAGTCGGGGAGTTCTCTGTCGCCGATACCGCCGAGAAGTTCAACAGCAGAGATTACGCCTGCCTTATCCTCACCGTCGATACCGAGCTTTTTATCAGAGTGTGCACCAATAGAAATATACACGCTGTCAAAATCAGCACGAAGCTGCTCAAGTGTAATATCCTTGCCGATACGAACACCCATTTTCACGTCAATTCCAAGAGAAAGAATTGCGTCAATATCCGCATCAAGATACGAATCAGGGAGGCGATAGCAAGGGATACCGTAGCGAAGCATACCGCCAAGGCGAGTACGCTGCTCAAACACGGTAACCTTGTGTCCCATGATGGAAAGGTAATACGCGGCAGTAAGACCTGCAGGTCCGCCACCTATAACAGCAACAGTTTTACCGGTTGCCTCTTTGCAAGCAGGAACCGGAACTGTGCCTGCGTTGTCAATAGCATAGCGTTTAAGTCCGCGAATATTCACCGCACTGTCTACCAAAGAACGACGGCAGTGATTTTCGCAAGGATGCTCACAAATGAGACCGCATACCGAAGGGAAAGGATTATCCTTGCGAATTACACGAATAGCATCAGCAAATCTCCCCTCTCCGGCGAGTGCAATATACGCAGGAATGTCAACATGTGCAGGACATTCAACAGTACATGGAATGGATGCAAAATTTGATGTGCATCTCCCCTTTTTTATATGAGAAATATAATCATCGCGGAACGCTGCCATACCGTCAAGCACAAGTTTAGCAGCCTCAAAACCTATAGCGCAGTCAGACGAATCTGCAATAGCGAGCGCAGTCTTTTCAATAAGGTCGAGTGTCTTTACATCGCCCTCTCCGTCAAGAAGACCTTCAACCATGGCAGAAAGGCGGTCAAGACCAACTCTGCATGGCACACATTTACCGCAGCTTTGCGCAAGGCAAAGTCTTAAAAATGCAGCTGTAAGCTCTACGGGACAGTTTCCTACAGGTGAAGCTTCGATACGGCGACTCAAGCTGTCATAAAGCCCTCTTACTGTTCTTTCGGCTTTAGCAGTTGACGTCACTTCAAGTCTACTCATAGAACGTATACCTCCGATAAAAATTTAACACATTACGGCATAATGATAACATAATTAACTGTAAAAATCAATGCAATAAATAAACCACATGTCGAAAAAAAGTTGTGGATATAAAAAAGAGCTGACTTTCGTCAGCTCTTTTTTATACAACCTTAAGATAGGCAAGAATAGCAACGATAATGCCGCCGAGTATGTACAGGTCAATAATACCGCAAATGATTCCAACAACAGAACCGACAATCGGAACACCTGCAAAAATTCCAATTATTGCACCCATGATAGCGCCAACTACCATATACACAACACATTTGATGATAAGTGACACAACACTGTCAGCACCAAATGAATAGGGAAAAAGATCTCTTAAAGTCTTCATTTTAGTCCTCCTTTAGTTTATTATGTATTTATTATATCACCGGATAAGCAACTTTTCAACATACTTCTTGTAGTTGACAATGAATTCTTTTAAATATATAATAAAAAAGGCCGCAGCTGCAGCCTTTTGGTTTTTTAGAACCTAAAAAATGGGATCTCGATAGAAAACTCATCCTTTGCTTCTGTTATTTTCTCAATTTCGTCCATGATAGAATTATATGCATTTGAAATTTCGGTTAATGTGGGGGAAACATTTTCTATTATATCCTGTACCCAATGGGTAACAAAAACCGCGATAATTGTCATAATTACAAGCGTTACAACTGATATTATGAGTGCGCTCACGGCAAGCGTTCTCCCTTTTGCTTTTCCTTTACCGGTGTTAACAATACCGGCTATCGCAAAAGCAATCGAAAAAACAGCAATAATCGCCGAAACGGGGTTTATGAAATTTGCAAAACTCACAATTGCCATTACAAATGCGGCAATTGCAGCTGAACTGTTATGAGATGCAGCGAGAGGTTGAATGCTTTGCATATTAATTTCACCGCATTCGGGGCAAAAAGTTGCTATGTCATCAAGTGTATTTCCGCATTTTGCGCAGATTTTCATATATACCCCCAAGGAATTATTTTAATAATAAAAGTATATATTATCTTTAATTGATTGTCAATATTTGCTTATGGAACAAAAACATCCTTTTCCGCCTTTGTGGAACAAAAATTCAAAAATACTGATTCTTGGTTCATTTCCCTCCGTAAAATCACGCGAGGCAATGTTTTTCTACGGACATCCGCAAAACCGATTCTGGAAAGTTGTTGCCGCTGTATTCGGCGATGCTGTTCCGTGCTCAATAGAAGAAAAACGCGTTTTCATATTAAAACACAATATCGCGCTCTGGGATGTAATCGCATCCTGTGATATAGTGGGATCTTCCGATGCCAGCATAAAAAATGCGGTGGCTAACGATATTTCTCCCATTTTGAGCGGCGCGGATATAAAACAAGTTTTTGTAAACGGAAAAACCGCCGCGGCTCTTTACGAAAAGCACATTTTAAAAGAATGCAACAGAACCGCCATTACACTTCCCTCCACAAGCCCTGCCAACGCGGCATGGTCGCTTGAGCGGCTTATAGCGGAGTGGAGAAAAATCAAAAATTATATAAGTGAGGAATAAAAATGAAAAGCACTTATTCAAAAGAATTACTTTCCTTTATAAAAAATAGCAAAAGCTGCTTTCACGCTATTGAGAACATTAAAAAAATGCTCACCGATGCAAACTTTTGCGAACTTTTCGAGGGTGATAAATGGGCACTTACCCGCAGTGGCAAGTATTTTACCGTCAGAAACGACTCCTCGATAATTGCGTTTGAAATACCGAAAAACGCCCCTTCTGCTTTTATCATGGCGGCCGCGCATAGCGACTCCCCCTCTTTTAAGATTAAGGAGAATCCGGAAATCGCATCGGGTGCATATGTAAAGCTTAACACAGAAAAATATGGCGGTATGCTCATGTCAACATGGCTTGACCGCCCACTCTCTGTTGCAGGCAGAGTTGTAGTAAAAAACGGAAACGCCTTTGAAACAAAACTTATTGATATTGACCGCGATTTACTTATAATCCCCAATGTTGCAATTCACATGAACCGTGCAGCAAATGACGGTATGGCATACAAGGCAAACATTGATACAATTCCGCTTTTTGGTGACAGTAATGCAAACGGCAGATTTATGCCCCTTGTTGCAAAATCGGCAGGAGTTAAAGAAAAAGACATTCTCGGTCACGATTTGTTTCTTTATTGCAGAGACAGTGGTACTATTGTGGGGTACGACAAAGAATACATTGCATCACCAAAGCTTGATGACCTTGAGTGTGCGTTTGCGCTTGTAAAAGGAATTATTAACTCAGAAAAAAGCGATGCTATAAAAGTGTGTGCGGTGTTTGACAATGAAGAAGTAGGAAGCGAAACCAAGCAGGGTGCTGCATCTTCGTATCTGCGCGATACATTGCGCCGCATAACACTTGCTCTCAATATTTCAGAAGAGGATTATCAGCGCATACTGTCAAAAAGTTTTCTTGTTTCCGCAGACAATGCGCACGCCATACATCCTAATCACCCCGAATATGCTGATGCAGGAAATGCTCCTGTGATGAACGGCGGCATCGTTATTAAATATAACGCAAATCAGCGTTATTCAACCGATGCGCTTTCTGCAGCAATATTTAAGAGCGTTTGCGACAAAGCAAGTGTAAAATACCAGTCTTTTGCAAACCGCTCTGATATGCTTGGCGGCTCAACGCTCGGCTCCATTTCTAACACAATGGTACCTGTAAAAACTGTTGACATCGGACTTGCACAGCTTGCAATGCACTCAGCCTATGAAACCGCCGGAGTGCGTGACCTTGATGACCTTGTAGATGCAATGACCGTTTATTTTGAAGAAAACTCTATTTAATTCTGGAGGTAATATAATGAAAGCACTTTTAATCTGCGGCAGTCCCAATGAAAAAGGATGTACATACACAGCCCTTGCGGAAATCGAAAAAACTCTGTGTAAAAATGGAATAGAAACAGAAATCTATCAGATTGGCAAAAAGCCGATATCGGGTTGCATGGCTTGCAAAGCTTGCTACAAACTCGGCAAATGTGCCATAAACGATAACGTAAATGCAATTGCTGCAAGACTTGACGAGTTTGATGCAATTGTAATCGGCTCACCCGTTTACTATGCCGCTGCAAACGGCACGCTCACAGCCTTTTTGGACCGTCTTTTCTACTCGGCAGGCAGAAAAATGGCAGGCAAAGTCGGCGCTGCTATAGTTTCGTGCCGCCGCGGCGGTGCATCTGCAGCTTTTGATCAGCTCAACAAGTATTTTGGCATTTCAAACATGGTGGTTGCAACTTCGCAATACTGGAATCAAGTTCACGGCAACACTGCTGAAGAAGTTGTACAAGACGGCGAAGGTATGCAAACAATGCGCTCGCTCGGTGAAAATATCGCATGGCTGCTCCGCCTTATTGAATGCGGCAAACAAAACGGTATTGAACCACCGAAATATGATGAAGCAAAAATCAGAACCAATTTTATAAGATGACAAAAATCCGTCTATATGACGGATTTTTTTGCGCGTTGGTGAGGAAAATAGTCACCGTATAATAATTTTTAAAGCATCAAGTAATCAAATAAGATTTTTGTATATTTAGAGTAAGACAGTCTTCCGACATACTCCCCTGAAACCAATTGTTCCCCCAAATACTTCAAACTTAAGTCAATTTTATTACCGTCTTTCAATTGCAGACTTGCGTAGTAACCATCTGATTTTACATAATAAACCGCTGTGATACTATAAGCGCCTTCATATGTAATATAGGAATCTCTAATAACATCCAATGCATATGGCAAAACAAATACAACACATCCAATGATAAACAACAACGCAATAGCGATAAATACTATTCTTACCCAAAATTCATGCTCCCTGCGAAACATCCAAATAATCAACGCAAGCAAAAAAATGCCAACTATAGAAAATACAATTATTCGTAAAGTCAGTTCGGTTTTTAAGTATTCAGACCATGCATTAACAAATGTATCCATAAACTTTACCTTTTATTTTGTAACCAATAACTACTTTCGGACTTATTATAACACATACTGCAAAAAAGAACAAGTGCGGTAAATTAATGTTTAGCGAAGTATGCGAACCTCGCCCTCGTGTCATTCTGAGCGAATGCGAAGAATCTGAAAACCTTGATGCAATCAAGGTTTTTCTTAAAGGAGACACGCCTGCGGCGTGCAGATCCTTCACTGCGTTCAGGATGACAATTAGAAAGATGAACATTAATTTATTATTGCAGTTTTTGTCGTTGCGTGCTATACTAATTATGTATGCAAAATTAACGCAGTAAGGAAACAAAATTTATGAAAACAAAAGACAAAATCAAGCGATTTGATTTTAAAAAGAAGCCGCACAAGCCATGGAGATGGCTGATGTGGATTGCGAAAAACGTTGTTGCTTTTCCGTACCTCAAAAGAAGAAATGCCGCATTGATCAAAAAAGGCATGGAGGAACTTGAGGGCAAGCCTTACCTTTTACTTTGCAATCATGCCTCTCTTGTTGACCTTTGCTTTATGCTGAAAGGTACGCATCCCTACCCTGTAAACAATGTAATGACTATTGAAGGCTTTAACACGTATACAAAGCCGCTCATGCAAGCACTTGGTGTACTTGGTAAGCGCAAATATGTATCCGACATCTCGCTTGTAAGAAATATCCGTTACTGCTTGAACGAACTCGGCAGTATTATGGCTATTTTCCCCGAAGCACGCTACTCTCTCGACGGCTGCACTTCTTTTTTGGCCGAGTCCACCGGCGGTCTTATACGCATGCTCAAAGTTCCGGTAGTTATGCTGAAAATTCACGGCAACTTTATTGATGTTCCACAGTGGAACAAGCACAGCAAAAAGTGTTACTGTGAAGCAGAAATGTATCCTATCTTCACAGCAGAAGAATGCCGCTCGCTCTCTGTCGAAGAGATAAACGAGCGTCTTGCAAAAGAGTTTAAATATGACGATTTTGCATGGCAAAAAGAACGAGGTATAGTAATCGACCATCCAAAACGCGCCGAAGGGCTTCACTCGCTTCTCTATAAGTGTCCTGCTTGTCTTTCAGAGGGTGAAACCGACTCTGACGGCGACACTCTTTTCTGTCGCAAATGCGGCAAAAAATGGTTCATGGAAACCGACGGCTCGCTTCGCGCACTTGAGGGAGAAACAGAGTTTTCTCACATTCCCGACTGGTCAAATTGGGAGCGTGAGTGCGTGAAAAAAGAAATCGAAGACGGCACTTATTATTTCGAGGACGAGATTCGCCTTGAAACTCTGCCAGACTCGTGGAAATTCTACAAGCACGGCAAGGGTAAGCTTGTGCAGACTCCCGAAGGCACTACCATAACAGGAACATGCTACGGAGAACCGTTCGAACTGCATAAGAGCGCGATGAATTTGAGTAGCATGCACATTGAATATGACTATCTCGGTCGCGGGGACTGCGTTGATATCTCAGTGCTTGACGACAGTTATTGGTGCTATCTCACCAAGCGCGATGCGATAACAAAATTAAGCTTTGCCACTGAAGAGATCTTTCTTGCGGCAGAACGAAAGTTAAAATCAGAAAAAGGAAACTACAGTGAAAAAGCTCTCTAAAATGAACGAAGCCGCCTGGCTTTTCGGTATGATATTCTGCGCCATGGGCGTAGCACTATGCACAAAGGCAAACTTTGGACTCTCGATGATTGCGGCACCGGCCTACATAATTCACAAATTTGCAATATCGTTTTTCCCATGGTACTCACAAGGAACATCCGAATACATCTGGCAAACCGTGTTGCTCATAATTATGTGCATTATCGTAAAGCGCTTCAAGCCCAAATATCTTTTGACATTCGCCTGTGCGATTATTTTTGGACTGGCAGTTGACACCTCGCTTTATCTGCTTGGCGGCGGTGCCCCCTATGAATCAATGATCGCAAGAATCATCGCCTTTGCCGTCGGTGAAATAATCACAACCGTTGCAATTGCACTGTATTTCAGAACGTCGCTTCCTTTATGCGTCTACGAGCTAGTAGTTTCTGAAATTTCACAAAGGTATGGGCATAACATAGGCAAGGTCAAGCAGGCAAATGATATAATAATGTTTGCAATTTCTGTGTTGCTTGCGCTTCTTTTAAACCGTAGTTTCGACGGTATCGGAATAGGAACTGTTGTAATTACGGTTGTAAACGCTCCGCTCATTTCTCTTTTCGGTAAACTCCTCGACAAAATCTGTGATTTTTCACCAAGATTTCCTAAATTGGTGGATTTTGCAAAGATTTAATTGTTGATTTCACGAATTGACTCAAATATAAAAAATGTTAGTATATTGAAAGAATAAAACATAAAAGGAGACTCGACAATGGACTTTTCATTCCTTTGGGAATACATCCTTCAAATCACATGGCAACAAATTGTTATGTGGGCTATCGGCGGTATTCTCATATTCCTCGCAATTAAAAAAGACATGGAGCCTACCCTCCTCTTGCCCATGGGATTTGGCACAATTCTTGTAAACATCCCTCACTCCGGTGCAATTGACCAGATTTCACACGGTGTAGAAGAAGCCGGTGCACTGACAACTCTTTTTGATGCCGGTATATCCAACGAGCTTTTTCCGCTCATCCTCTTTATCGGTATCGGCGCAATGATTGACTTTTCCCCGATCCTTACTAACCCTAAGCTCATGCTTTTTGGCGCGGCAGCTCAGTTTGGTATTTTCTTTACCTTCTGCCTTGCATCCATATTCTTCCCCCAGAACGATGCCGCTTCTATTGGCATTATCGGTGCGGCTGACGGCCCTACTGCGATTGTTGTGGCTCAAAAACTCAACTCTCAGTTTGTAGGTGCAATTATGGTTGCAGCATACTCATACATGGCGCTTGTTCCAATCATTCAGCCACCTGTTATCAAGCTTCTCACCACCAAAAAAGAGCGTATGATCCGTATGCCCTACAAAGGTGCTACAGTTTCTAAAACCACAAAAATTCTCTTCCCCATCATTATTACAATCGTTGCCGGTGTTATCGCGCCCTCGTCTGTTGCTCTCATCGGTTTTCTCATGTTCGGTAACCTCATCCGCGAATGCGGTGTGCTTGACAATCTTTCCGAAACTGCTCAAAAAGTACTTGCAAACCTCATTACCATCTTCCTCGGCATCACCATTTCCACCAAGATGCAGGCAGAACAGTTTTTGCAGCCTGCAACGCTCCTTATTCTCGGTCTTGGGCTCTTCGCCTTCATTTTTGACACCGCAGGCGGCGTTCTGTTTGCAAAACTCCTCAACATCTTCTCCAAAGAAAAAATCAATCCTATGATTGGTGCAGCAGGTATCTCTGCATTCCCGATGTCCGGTCGCGTTGTTCACAAGCTAGGTCTTGAAGAGGATCCCCAAAACTTCTTGCTCATGCATTCTATCGGTGTTAATGTTTCAGGTCAGATCGCTTCGGTTATCGCAGGCGGTATGATCTTAAACTTCTTCGGTTAAGGAGGTATCTTTAATGGAAACTACTGAAATTGTAACCACTGCCGCAAATGCTTTTGATAACATTGCTGTCGAGCCTGCAAATTTTGTAAACAATCTCGGCTACATGGCGACCGGCATGGTTGGTATATTTGTTGTAATCGGAATTATCATTCTCGCTACAATTGCTATGAACAAGTTTTTCTCAAACAAATAATTAAGTTTTATTATAAAAACGGCTGTGCAATGCATAGCCGTTTTTGTTTTTTCATATTATATTCTATATCAAAAGAAAGGAACATAATTATGAATCAAAAATACTTGCCCGAAGGACTTTTATACGGTAGCGCGCAAAATGCGCAATATATCTCCTCCCTACAGGGACTTGAAAAAGCCATGCGTGATGACAAAATCATTGAAGCACCTGCTGTAATGTGCGACAGCGACATGAACCTTTTTGTTGACCTTGGCGAAATACGCGGCATAATTCCGCGCAATGAAGTTATGCTTTGCCGCGAAGGAGAAGAAACAAAAACAATTGCAATAATCACACGCGTGGGCAAACCGGTATGCTTTAAAGTTACTTCAATAGGCGAGAAAAGCGGAGAAACCGTTGCATATCTTTCACGCCGCGCAGCACAAATTGAATGCAAACGTGAGTTTTTAAGCGATCTCATTTGCGGCGATATTATTCAAGCAAAAATCACACATTTTGAAAACTTTGGTGCATTTGTGGATATCGGCTGCGGCATCTCTTCTCTGCTCTCAATAAACTATATCTCCATTTCGCGAATTCCGCATCCGTCAGATGCTTTTGATGTTGGCGAATACATCCCTGTTATTGTAAAAGAGATTGATGAGGCAAACGACCGCATATCAGTCACCCACCGAGAACTTCTCGGCACATGGGAAGAAAACGCCGCATTTTTCGCCCCAGCGCAAATAGTCTCCGGCATCGTAAGAAGTATTGAAAGCTACGGCATTTTCATCGAGCTTGCACCAAATCTTGCCGGTCTTGCCGAGCATAGAGCCGGTGTTAAAGTTGGCGACATAGCCAGTGTTTACATAAAAAACATCATTCCCGAAAAAATGAAAGTCAAGCTTGCAATTGTTGACAGCGCGCCGGGAATTCTACCCAAAAAACGCAAATATTTTATAGATACTGATGAAATAACACATATCGACCGCTGGCGTTACTCACCAAGCAGTGCACCAAGAGTTGAAGAAACGGTCTTTTAATATTTACAAATCTTAAATTTTATGCTAAAATAAAAACATAACAAGGAGGTGCGTATATGGCTAACGTTATTATCACCATTGGCCGTCAGTTTGGAAGCGGCGGCAGACACATCGGCGAACTCGTCGCAGAAAAACTAGGGCTCCCGTTTTATGACGAAAAACTAATTTCGCTTGCAGCAGAAAAAAGTGACCTTTGCAGAGAAGCAATTGTAGAAGCTGACGAGCGCAATGCAAGCAGTTTGCTTTATACGCTCGCCATGGGATCAAGTGCAATGTTGCATTCCTCACACTACAATATGCCCATTAACGACAAGTTGTTTTTAGTACAGTCCGAGATTATCCGCGATGCAGCCGCAAAAGGCGGCGCGGTTATAGTTGGCAGATGCGCCGACTATATCCTGCGCGATCACCCCAGGATGATCAGCGTCTTTATCTATGCCGACAACGATTTTCGTGTAAAAAACGTTGCAGGTCGCGATAACATATCGAACAGTGAAGCGCAGTCGCTTATTAGCAAAACTGACCGCCGCCGCGCCAACTACTACAATTTCTACACCGGCAATCGTTGGGGAGAAATGACTAATTATGATTTTGCAGTAGACTCAAGCAAACTTGGTGCAGAAAAAACCGCAGAGCTTATCGTTAACTATGCAAAAGCATTTGAAGAATAAAAAAATCCGCTCAATGAGCGGATTTTTTATGTAAATTTAGATTCTTGCAACGCCGCCGTCTTTTGCAGCCTTTACAACTGCCTCGGCAACTACCTTTGCTACATCCTTATTGAGCGCGGAAGGAATGATGTTGTCCTCGCGAAGCTCGCTTTCGGGAATGAGCGATGCGATTGCATAAGAGGTTGCAACCTTCATCTCCTCGGTAATCTGTGCCGCACGACAGTCAAGCGCACCGCGGAAGATTCCGGGGAATGCAAGCACGTTGTTGATCTGGTTGGGGAAGTCGCTGCGACCGGTTCCTACAACTCTTGCACCTGCAGCAAGTGCTTCATCGGGCATAATTTCGGGAGTGGGGTTTGCCATGGGGAATACGATAGCATCCTTAGCCATGGAAGCAACCATTTCCTTTGAAACGATACCGGGAGCACTTACGCCGATGAATACGTCTGCACCCTTCATAACATCTGCAAGGTTGCCCTTTTCCATCTGACGGTTAGTAACCTTTGCAATATCTTCCTGCGCGGGATTGTTCTCTTCCTTACCCTCGTAAATTGCGCCAAAGCGGTCAACCATAACAAGATTCTTAAGACCAAGGTTGAGAAGATGACGGCCGATGGAGATACCTGCGCTACCTGCGCCATTGATAACTACCTTGATTTCGTCAATCTTCTTGCCAACTACCTTGAGTGCATTGATAAGAGCCGCTGCGCAAACGATTGCAGTACCGTGCTGGTCGTCGTGGAAAACGGGGATGTCGCAGATTTCCTTAAGGCGCTTTTCGATTTCAAAGCAACGGGGAGCAGAAATATCCTCGAGATTGATACCGCCGAAAGAGCCGGAAATGAGATAAATAGTACGAACGATCTCGTCCACGTCCTTGGAACGAACGCAAATCGGGAATGCGTCAACATCTGCAAATTCCTTAAAGAGTGCGCATTTACCCTCCATAACAGGCATACCTGCCTCGGGACCGATGTCACCAAGACCCAAAACTGCAGTACCGTCGGTGATTACCGCTACAAGGTTGGAACGGCGGGTAAGTTCAAATGACTTCCAATAGTCCTTTTGAATTTCAAGACAAGGCTGTGCTACACCGGGAGTGTATGCTACAGACAAATCGTGGCGGTCATTTACCTTAGCGCGAGAAATGACCTCAATTTTACCTTTCCAATCGTAATGAGCCTGCAAAGATTCCTGTTTGATATCCATGACAAATACCTTCCTTTTATATGTTAAATTAGTTTTTTGAAAGCGTGTTTTTAACGTGCTTTTTTATTCTCAGCACATCTTTAAACATTTTTATGCTGTCCGAAAGCATACTTACTTTCGATTCTGATTCACGGTGATTTATAATTTTCACCGGAATCTCATTTATCTTAAATCCAAGTCGGGTGGCAAACATTATTGCCTCAAAGTCAAACGCAAAGCTATTTGTTTCGCACTTTGAAAACACCTCTTCTGCCGCCTTTGCAGAAAATGCCTTAAAGCCGCACTGCGAGTCACTGAGTTTGAAGCCTCCGACTATACAAAGCAGTTTTATATACGCCTTTGACGCAAGTTTACGCATAAACGTATACCCCTCATAGCCGTCCACGTGAAGATTTCGCGAACCTATCATAACATCGCATTTTGCAGCAGTAAAACTATCATACAAAGTACGGATTATATCCGTGCCGTATGCAATATCGCAGTCGGTAAAAAGGCGGACATCGCCCTTTGCAGCAAGCATACCGTGACGGACTGCACAGCCTTTGCCGCGATTTTCACCGTAGCTTACAAGACGAATATTTGGCAAAGTGCAGTTTTCAACGATTTGCTTGGACTTATCCTTTGAACCGTCATCGACAAAAACTATTTCGTAATCGTCAAACTCACGCGACATATACTCATGCAGCGTTTTTATTGTATTCGGGAGAATCTTCTCCTCATTATACATTGGAATGATAAGACTAAACATCAACTTTTTTCGTACACACGCACTTCAAAATCAAGAAGTGTGTATAACCTTTCCATACTTTTAAGTTTTTCTACGCTCTCTTTTTTCGTGCGGTAGAAATAAGGTGTCATAGTGAAAAGAGAATAGATATCATCACCCAAAACTTCAACTTCATATTTTACTGAAATATTATTTACAAGATTCATATTTTGAGGATAGTCACGTCTTGTATCATTTTGAGTTACATTATCATATAGCGCACTTTTCAACCCTTGAAGATGGTCACGTCCGGCCGCGGCAACTATCAGTCTGCCGCCGCTTTTTAATATTCTTGTAT
The DNA here is from genome assembly GCA_015064965.1 of Oscillospiraceae bacterium. Classification (GTDB taxonomy): domain Bacteria; phylum Bacillota; class Clostridia; order Oscillospirales; family CAG-272; genus UMGS902. The sequence goes on from SVRG01000038.1 coordinate 15,274, forward strand.
ACTCTTTTTCAACGCACGGTGCAAATATGTTTATTACAGCATCGCACGTGCTATCAGCAAGCGGTATATTATATACGCTCGCCGCAGTGTAAAGCATTTTTTCAGCGATGCCATTTTGTTTTGCACTTTTTGAAGCAAGTTCGATAGCATATTTTGATAAATCAACACCGAGCGTTGCAGAAAACTTTTCTGCAACTATTTCGGTGTAATATCCTTCGCCGCAACCTGCATCGCAAAGCAACTCACCTTGTCCTGCCTCGGCTGCTATTGCATCTGCCAGCGGTTTATAGTAGCCGCGGCGCAAAAAAGATTGCCTTGCCCTTGCCATATCTTTATCATCGCCGCTTGTAGATGCGTGTGTATTAAGATTGACATAGCCGCTTTTAGAAAAATCAAAATTATGTCGGCGCGCTCCATGACAACAAAGTGAATTATCCGAAAAACCAAGTTTTTCTCCGCAGAGCGGACACATAAGTGCGCTGATTGATTCAAAAATATGCACAGTGTCACCGCCTATTTCGCATTTTTTCCCATTATATTTTATTATACATCTTGAAAAGATTAAACGCAATAGTTTTTTGACATTTGCAACATCGAAAATGCGATAGAAATCAACATAATTGTTAAAAAGTCATGTTGATTTTGCAAAATCATGGTGATATAATAATAAAGTTGAATTTTATTATTATATAGAGGCAGCATATGAAAATGCAAAACTCCATACCCGTGCGGTATGTAAAAATGTTGAAGCGTGAATTTAAAGGCTACAACTCAAAATCATTTCTCTCCGACGTTATTGCCGGCATAACAGTTGGCGCAGTTGCGCTTCCCCTTGCTCTTGCATTTGGCGCATCCAGCGTGCCGAACGAATATGCGACAATCGGAATTACTGCCGGTCTTATCACCGCAATTTTAGCCGGTATAATCACCGGTCTGCTCGGCGGCGCAGGCTTCCAGATCTCCGGTCCTACAGGCACCATGTCTGTTATTTTATTCGGACTTATTGCAGGCGAATACGGCTTTACCGGTCTTTTCGCTGCTGTTCTTGTTGCAGGCATTATCCGACTGATCTGCGGTATATTTGACCTCGGCAAACTTATAAAATATATTCCAAAGCCGGTTGTAACCGGTTTTACCGCCGGAATTGCACTTATAATCGCGTTTGGACAAACCGGCAACTTCTTCGGCGTTACACTTAACGGCGCAACTACGGTTGAAAAACTTACATATTTCTTTACAAACGAGCTTTCAAACATTTCGCTCCCGGCAATTCTCTGCTCTCTCGGCGTAATTCTGCTAATGGTATTTTACCCCAAAAAGATTGCAAAATACATTCCCGGATCTCTCGGCGCGCTCATCGTGGGAACCGCAGTTGTTGCTGTTTTTTCAATAGACGTTCTCGTAATCAAGGACAACGGCGAGATTCCGCGCAGTCTTATGAATACAATGCATCTGAATCTTGGCAATATCAACCTCAAAATGCTCATTGATGTGCTTGGACCTGCATTCTCAATCGCGATGCTCTGCATGATCGAAACTTTGCTTTGCGGTACTTGCGCATCTAAAATGAAAAAAGAAGAGTTTTATCCTAGTATAGAGCTTGTTGCGCAAGGAATTGCAAATCTCGTAATCCCATTTTTCGGCGGTGTTCCCTCAACGGCGGCTCTTGCACGTACAAGCGTAGCAATTCGCGCCGGCGGTAAAACAAGAATTGCAGGAGTGTTCCATTCGCTCTTCTTGCTTGCATGTATGTTCATTCTTTCCGGAGCGATTGGTCTTGTGCCCTTCTCCGCGCTTGCGGGCGTACTTATAGTAACCGCATACCGAATGAATGACTGGGGACAGATAAAGTGCTACTTTGGCGGAAAAATGTGGGGCGCTATTGCACAGTTTTTAACCACAATGATCGTGACCGTCTTGGTTGACCTCACTTACGCCGTTATCTGCGGCATTGTTGTTGCGTTTGTGCTCTACGGCGCAAACATGCTTAAACTTGGCAAAAGACGTGAAAAACTTGCAATTAAAAAAGAAATTGACGGTGACAATGCATCTCTTTCTGTAAGCGGAGTTTGCTTTTTTGCAAACTCAGACAAGCTATTGACTATAACTTCGGGGCTTGAAAATGCAAAATCGGTTGAAATTGACCTTGGAAACCTTGTTTATGCAGACTACACCGCTTGCGAAACGCTTGCCGAAGTATACAATGACTTGAAAGAGTTCGGTGCAACAGTTACATTTTGCAATGTTCCGGATACAACCAAGGCTACTGTAAAACGAATCGGCGTTGAAATATAAGTAAAACCGCGGCAAATAATTGCCGCGGTTTTATAATTTAATTAAGCAATGCACGGTCATTTGCAAAAGCTTTTCCGCTGGCTTTTGCAAACATTCCGAGCAAATCTTCAACAGTGAGTTTTTTCTTTTCCTCTCCGCTGACGTCTACCACTACCTGACCGTCATACATCATAATAAGTCGGTTGCCATGTGCAATGGCATCGTGCATGTTGTGAGTAATCATAAGTGTGGTAAGCTTGCTCTCGTTGACAATTTTATCTGTGATTTCAAGTACTTTTGCAGCGGTCTTTGGGTCAAGTGCCGCAGTATGCTCATCGAGAAGCAAAAGTTTTGGACGTTGGAGCGTTGCCATAAGAAGTGTAACTGCTTGGCGCTGACCACCCGAAAGCAAACCAACCTTTGATGAAAGGCGGCTTTCAAGTCCGAGCTCGAGCGTTGCAAGAAGTTTTTTATACTGCTCGCGCTCCGCTTTGCGTACTCCCCAGATAAGTTTGCGCTTTGTGCCGCGTCTTGCCGCGATTGCAAGGTTTTCTGCAATTTCCATATCGGGTGCGGTTCCCTTCATCGGGTCCTGAAACACACGGCCAAGAAACTTTGCACGCTTGTGTTCGGGCATATTAGTTACATCAACACCGTCGA
>SVRG01000039.1 GCA_015064965.1 Oscillospiraceae bacterium
GTGAGCACGTGCAACATCAAGCGCCTGTGTTCCTACAGAGCCGCTTGAGCCAAGAACAATAATTGATTTTTCCATAGTTTATCCAAATACTGATAATAAATTTGCATCAAGCATAATGTAAAGAATTGGGGCAATTGCAATTACGCTGTCAAAGCGGTCAAGTACTCCGCCGTGGCCGGGGAAAAGATTGCCGTAATCTTTAAGATCGCGCTCGCGCTTGATATACGAAGCAATAAGATCGCCAATCTGTGAAACGAGCGAAAGTGCGCAACCGCATACAAAAAACTTAAAAACATTAGGTTTGCCGGTATGGTAAAGCATGGAATAAAGATATCCCGAGCCGACAAATGCTGCAGCAGAAATCAGTGTGCCGCCTATCGCGCCCTCAACCGTCTTTTTGGGGCTTACAGCAGGAATAAGCTTGTGTTTGCCAAAAAGCATACCGGAAAAATATGCAAAAATATCTGTAGCAAATGCAACAGCAACCACCATCACAAGCAAAAATGTACCGTGATTAAATGCGCGTGTCGCAACAAGGCAACTAAAACCGCAGATAATATAAACCGTTGAGAAAAACGCTTTTGCCGCATCCTTAAATCTTATCTTACCCTGCGAAAACATTGCGCATGCAAGCGCATAAAGCGCATAGATATAAACCACAGCAAAAATTACAAGCCACGGCGAATCCAACTTATCAAGATTGCGTACACTTGCAGGCAAGATCACCGCTATTATGTATGACGGAACAGAAAGAAAATAGTTTTTCTTCAGTCCTAAACAGTTCATCATTTCATATACCGCAGTAGCCGAAAGCAACGCAACAGTTATTTCAAGCGCCATGGTATTTGAAAAAACCACCACGGGAATTGCAACCAAAAGCATAACTGCACCGGTAAGAATTCTCGTTAACATTTAAAGTCCTCCGTATCGGCGTTTTCTTGAGTAAAACTCATCAATAATCTTGTCTATCTCGCGTTCATCAAGGTCGGGCCAGAGAGTATCTGTAAAATAAAACTCCGCATATGCCGCCTGCCAAAGCAAAAAGTTTGAAAGTCGAAGATCACCGCCGGTGCGGACTATCAAATCGGGGTCGTCACAATGCGCAGTATAAAGCGCGCTTGAAACGTCCTCCTCGGTAACGGCGGTTTTGCCATTGTTTATAAGCACCTCGCACGCGTGTGCAATTTCAGCACGTGCGCCGTAGTTGAGTGCTATATTGAGAATAAGGGTCTTATCCTTGGAAACCTCCTCAGCATTGGCAATTTTCGCTCTTGTTTCCGGGGGGAAAATGCTCATGTCGCCAAGAAAATGAAGTTGAATATTATTCTCGTCAACCATTGCAACTGCATCGTCAATATAGTCAGAGAGCAGTTTCATAATTGCGTCAACTTCGTTTTTGGGGCGCTTCCAGTTTTCGGTGGAAAATGCATAAACAGTAATAATCTTTACGCCTTTATCGCCGCAATAGCGAATAACCTTTTTAAAGTTTTTTGCTCCGTTCACATGACCAAACTCGCGCGGCATTGAGCGTTTTTTTGCCCATCTGCCGTTGCCGTCCATGATAAATGCAATATGCTTCAGCCTTTCATCGACTGTAGCAACGGTTTGCTTCTTTTTTTTAAAAAACATAGTAAACCTCAAAACAGAAACTTGAGCCGGAGGGATGCTCCGGCTCGGTAGTTTTAGATAGACATAATTTCCTTGGTCTTTTCTGCGCCGATTGCATCAATATCTTTGATAAACTTATCGGTGAGATCCTGAATCTTCTTGTCGCTGATTTTTACATCATCTTCGGTAAGGTCGCCGTTCTTTTTGAGTTCCTTAACCTTATCGTTTGCATCACGGCGAAGATTGCGGATTGCAACCTTTGCATCCTCGCAAAGCTTGGAAACCTGCTTTGCAAGTTCCTTTCTGCGTTCCTCAGTGGGCTGAGGGAACGCAAGACGGATAACCTTGCCGTCGCTCTGGGGAGTAATACCTACATCGGATGCAAGAATTGCCTTTTCGATATCCTTGAGCGTGGTGGTATCCCAAGGAGCAATAACAAGGGTGCGGGGATCGGGAACCTGAATTGCTGCCATCTGTGCAACAGGAGTGGGGGTGCCGTAGTAATCAACATTTACTCTGGAAAGCACCTCGGGATTAGCCTTACCTGCACGAACAGTGCCAAGGTTCTGACGAAGGGAATCAAGAGTTTTGGACATCTTGCCTTCAAATTCTTTAGTATCAAAGCTCATGGTAAAAATTCCTTTCAAAAATTATTTAACGATCGTACCGATCTCCTCACCCATAACAGCACGGAAAATGTTGTCGGGGTCGTCAAGACCGAATACCAAAATCGGAATGTGGTTGTCCATACAGAAAGAGGTTGCGGTAGAGTCCATAGCAGCAAGTCCGCGTGAAAGAATCTCCTGATATGTAATCTCGTTTATCTTTGTAGCACTTGCGTCCTTTTTGGGGTCGGCGGTATAAACACCGTCGATATTCTTTGCGAGAAGAACTACATCTGCACCGATCTCAGCTGCGCGGAGCACTGCTGCAGTATCGGTTGAAAAATAGGGTGAACCAAGGCCGCATCCGAAAATGGTTACTCTGCCCTTTTCGAGATGGCGAACCGCACGGTTGCGGATATAAGGCTCTGCCATTGCGTTCATCTCGATAGCTGTCATAACTCTTGTGCTGACACCGGCGCGTTCAAACGCATCCTGAAGTGCAAGCGAGTTGATAACGGTGGCAAGCATACCCATGTGATCTGCGCGAACTCTGTCCATGTTGACGCCCTGACGGCCTCTCCAGATATTACCCGCGCCGACTACCACGCCAATTTCAACGCCGCAGTCAATACATTTTTTAACTACATTTGCAATTTCATCAATAAATCCGTGATTGTAAATACCCTCTGAATCTCTTGCAAGTGCCTCGCCCGAAAGTTTGAGGAGCACGCGCTTGAATTTGGGTTGTTTTTCTGCTGCCATAAATGTCCCTCTCTGCTAATTAGTTTCTTTCTTTATTTTATACGATTATTGTCAGTTTGTAAACTGTTTTTTGAAAAAAATAATAATCTTGTTATACGAATCAGAAGAATGTATACTGATTGGTTTCGCTGAGATTATCAAGTACACCGTTGCGCGAAAGAATTTCGATTACACTCTTGGTGAGTTTTGCGCGCTCGCGGAGTTCTTCAATTGAGAAAAACTCGCCGTCAGCTCTTGCTTCAACGATCTTCTGCGCTGCCCCCTCTCCAAGACCGCCAAGCGATGAAAACGGAAGTCTTATCTTGCCATTTTCAGGTAAGAATGCGGTTGCATCTGATTTGTAAAGATCAACTCCAAGAAACTGCACTCCCCTCGCAAGCGCTTCGCGCGCAAGGCTCATTGAAGAAATTGTTTCTGCATCCTTTTGAGTTGCATCTTCCTTTTTGGAAAGCTCATTAATAGTCGCAGTCACAGCGCCCCTGCCTCTCATAACAAGTTCACCGTCAAAACCGCCGGGAGCAACTGTGAAAAAGGCAGCATAGAATTCCATCGGGTAATAGATCTTATACCATGCAAGACGGATAGCACTCATTACATAAGCCGCGGCGTGAGCCTTGGGGAACATGTATTTGATCTTTTTACACGAATCAATATACCACTCAGGGACATTGTGTGCACGCATATCCTCTTCCCATTCGGGTTTGAGTCCCTTACCTTTACGCACAGCCTCCATGATGGTAAACGAATTGCCGTTATCGAGTCCGTAACGGATAAGGTCAAGCATGATACCGTCACGCGTGCCCACTACCTCGGAAATTGTACATATACCGTCGCGGATAAGGTCCTGTGCGTTACCAAGCCAAACGTCGGTACCGTGAGTTAGTCCCGACACCTGCAAAAGGTCGGCAAAGGTACGCGGCTTTGCCTCTACAAGCACTTGCTGAACAAAGCGTGTACCAAGTTCGGGAAGACCAAGTGTACCTATAGGACAGTCGATGTCCTCCTCGGTTATACCGAGCGGTGCGGTGGATTCAAGCAGCTCATAAACCGAGCGGTCATTCATCTTAACGTCCATAACGCTTGTATTTGTATACTTTTCAAGCATTTTATACTTGGTTGGCATATCGTGTCCAAGCTCGTCAAGCTTAAGTATTGTATCGTGCAGATACGAGAACTGGAAGTGAGTTGTAACTATACTTGAATTTGGGTCATCTGCCGGGTGCTGAACGGGCGTAAAGTCATAAACGCTGTACTCTTTAGGCACTACGATGATACCGCCGGGGTGCTGACCCGTTGTGCGTTTGACACCGACGCATCCGGCAACAAGGCGGTCCATATCTGCACGGCAAAGCGAGATGCCCTTGCCGTCAAGGTATTTTGCAACAAAACCAAATGCGGTTTTTGATGCCATTGTACCGATTGTACCTGCGCGGAACACGTTTTCGCTTCCGAAAAGTTCCTCGGTATACTTATGCACCTTACCCTGAACATCACCTGAAAAGTTAAGGTCAATATCGGGCGATTTGTCGCCGTAGAATCCAAGGAATGTTTCAAAAGGAATGTCATGCCCCTCACCGGTAAGCGGTGCGCCGCAGTTTGGACAATTCTTATCGGGCAAATCAAATCCCGAACCAACCGAACCGTCAGTAAAAAACTCGCTGTACTTGCACTTTGGACAAACATAGTGCGGCGGAAGGGGGTTAACCTCGGAGATGCCCGCCATAGAAGCAACAAATGATGAACCTACCGAGCCTCGCGAGCCTACGAGATAGCCCTGACTTTCACTGTATGCAACAAGTTTTTGCGCAATCATGTAAAGCACCGCAAAGCCGTGCTTGATGATTGAGGTAAGCTCTTTATCAAGTCTTTGCGAAACGATTTCCGGGAGGTCTTCACCGTAAATTGAACGTGCACGCTCCCAACAAATGCGCTGAAGATCCTCCTCTGCACCCTCCATATTAGGTGTATATGTACCCTTGGGAATCGGGCGGATCTCCTCGCACATATCGCTTATAAGATTGGTGTTCTTTACAACAACCTCGTACGCAGTTTCCTCACCGAGGTATGCAAATTCTTCAAGCATTTCATCAGTGGTGCGATAATACAACCCGATATCGCGGTCTGCATCCGAAAACTTCATGCCGGCAAGCAAAATCTTGCGGTATACCTCGTCCTCTTTGTTTAAGAAATGCGCGTCACAAGTTGCGACAACCGGCTTTCCAAGTTTTTTGCCGAGTGCAACGATTTTTCGGTTGAGATCGCGGAGTGCCTCGTCATCCGCGGCCTTGCCCTCTGCTATGAGAAAGCGGTTGTTGCATATGGGCTGGATTTCGAGATAATCATAAAAGCTTGCAATGCGCTCAATTTCTTCTTGCGATTGACCGTCAAGCACTGCGCGAAAAAGCTCGCCCGCCTCGCAGGCAGAACCAATGATAAGTCCGTCGCGGTGCTGCTCAAGTACTGTTTTTGGAATACGCGGATTTCGCTTGTAGTATTTAAGATAACTGTCAGAAATCAAACGGTAGAGATTTTTCAGTCCTGTCTGATTCTTGACTAAAATAATCTGGTGATATGTGCGGAGTTTAAGCGGATCGGAGTGCTCGCTCATCGCCGCATTGATGCCGCCAAGGTCCATAAGTCCCTCGTTCATAATCTTTTCGGACATCTTGAAATAAATGTGTGCGAGCATTTCGGCATCGTCCGATGCACGGTGATGATTAAAGTCGCCAAGTCCGTAGTATTCTGCAAGCACGTCAAGTTTATGCTTCTTCAGTTCGGGGTTTGCAAAACGCGACAGCGCAACCGTATCAAGATACGGATTTTTAAAAGGAATTTTCAGTTTTTCCGCAGCGGCGCGAATAAAACTTGTATCAAAATTTGCATTGTGTGCAATAAGCACTCGCTCACCGCAGAACTCAAGGAATTTTGGCAGCGCCTCATCAATCTTCGGAGCATCCTTAACCATATCGTCAGTAATTCCGGTAAGTTCAACTATGTTCTGCGGAATCGGCATTTCGGGATTTACAAATATATTGAATCTATCGAGAATTTCGCCGGACTTGATTTTCACCGCACCTATTTCGGTAATGCCGCAGTTTGCCACGGAAAGACCGGTGGTTTCAATATCAAAAACTATAAACTCGCCGTTAAGCGGTTCTTCACTTTCGCCGTAAAGTGCACGCGCAGTATCGTCAACAAAGTATGCTTCCATACCGTAAATAACTTTGATGTCACCCTGCTTTTCTGCAGCAAGCATCATTTCTGGGAAAGACTGCACATTTCCGTGGTCGGTAATGGCAACCGCCTTGTGACCGAAACGCTTTGCAGTTGCAATAAGCTGTGATGGCTCAATCAAGGCGTCCATCTGTGACATCACGCTGTGCAAATGAAGCTCTACACGCTTTTCCTCGCAGGTGTCCTTGCGAAGCACAGGCTTTATCTCTGCTATATGCAAAGGGCGCATAACATTTTCATTGAAGAAGGTATCGAGTTTTACTCTGCCGTAAACGGCATAGCACTTTCCTTCCTTCATATTTGATACAAATGCAGCCTCTTCTATCGGGAAAACGCCGCGAAGCGATATTGACGAATCATTGTCGGTGATGCCGATGGTTACGTTGGTTTTATCACCCTTGCGAGTTTCCTTTGTTTCTATCGAAAACACCTTGCCCATGATAACGGTGGTGCCCGTCATCTTTTGCAATTTGCGCATCGGGGTAGGAATCTTAAACTCAAACTCATCTCCGAGAATGATACTGCTCTCGCTTGTATCAAACACCATATTGCCGCTTTTGAAAACAGTTTCGCTTATCTGTTCGCTGTCAAGCTCCTCGGTAGAAAGTGTCTCTATCATCGGAAGTCGCGGAGCCGCCTCTTCCTCGCTCGGTGCGCTGCGGTTTTCTCTGCCCGTCGCCTCATTTTGAAGAGCCGCCGCAATGTTTGCATCCATACGGCGAAAATCTTCTTCAAACACCGATCGGTGCAGGCTTTCCACATACTCTTTATTCTCGCTTGTCTTTATATCAACCTTGAAATCAAGCGAGAACTCGCTTTTTATTATTCCGGCAATAACCGCAGCAGTCTGTGCGGTTTCAAGTATTCCGATACCGCCCATGCCAAACGGAATTTCGATGGTTATAACGCCGTCATTTATCGCGATATCCGCATAGTTGAAAAAGCCCTTGGAAACAGTGCCTACACGCTCTGTTTCGAGGAGCACTGCCGTCATATAAGCTTTTGAAAAAAGCTCTGACGGATAACGCGGAAGTATGCGCACGGAGTTTAAAGAATACGCCTCGGCAATTTCTCTTTCTGCAGCATACAGATCTGCCTTTTCAAAAACCTTGGGAAAATCCGCATCAATTTCAAGCATGCGTTTTTCTTTATCGGCGCGAACTCCGGCAACCGTACCAATAGACAAGATCTCGGCATAACGCTCTGCAGAGGGAGTATATTTATATAAATATTCAGCTAATGTCTTTGCCATAATCTCTCCTTATCTGCAAAATTCAATGGCGCCGTGAATATTTGTCACATTGATTTCATCGCCCGGATGCATATATTCTCCGTCGAGCGACCAGGCAATTGGCTCGCTGGGAATAATCTTTACTTTTGACGCTTTGAAAAACTCAAAACATTTGTTATCAAATTTGCTCTGTGTAAGCGAGTTAATAATGGTATTAAGATCAACGATATTCTTGGGCATTTTTATGAGTAAAACCTCAAAAAGTCCGTCATTCAGCGAAACGAGTTCGTCTTTGAGTTTCACTATGCCGCCAAATGACTTTGAATTTGCGATCGCACCAAAAACATAGTCGCCATCATAGGTCTTTCCATCTGCTTCAACCTTCATATGATAGGGCTTTATACTCTGCAGATCCTTGATTCCCTCAAAGATATATGCAGCATGTCCCCAAAAATTCTTCACATCCTGCGGTACTGAATATGATGCCGCAGTAAATGCGCCGAATGATGCAACATAACTAAAATACTTAGTGTTGAATTTGCCAATGTCAAGCGGAAGCGGTCCTCCGGTAACAATGGACTCCGCGCATTTTCTTATATCAAGCGAAATCCCCATGCTTGACGCAAAATCATTTGTGCTTCCGCAAGGAATATATCCAAGTGGAATGTTAACCTTATATTTCATCATGCCGCAGATGACTTCGTTAAGCGTTCCGTCTCCGCCGGCGCATACAACAAGGTCAAAGTCACTTGCAAGCTGCATCATCTCAGTTGCTTCTCCGCGGCGCGCAGTAACAAAAGTGGTGGTTATAAAGCCGCCACGTCCGAATATCTGTATTACATCAAGCAGATAAGTTTTCATCCGTTTTTTACCTGCTACAGGGTTTATAATCAGCATTAATTTTTTGAGCATTTTCCGCCTCTTAATTTATGTTTATTTATTATATATTAGTTTATCATAGAAATATATTTTCGGCAAGGGGGAAGAAGAATAAATTGATGTTTAGCGCACTAAGTAAAAATGTTCCACATACCTGTAGGGGCGATTATCGATCACCCGTTAGCCACCAGCAGATGGTTTTGGGGCGGGCGAATACTATTCGCCCCTACAGTTTGTGGTTTCCAATTTGCCAACATAAGCATTATTTACATCACAAACAAACCCGAGGCAGTTATAGTTGCCTCGGGTTTGTTTACACCTTTACATAAAAATATTTTCAATCAAATGCTTGAGTCCAAAAAACGGTGCAATGAGCGTCAGGCAAAATAATAGCGAAGCCGCATTAAAACTACCTCCAACTGTCGTAATGTTAAATACAAGCGTCAAAACAGACGCAATCATACTTACGTTAACAATCCCCTCCATCAGATACCACCAAACTTCACACTCATCATTCCAGCAAAAGAATATTATGCCAACAGTAGAAACAGCAAGATTCACTAAAAAAGCATGCAATACGTACGCCGGGTAATTGCCGTATGTACCTGTTGAAAATCCGAATATAAATATTGCACATGATATAGCCGACACCAAAGTAAATGCGATTGCAAAAATAAGAGCAGTAATTTCTCCAGCCGTTTCTAAAACATCTCTTCTCTTTTCTATTCTTTCTGCTTTTCTATGGTATACCGCTTCAGCCGCAGGATCGGCAACAAACTTTTTATCACCAAAAATATTCATCCACAAGTATCCGTAGCCACGCCCCTTGCGTTCACCATAGCATTTTTTACTTACAGAATTACCGTTCGGGAAATCGTAATCTTGCGTCCAATGCTCATCAACTCGCCCACGATTATATCTGATATCTGCAAATGTATTACCGAAGTAATCGCTACTTAAAGTTACATTAGCAGATGCGGGCGTATCAGAATACCATGCCCGAGCATCACATTCGCGCGCAACTCTTCTGATAAATATAATTTTTAGTAATAGAAAAACTCCCATCGCTGTTACAATGATTCCTATAATCCAACCTGTGGGATTCGCCTTAATCGCTTCCCATATATTACTGAAAAACTCCGACATGCTTGCCTCCTGATTTCATTAAGATATATATAATTATACTGTTATTACGTCATAGCGTCAATATAAATCTAGCGTTTTTTACAATCTGGCAAAATGGCGTTCTCTGCCTTTAGAAAGTCAGAAAGATATAAAAAATACATTGTTTTTACCAAGAGCAGATTAATCATGTAATACAAAAACAAAAATCCCGCAAAAGCGGGATTTTTGTTTTAGTCTTTAGGTCTTGGAGGGTTTTCGTCGTCCAAATCATCGGGGGCAAGTTTTTCAATTCTGATTGATGCTTCTGCCTCCGCTTTTTTGCGGCGTTCCTCTTCTTCAGCCTCGCGGCGGCGCTTTGCCTCGGCGTTCTCCATTTCAGAACGCTTCGCTCTCTCGCTCTTCAGTGCCTCGATAGCTTCCATAGCGGGTTTTTCAGCCTCCATTGCAGCCTCGAACTGGTCCTCTTCCATAACTTCATTTTTGAAGAGGAATTCTGCAATAAAGTGAAGCTTATCCATATGATCGGTCAAAATCTTTTCAACCTTTGCATATGCTTCCTTTACAATTCGCTGAATCTCACTGTCAATGTCCGAAGCAGTCTTATCTGAATAACTCTGCGAAGATGAAAAATCTCTGCCGAGGAACACGCTTTGCTGGTCATTGCCGTAAACAACGGGGCCGAGAATATCGCTCATGCCGTAACGTGTTACCATGCTACGTGCAATAGCAGTTGCACGCTCAATATCATTTGATGCGCCCGTAGAAACATCGCCCATTATAAGCGCTTCTGCACAGCGTCCGCCAAGCAGCATAACGATGCGCGCTTCCATCTCGTTCTTTGTGAGGTGGGTGAGATCTTCCTTGGGAAGAGTAATTGTAACGCCTGCAGCACGTCCTGCAGGAATAACAGAAATCTGATGCACGCTTTCATTGGGGCAAACGATCTTGGATGCAATCGCGTGACCTGCTTCATGATAAGCGGTAATCTTTTTATCTTTGTCGAGGATACGCTTGCTGCGCTTCTGGGGACCCATAAGCACCTTCATCATGGCATCCTCGATATCATTCATGCCGATAAGGCTCTTTTTGCGGCGTGCCGCAAGCAATGCCGCCTCATTGAGCAGGTTTGCAAGGTCTGCTCCTGTAAAACCAACTGTAGTTTTTGCAATGGTTGCAAAGTCAACTCCGCTTTCAAAGGGCTTGTTCCTTGCATGAACATTGAGTATCGCTTCGCGTCCGCGAAGGTCGGGATAATTAACGGTGATCTGTCTATCAAAACGGCCGGGACGAAGGAGCGCAGGGTCAAGAATATCGGCACGGTTTGTAGCCGCAATTACGATAATACCGGTACCGTTACCAAAGCCGTCCATCTCAACGAGAAGCTGGTTGAGCGTCTGCTCTCTCTCATCGTGTCCGCCGCCAAGGCCGGTGCCTCTCTGACGTCCGACAGCATCAATTTCGTCAATAAACACAATGGATGCAGGGTGGCGACGCGCGGTTTCAAAAAGGTCACGCACACGTGATGCGCCTACGCCGACATACATCTCTACAAAATCCGAACCGGAAATGGAGTAAAAAGGAACATTTGCCTCGCCTGCAACTGCCTTAGCGAGAAGGGTTTTACCCGTGCCTGGAGGGCCCATCAAAAGCACGCCGTGCGGAATTTTTGCGCCGAGTTTCTCAAATTCCTTGGGGTTTTTGAGAAATTCAACGATTTCTTCAAGTTCTTCCTTTTCCTCATCGGCACCTGCAACATCTTTAAAGGTAACACGCTTTTTCTCGTCGGAGCCGAGTTTTACACGCGCTCTGCCAAAGTTGCCCATTTTGCCGCCCTGGCCGTTCATTTGTCTTATAACAAACATCCAAAGGAATACGGATACAACTATCATTATGATATAGGGTAGCGACATGGTGAGCCATGAGGTCTTTGCACCGGGAATGTCATATTCCATTCCCTCAATGTACTCTTCTACGTTTTCCATAAAGAAGCCTGCATCGCGAAGCAGATAATAGACCTCTTTATTTTTGTCGGTTCCCTCGATTTTTTCTTTAAGTGTTACGGTGAGTTCGTTATTCTGAGAAATCTTGAATTTCTCAACCTCGCCGTTTTCGAAATAACTTATAATGTCGCTGTATACCGGATCCTTTTCCTGACCGATGCCAAGCATAGTGGAACCAAGATACAGGATTACGGCAATTACCAAAACATATCCGATAATCACCTTAAAATTCTTATTCATGTGGTACCAAGCCTTTCCGCTGTGTTGTGCTTTATTATTTTAACCGAATTTACTTTGTATAAACCTCGGGATTTAGTATACCTATGTATGGGAGTGCACGATATCGCTCATCGTAGTCAAGTCCAAAACCTACAACAAATTCATCGGGGACCTGAACTCCGCAATAATCGGGAGTGAAATCCACCTCGCGGCGCGACGGCTTATCAAGCAAAGTGCAGGTGCGGACACTCTTTGCCCCCTTTTGCTTTAAGTATTGACAAAGGTATGAAAGCGTGCGACCGCTATCAATAATATCCTCTACAACTATTATATCGCACTCCTCAATATTCTCTCTTTGCCAATCGAGAATGATCTTTACCGAACCGCTTGTTTTTGTGCCGCTGCCGTATGAAGAAACTTTCATAAACTCGATCTCGGGATTGGATTTTATCTTTTTCATAAGCTCAGCCATAAAAGGTACCGATCCCTTTAATATACCGAGCAACACAAGCCTGCCGTTGCTATTTGCAAAATCACGGTCGATCTGCTCTGCGAGGCGTGTGGTAGTTTCTTCAATCTCTTTTTCGTTTACCAACACTCTCAAAATTTCGTTATTGTTCATGTCTTTCTTCCTTTACTGTAATGTAAATGCATATATCGCCGCGGCGACAAAAAGCTTTGTCCGCCGTAGCAGGAATATTTGAATATATTATTTCACCGTCCGAGGTGAGAAAAAACAGTTTTGACTTTTCATTAACTGACAGTTTTTTATCCGCTATCATGCGCTTGATTTTATGCGTTTTGCCGAATACGGTTACTGTATCACCCTCCCTGCGGCTGCGAAGCGTGAGCCTGCCGCAAAGTGCACTCTCTTTAAGAGGATACGCACCCTCTTTTTTCTCTTTTGAAAGAGTAACCGTAATTCCTCCCGGCAGCGTAACGCTTTCACCGATGTTTATATCAATGCAAAATTCATCGGCTTCGGGAAGTGTTTTTATAAAAGTAAGCTTACCGCGCTCACAAAGTGCATACGACGAGTGAAGCGACAACTCAAAGTTTTTGTCACCGCTTATTATCTTTTCGCAAATTGCATCTATATGCGCCTCGGTAAGGTCTTTAAATCCATGATAATTATACAGCTTTTTTACAATGCGCGAAAGTATCGAAAGGTGAATGTTTTGTGCATTTTCGGTGTACATAACACCATCCTTGACTACCTCGGTGTACTTTTTTTCAACCTCACCTGCGATATAATCGCTATCACGGCGGAAAAGTCTTGCAGCCCTTGCAAAATTCTCCTCGTATCCGCTGTAAAGCTGTTTTATCTCAGGCATAATATTAAGTCTGACGCGGTTGCGGCTGTATTTATCGTCAAGATTTGTCGAATCTGTGATAAACTCAAGCGACCTTGATTTATTATATGCTAAAATCTCCTCGCGGCTTACATCCAGAATGGGACGGATAATATTCCCTCTCCGTTTTGGAATTGCACACATGCCGTCAAGAGAAGTTCCACGTGCAAGATTGAGCAACATTGTTTCGCACATATCGCCGCGGTTGTGGGCTGTAGCGATATACGAAAAACCGGTATTGCTCTCAATCACGCTTTCAAGAAACGCATACCGCGCTTCTCTTGCCGCTTCTTCAACGCCTTTGCCGTTTATCTTTGCAAGTGCGTTTACATCCGCGCTGCCTAAAAACAGTTTCACGCCTCTTTTTTTGCAAAGTTCAATGCAAAAATCCTCATCGCGTTTTGCTTCTTCACCGCGTAAATTGTGATTAAAATGCGCCGCCGCAACGGGATGTGCAAAGCCGCACTCAAGAAAAAGGTCCAAGAGGCATACCGAGTCTGCTCCGCCGGAAAGCGCAACAACTACACCGCTGTCAGGCGAAAACTCCTCGACTGCTGCAAAAAACTTTCTTTTTGTATTTTCCATTTTATGCGTCCATATCGTTATCAATGGTGCGGAATTTGGTATACTGACCTATCCAGCCAACCTTGATCTCGCCGGTTCCGCCATGACGGTTTTTAGCGATGATGATCGAAGCTGTGTTTGCCGCCTGTTCGTCCTCGCCTGCCGGACGGTCGGTTTTATAGTATTCGTCACGGTAAATAAACATTACCACGTCGGCGTCCTGCTCAATCGCACCGGAGTCACGAAGGTCGGAAAGCATCGGCTTTTTATCGGTTCTTGACTCAGGTCCGCGCGAAAGCTGTGCGCAGCAAATAATCGGAACATTGAGTTCTTTTGCCATGATTTTAAGATTTCGCGAAATGTCCGCAACTTCCTGCACACGGTTGTCAATCTTGCGGTCGGAATTCATAAGCTGGAGATAGTCGATAATTACAAGTCCGAGGTTTTTAACTCTGCGGAGTTTTGCCTTCATCGACATTATCGTCTGACCTGTGGTGTCATCAATCAGGATCTTGCACTCGGCAAGCTCGCTTGCCGCATGGGCAAGTTTTGTCCAGTCCTCTTCGGTGAGATTGCCTCCGCGAAGCGCGTTGCTCTCAACCATCGCTTCACTTGAAAGCACACGCTGAACAAGCTGATCAGATGACATTTCAAGCGAAAACATAGCAACCGCTTTGCCTGTCGCTTTTGCTACGTTTGTACCTATGTTAAGACAAAACGAGGTCTTACCCATGCCGGGACGTGCGCCGACAAGTACAAGGTCGCTGTCGCCCATACCCACAAGCACGCGGTCAATGCCCGAAAAGCCCGTGGATGTGCCTTTAAGCGCACTCTTATCCTTTGAGATAAGCTCGAGATGCTTATAAACGCGGTGCAAAACGTCGCCGATTTCCTCAAAATTCTTTGAAGCACGGCGGTCTGCGATTTCATAGATGCGCTGCTCAGCCGCGTCCAGCAGATGTTCAACATCGCCCTCCTCGGAATAAGCCTCGCCTGAAATATCGTCACACACATTGATAAGGCTGCGCAAAACGCTCTTATCCTTTACAATGTTTGCATAGTCAACTATATTTGCCGCTGTGGGAACGGTTTTTGCAATTATTTTAATGTATTCTGTACCGCCCGCTTTGTCATACACGCCGTCGCGCACAAGTGCATCTATAAGCGTTACAACGTCGATTTCTTTATTCTTTTTATAAAGCTCCTTCATCGTTTCAAAGATGTTGCGGTGCTCCTCAAGATAGAAATCGTCGGAAACGATAATTCCGGCAATCTTATCAAAACTTTCGGGATTGATAAGAATCGAACCGAGCACAGATTGCTCCGCCTCGATCGCAACCGGCATTTTTCTGGTAAAATCGCCGTTCAAAGTGATTACCTCTCTTAAAAATTACTTCTCGGTCACAACGACATTAATCTTGCCCTGGATCTCGCTGCCGTAAAGTTTTACGGGGATCTCATACTTTCCGTATGCTTTAATGGGATTGTCGAGTACGATCTTGCGCTTATCAATCTCAATGCCGCTTGCTTTTTTAAGTTCATCAGCAACATGCTGAGAAGTGATGGAGCCATAAAGACGTCCGTCAGCGCCGTGAGAAGCCTCAATCTTTACAAGGATTCCCTCAAGACGGGCTGCAAGTTCGCGCGCCTCTGCCTTTTCAACCTCAATTCTGTGCTGTTTTGCTGCTTCTTTATTTTTAAGGTCGCTGAGTGCGCCTGCGTCCGCTACCTTTGCTGCTCCCTTTGGGATAAGGAAATTGCGGGCAAATCCGTCAGAAACGTCCTTGATCTCTCCGGCTTTACCGGTTCCCTTTACATCTTTAAGAAGAATTACTTTCATTTTTATATCCTCCGATACGGTTTAATTGTTTTTATTTGTTTCCTCAAGGTACTCGTCAATAGCACCCTTGAGATTTTCAAGCATTATCACAAGCGGATCGCCCGACTTTGCACCTGCGCTGTCAAGATGTCCGCCGCCGCCTATTTTTTCAAGAATAAGCTGCACACTTACCTGCGAGTTTGAACGTGCGGAAATATGTGTTTCTCCACCAAGGCGGATAAGCACAAATGCTGCATCAACTCCCCTTATGGAAAGGAGTGCTTCTGCCGCCTTTGCCGCAGCAACAGTGTCGGTGTGAACGTCGCTTTGCTCATCCTTTGCTATTACAAAGCGTTTTTTATACACAAGCAGATCGGACATGATTTTGGACTGCTTCTGGAACTCATCAAAATCACTCTTAAGCTCTGCAGCAGATTCGTATATATTTGCACCGGCACTTCTCAGATAGATGGCCGCATTGAATGTTCTTGCACCCGTTGAGCGGGTAAACTGCTTTGTGTCGAGAATGATGCCGCCGAGAAGTGCATTTGCCTCTTCTTTAAGAAGTTTGCCCTCACCGACTGACTGCTCTAAGATCTCGGCAACGAGTTCGGAGGCGCTGGATACCGACGGCTCGATATACTCTGCAAGCCAATCGCGCTTAACACGTGAATCTGTCTTTCTGTGGTGGTCGATAATAAGTGCGTTGTTAACAGAAATCGCAATTCCGCTTGAAAGCATGTGGTCAACATTGTTTACATCCACAACTACAAGCAGCGTATCCGACTCGATAAGGCTCATTGCCTCGTTTTCGTCAACAAATACGTCTTCGTATTCCGGCAAAGAAGCAAATTTGCTGATAAAATCCTCGGTTTTAAGATCGCATCGGTCAATAACGATATAAGGCTTTACTCCGCAGTACAGCGCAAGACGCGCAATGCCCACAGATGCGCCAAAGCAGTCCTGGTCAGCATTCCTGTGGCCCATAATAATTACATTTGATGCCACATTTATTCTTGCAGTAAGTTCGCCAGAGCGCACCTTTGCCGAAACCTTGGAAATTTTTTGCACCGGGCGAGTATTGCCGCCGAAGAACACCATGCTGCCCTCCGACTTGTATGCAACCTGGTCGCCGCCGCGAGCAAGCGCCATTGAAAGTGCTTCTCTTGCGCCCGCCTCACGCTCGGCAAGGCTATCGCCGATATCAGTTATACCAATGGAAACGGTAATCGGTATGCCAAGGTCGCCTACGCGGATATCACGTATTCTATCTAAAACCGCAAAGTTGTTGGCGCGGCATTTTGCAAATCCGGCACGGTTCATAATCAACATATATTTATTGCGGTCATACTCGCGGAGAATACCGTTTAAGGATTTCGCAAATTCGCGCAGGATCTCCTCAACCTCATTTGCTTCTGCTTTCAGCGAATCCTGTCTGTTGCGTGAAAGCTCCTCAAGGTTATCTATAATCGCATATGCAACAACGCTGCGCTCGTTTTCTATCTGCACATTAAGCGAATCTATTAAAGTTCTGTCATCAAAAATCAAGAACCAATACTTTTTTTCATCGGTCTTGAAATGAAGCAGCTCCACCTGGTAGCGGCGGTCGCAGAGTTCTGCAAAAACGGTGCCCTTTTCTTCAAGCTCCTCGGTATTTACCGAAGAGATCGAATCGATCTTTGCACCCATAACCGAGCCGATCCGCTCAGTAGCAAGCGCAAACGCGCGGTTGCGCCAGATGATTTTGCCGGTTGTATCGCAAATAACCATCGGGTTTTGCATCTTTATAACCATCTCAAGCATTATCTGCCCAAGTGAGCTTGTCAGTTTTTCATCACCGCTATCGGTTTTGCGGCGCAAAATAAAACTGCAAACCGCATTTCCTCCGGTCAAAACCACAAACGCTATGATAAAAGACACAACAGGAGAAACGTCAAATGAAAGCAACGCTAAAAAAACTATAAGCGATGCAACTCCTATTATCAGCGATATCAGCGTGTTGCGCTGGCCGCCTGATTTGTTTTTATTGTTATACATATAAAAAATCCTTTATAAATTTATTTGATAGTTATCCTATTTTAAGGTTTCATTATATTATAGCAAATTTATTTTCAAAAGTAAATAGTAAATAGATAAAAAAGAAGTTGCCGCAAATCGGCAACTTCTTTTTATATTCATTTTACAAGACGCAGCGCAGCCAAAACTGTCTGCTCTGTGGTACACATAGTCAAAGGGGAAAACTTTCCGCCGTCCACTCCCACCATGATTTCAGCAGCGCGCATAGCGTATACATTTTCCTTTGCCCAATCAGCGATCGATGCATCATCGGCATACACAAAAGAGTCCGCCGCAGGAAGCTTTTTATCAAGCGCATAAACTCTTGCAAGAATCGTTGCAACCTCCTGACGTGTGATAAACGCATCCGGAGTGAATTTTCCGTTTCCGGTGCCAACAATTACACCAACCGCGCACAAAGCACGCACTTTTTCATTTTCGGTATCTGCAAACAAAATGTTGTCAACGTTTTGTCCTT
>SVRG01000138.1 GCA_015064965.1 Oscillospiraceae bacterium
GTACAGTTCAAGAATCTGGTCCTTTTCCATTGTCTTTTCAAGGTTCAGAGCGCGAAGAATTTCTTCTACCTTTCTTTGAATTGTAGCCTCATTATCCCCGGTTACGTTTTTAATAAGCTGCTGTGTGATTGTCGAACCGCCGTAAGACGATTCGTCAAAGCCTACAACGAAATTAAGCACCGCGCCGGCAGTTCTGCGCCAGTCAACACCGTCATGTGTTCTGAATCTCTTGTCTTCTATTGCGATAAATGCATTTTGGAGATTCTTTGGTATATCGTCTATAGGCGCCCAAAGGCTATTTTCAGCTCCGTAGATTTTTTTGAGCACGGAAAGTTCAGCATTTGGATCGCGATTTCTTCGCGCGTCTGCATCCTTATAATCGTAGTAATATATTGTCGTAGTCTGCTCACTGGTTGATGTATAAAAAAGCATCTCATCAACAGTGGGGTCAATATTCTCACTTACATAAATGGCAAATGCACAACCGACAATAATACCTGCAATAAGGCACACCAAAAGTATGGTCAAAAGCGAGCACATAATATAGCCTAGTATTTTTCCGACTATACTAAATCCCTTTTTCACCGATGGCTTTTCTCGCTTAAAGCTACCTATTTTGAGTTGTTTAAAAGTTTTATCTTTGTTATTCACGCTAAAACCTCATAATAATTTTGCTGTGTGATAAAGTATACTTCACCACGTATTGCAAATAATATTCACAATTAAACTAAAGGAAACGGCAATATGAAAATCAAAATTCCCAACAAAAAATTCTTATTTGGCAGTATCGTAGCAGCAGTTATTACATCTTTTTTAGCAATAGGGATTGCCAACATCACGATGACTGCAAACATTTCAAAGAAAATCGCTGAAACTAAGCCGGCATACGAAACGCACAACGTTCAAGCAGCAACTATTCCCAAACTGCCAAGCAAAGCAATATACCGACTTTATGAATGTGGCGGTAAAATAGGTATATACGATGCCGAGAGTGATATTCTTATTGATATTATAGATGTCCTTACCTCAACATTGCCTAAAAATGACCGATTGGCACTAAAAAAAGGAATTGACATCTGTACCTTCACAGAGTTATCTAAAATAATTGATGATTTTTCATCATAACTATTTTATTACAATATTTTCGCTACCAAACAATCCGGAAAGTGAATTTAAAAGCGTGTTGGAAAGTGTTGCCTTATATCCGACCGCTTTTACATATTTTCCGGTTTGAACATCAAAAAGCACAACATCTGCCCCGGAATTTGACTTTCCGATGAGAGAAAGTGCCGTTTCGGTTACCTTGGCATGAGCAGAAGGGACCTTTATATATAGAGTTTGCGGCTTTTTGTCACTGTAGCTTTCGTTTGGAATAAGCGGTACACAGGAATTAAGCAAAATCTTTGGCGGTTCATCATCTTTAACGGAAACAGTACCGCCGAGCACCACTGCACTCTCTACAAAAAGCAAACCCGAAAAACGCTCAAACTGTTTAGAAAACACCACTGCTTCCATTTCGCCGGTTTTGTCCTCAACGCTGACAAATGCCATATTATCACCGTTTCTGGTTGCTTTCACTGTTCTTTTAGTTATAATACCGCAAATGTTTACGGTTTGTTTATCGCGGTATTTTCCGGCATTCTCCTCATCTTCAAAAGAAGCTAATATCTCAGAAATACTATCTGCCCTTACCGCTTCTATATGCTTTGAATAATCGTTAAGAATGTGCCCGGAAAAATACATTCCGGAACATTCTTTCTCAAGCATTAATTTTTCGCGAAGTGTAAACTCCGGAATACTTGGATAATCAAACTTCACCGGCGCAAAATCAGCAGTATTATCAACCATTGAGAAAAAGTCGATTTGTCCGTCAACTTCAAAACGGCGCTTGCTCTGCGCATTTTCTATTATTTTTTCGTAAGTGGCAAGCAATTGACTGCGATAAACACCGAGATTGTCAAAAGCACCACTCTTTATAAGCGATTCAACCTGCCGCTTGTTCAGGTCATAGCCGCCCATACGAACAATAAAATCCTCAAAGCTTTTAAACTTACCGTTAATCGCTCTTTCGGATATTATCTGTTCAACAAACAATCTGCCTACTCCCTTAAGCGCAAGCAAGCCAAAACGAATTACTCCGTTATTAGCACCGAATGTAGAAATGCTTTCATTAATATCGGGAGGAAGTACAGAAATTTTTGCCTTGCTGCACTCACTGATATACTCAGCAGTTTTTCCAAAATCACCAAGCACGCTTGTAAGTAGCGCAGCCATATATTCTGCCATATAATGAGCCTTAAGATACGCTGTACGGTATGTCACAACAGCGTATGATGCCGCATGACTCTTGTTAAAAGCATAGCTTGCAAAGCTTGCCATATCTTCAAAAAGTTCAACTGCATCGCTTTCGCTCATACCGCGAGCTGTAGCGCCTAAAACGAACGCCGCTCTTTCAGCTTCCATCACAGAAGCTTTTTTCTTGGACATCGCACGGCGTACAATATCCGCCTTGCCCAATGTATAACCCGCGATCTCACAAAAAATTTGCATTACTTGCTCTTGATATACTATACATCCATAGGTTTTTGAAAGTATTCTTTCAAGTGCCGCATACTTATATTCCGTAGTTTGTCTGCCATGCCGACGCTCGATATACATTGGGATTGAATCCATCGGTCCCGGACGATAGAGTGCAATAGCAGCAATCACATCATCAATTTTTTCGGGCCTTAGTTCGGTTAACACCTGCTTCATTCCCTTGGATTCAAGCTGAAAAACGCCGCCGGTCTGACCGGCAGATATTAAAGAATATGTCGCTTTATCATCAAACGGAATTTTATAAATATCAAAATCAGGATTTGTCTTCTTTATAAGTTCTTCCGCTTCAGAAATAATAGTGAGATATCTGAGCCCCAAAAAGTCGAACTTTACAAGTCCTAGTTCGGCAACAGTATCCATATCAAACTGTGTCACGGTTGTATCACCGTTTGTAGCGAGCGGAACATATGAAGAAACTTCTTTATCCGTGATTACAACACCTGCAGCGTGTGTTGATGCATGACGCGGCATTCCCTCAAGCGCTCTTGCTGTATCAAGTAGACGTGCTATATTGGCATCACTTTCATAAAGTTCTTT
>SVRG01000040.1 GCA_015064965.1 Oscillospiraceae bacterium
GCTCAACTTTTTCCTTATCTATGAAACACGCACAGTTTGCATTTTAGGAAAAAGCGTTAAAATCTTCGGCGCGGGACTCGGTGTAAACGGCGCGGCGGCGGCTAGCGCAATTGCTTTTGCCGCAGGCGGAATTTTAATCACAGTCTCACTATTTACACACAAAGAAATCTCGCCGATCGGCTGCAAAATGCTCCCCGACCGCGAAATTCTCCGCCCCTGCCTTAAAATTGCAATTCCAAATATGTTTCAGCGATTCGGCACCTACCTCGGATACGTGGTTTTTGCCTCAATGATAAACTCGCTTGGCGACATTGCAACCGCAACCACCACAATTGCAAATACGGTAGAATCTGCGTTCTACATCCCCGGCTACGGTATGCAGACCGCGGCGGCAACGCTTGCAGGCAATGCGCTCGGCGCGCGCGACAAGGAGCGTATGCGCGACTTTTCAAGGGTGATTCTGATTGTGGAAATCACGCTTATGATAATTTCGGGCGGCCTTTTATTCATCTTTGCAGAGCCGATGATGGACCTGTTTTCAAACGATGAAACGGTTATCGCGCTTGGCGCAAGGATATTGCGAATGGTGGCATTTTCAGAACCCGTATTTGGCGCGGCAATAATTTTAGAGGGCATGATGCTCGGCGTTGGCAACACCACAGTTCCCTTTCTCTACAACATTGCCGGAATGTGGGGCGTGCGAATCGTCGGCACATTTATATGCATCACA
Source organism: Oscillospiraceae bacterium (assembly GCA_015064965.1). Taxonomy (GTDB): domain Bacteria; phylum Bacillota; class Clostridia; order Oscillospirales; family CAG-272; genus UMGS902. The sequence continues at coordinate 731 of SVRG01000040.1, forward strand.
TTCTTCAACCTCGGACTTGTCAGCGCGTGGGCATGTATGATAGCGCACAACTTTCTTCTCTTTGTCCTGTTTCTTATACGCTATCTCAGCGGCAAATGGAATCCGCTTGAAAGATAAAAAACTCCCGCAAAAGCGAGAGTTTTTTTATTTTAAAGGTTGTGTTCCTTGATATATTCGTCCATTCTGTCGCAAAGATCTGCGTCATTGGGCCATACGGTGTCCTTGGGAAGTGCAGCAAGTTCGATTGCAAGTGCATCGCGAACAGAAGTAAAGTCGGACTGCTTGAGACCTGTTACCTCAAGCACCTTGGAGTTGTCTACGATGCGGTCATACATTCTGTCATACTCAAGCTGCCAACGGGGACCGCGGAAGGGATCGTCGGGGTTAACAAGACGAAGGAAGTCGTCTGTTGGGATAACCTCGTACTCAAGACCGATGAGGTCGTGATAGTAAGAAGCAACGGTTTCCCAGGTGTTGTGCTCTGCGGTTGCAACGGTGTAGTGCTCTCTCTTTGCCTTTTCGTTAAAGAGAAGACGAACAATCATCTTTGCAACGTCTGCGCCCCAGGTCATGGTTGCCTGCGCCTTCATTGCGCCCTCGGGGAGAAGAACCTTTTTGCCTGCGAGTGCGCGGCGGATGATAACGCCTGCCTCAAGGGTTACAAGCTGATAGCGGAATTTTGAAAATGTGATTGCAGGACGGATAGCTGTCCAGTTGTCGTAGGAAGAATTTTCAAGAATGTCTTCCTGACGGCCCTTTGCAAGCGCGTATGTATCGGTTGCGAGCATTTCTTCATCGGTGGAAACGTCAAGAAGCTGGGGAGCACTCTCGGTAATGGGATGCTGCTCGTCAGCGTATACGCGGTAGGACGAGAGATAGATGTAGTGCTTGCAGTTGTCAAGGAGAAGCTTGTGACGGGTGGTAAATGTCTTTGTGGTGTAGAGCATAAAGTCTACAATACCGTCATAGCCGCCTTCTTCGAGGAAGGGACGGATAGTATCCTCAACCTTTGCATTTGCTACCTGGAAGTAGCGGAGATTTTCATTGTCGCTTTCTCTTGCGTCGAGGGAGAGAACGTCAACCTTGTAGCCAAGCTTTAAAAGTTCGGGAACTACATAAACGCCCATTGCACCTGTTCCGCCGAGAACGAGTACTTTCTTCTGTTCCATTGTAATATCCTCCATTGTGAAATAAAAGGTCTCATCACTTTCTGTCTGTCATCCTGAACGAATGTGAAGGATCTGCGAGCGAAGCTCGTCTTAGGGAGAAAAACCTTGTATACACAAGGTTTTCAGATTCTTCGCTAATGCTCAGAATGACGCGTGGTGTGTTATTTGCATTGTGTGTTAACCTTTAATTTATATTTTTACACATTCATACTACTTTATTGACTACTCATTTACGATATGATATACTGTAAAAAATGGGTAATATTCTACAAAAAAAGTGGCTAAACGGTAGGTTTTAACGCATGGATAATATACAGTTCTGCAATTCTTTTTATTTTGCAACATTCAATTTCAAAAACCGGCATCACACTGATAACTCAGTGGGCACGCTCTGCCACCACATCGGATACATAAAAAGCGGCAGTGCGGCATTTGATGTTGAAGGTACGGTTTACACATTTACGGCGGGCGATGTTTTTTACACTCCGCCGGGATGCAGATACCACTCCTATTGGGAGGGCGAAAACATCTGCTACGATTCATATGCATTTTACAATTTTGTGCAGCATCACAACACCTCCTACGGTGTGCAAAAACTTGTGATGAGCAGTCACGCATGGGAGCTGCTCGCTGCCCTCTCCGAAAACAAGCAGATAAACTGCCGCACAGTGGGACTTCTTTTTGAAATGCTCTATGAGGTGCTGCCCCATATGACTCCCACCGTGCGCGACCAATCGCGCGAAATGCTCTCGAGGGCACGCGCCTATATGCGCGCAAACATTGATTGCACCGTCCCCACCATTGCAAGGCATCTCGGCATCAGCGAGTCCGCGCTGTATACCCTCTTTCGCGAAAAAGGAAACACCACCCCGATCACCGAAAAAAACCGAATCCGCACCGAAATGGCAGTGGAGCTGCTCCAAACCACCGACCTTTCAGTTGAGGAGATAAGCTCGCGGCTTTCTTTTTCGTCGGCGGCATATTTCAGAAAAGTTTTATTTGCTTTTTTTGGCAAAACTCCGCGCGAAATGCGAAAAAACAAAAGTATATGATATTTTTCGCTAAACTTGCTTGTAAAACTTTCAAATATGTAGTAAAATATAATTCTACCTCATTGCATATATTAATTAAATGAAAGAAAGGAGGAGCCATGAAAAAATTTTTTGCCACGGTTAAAGACTTTTTTGCAAATGAACCAAATTTCAATGCGCTTTTCCAGAAAGCTCCTAAAGATGTGCGCGCCGCCGAGCGTGTGCGCAAGAGAAATAAACTCAATTTCTTTTTCTTTTTATTCTTTCCGCTTTCCATTTTCTATATGGAAATCATCTACAACTACTCACTTGGAAACGGTCTGCCGATTGTAACGCTGCTCCTTATTTTTCTTTTCTCGTTTGCCTTCGGTTTTCTGATAAACGGCATTGCGCTGCTGTTGCCGCTCAAGGCAAACCGCATTTTTACCGTATCAGTGCTGACGCTTGCAACTCTTGTCATCGTTTCGCAGTGCGTTTACTTTAACATCTTCGGCGACTACTATACAATTTCAATGATGGACCTTGCAGGCGAGGCAATGGGCGACTTTACCGACGTTATGCTCTCCGCCATTAACAGAACATGGTTTACGATCGTGCTTTTGTTTATTCCGCTTGTAATTTTAATTGCAAAGTTTAAAAAGTATGCGCCCGCATTTTCTCCCACATTTTCGTTCCGCATATATCTGCTTGTGGCGGCGCTGTTGTGCCACCTGCTTGCAGTGGGCATTGTCGGACTTGACAAAGCCGAGATAGGAACCGGAAACTATCACTACTACTACCGCACATTTGAAACAAAAGAGTCGGTCAAGCGCTTTGGCGTTGTAACAACAATGCGCCTTGACGTAAATGCCGCTCTCTTCGGTTTTAAAGATGACGAAATTGAGATTCCCGACGAAAGCGTGCACAATCCTTTTGTCACAACTCCTGAACAAGCCACCGCGGGCGAAACTGCCGAAACCACCGCGCCCGAAGAGATACCTCCACAGCCGATAGTTTACGGCGACAACGTAATGGATATCGACTTTGAAACCCTTATTGCAAATGAAAAAAATAAGGAAATCAAGGCGATGCACGAATACTTTGCAAGTCTTACTCCCACAAAAAAGAACAAGTATACAGGCATGTTTGAGGGCAAAAACCTCATCTTCCTCACGCTTGAGGGCTTTTCGTACAAAACCATAGACAAGGACCGCACACCCACCCTTTATAAAATGGCAAATGAGGGCTTTGTCTTTACAAATTCCTACACATCTCTGTGGGGCGGCTCCACCGCAACGGGCGAATATGCCGCAACAAGCGGCAACTTTCACCAGAGTGCAAAATGCCTCGGCTGGCTTGACGGCAACACAATGCCCTTTGCCTTTGGTACGCAGTTCAACAAGCTCGGCTACACGGTCTACGCTTTCCACAATCACACCTACGATTACTACAGCCGCAACCTCTCACACAAGGCGCTCGGCTACAACTACATCGGTATCGGCAACGGCCTTGAGGATGACCCGATAAACGAAAACGGCGATACTATCAGAAATTGCTGGCCGCGCAGCGACCACGAAATGGCGCAGGCAACTCTGCCCTATTTCATCAACTCCGACAAACCGTTCCACATCTACTACATGACGGTCAGCGGACACGCAAACTACAACTTCGGCGGCAACCAGATGTCGAAAAAGCATAAGGCAATTGTTGAAAACCTGAACGCCTCCGACGGCATAAAGGCTTTCCACGCCTGCCAGTACGAGGTTGAGCTGATGCTTAAGGAGCTTGTTGACGCGCTTGATGCCGCAGGCAAGCTTGAGGACACCGTATTTGTTATGAGCGCGGACCACTACCCATATGCACTCACCGCCGATGAGCTTAAGGAGCTTTACTCCATCACCGATGCGGATGTCTATGACAACCTCGATTTGCTCCGCAACTCAATTATAATCTGGTCGGCAAGCATGAAGGAACCGATTGTGGTTGACAAACCCTGCTCGTCAATTGACATTATCCCCACAGTTTCAAACCTCTTTGGGCTTGAATATGACAGCCGCCTTATGATGGGCACCGATATTCTTTCGGACAGCGACCCGCTTGTAATTCTCAATGCGCTTTTCACAGGTCCAAACTGGTGCTGGATGAATAAATACGGCACCTACAACGCGGATACAAAGCGCTTTACACCTGCTGAGGGCTTTGAGGCAACCGATGAGGAAATTGCCGCATATGTCAAAAACATAAACAATGTGCTCTGGGCAAAGCGTAAATATTCACCGCAGATCCTCAACAAGAATTATTACAGCTATATATTCAAATAAAAAAAGGCTTCCTTTCGGAAGCCTTTTTTTATTCGTTGGGGTTAATAAATTCCCAGTAATCCCTTATGTAGTCGATGCCCGAAATGAGAGTGATAAGTGCCATAAGAACCATAAAAACATAGCTTGCATACGGTACATTGTAGCTCTCGATAAGTTCAAGTGCAATCGGCTCAAGCAGACATACAAGCACTGCCGCAATCTGGATAACCGTTTTAATCTTGCCAATCATCTTTGCGGCGATCACCTTGCCGCTTGAACCCGATACAACAAGACGCATTGATGTGACCGCAAGCTCGCGGAAAATTACAATAAACGCGCACCATACAAACACGGGACGGATGTTTTCAAAACGGCAGAGTATGCCGAGCAGCGCACCAAACACAAGCAGTTTGTCTGCAAGCGGGTCCATGAATTTGCCAAAATTGGTGATGAGATTGTCGCGGCGCGCAATTTTGCCGTCGAGCATATCGGTGTAAGAAGCAATTGCAAAAATCGCCGCCGAACCGATGCACGCCACAAGTGTGCTCTTTGGAATAATGAGGACTGCTAAAAATACCGGTACAAGTACGCAGCGTATAAGCGTAAGCTTATTTGGAAGATTAAGTTTCATTTTTTCTCCTTTTATATTAGGAAAACTTTTTATAAAAAGTTTTCCTAAAACCTTTATAAAAGTTTTTGCGGGGTTTGGGGTGCTTTTTTCAAAAAGCATCCCATATCTTTCTAAACTAACTCGCCAAACAAATCGTAGTCGAGAGCTTCTGTTATTTTAACTTCAACAAATCTGCCGGCGCGGATTTTCTTTGGTGCGGTGAAATACACCTTGCCGTCAACATCGGGGGCATCGGCGCGGCTGCGGCCGAAGTGAACACCCGAAACTGTGTCAAATCCCTCACAGAGCACCTCTATTTTCTTGCCAACCATTGCCGCAAGTTTCTTTTCGGACACGGCAAGCTGAACACGCATCAGCGTATCGTATCTGTCCTGCTTTGTCTGCTCGTCGATTTTGCCGTCAAACTCTGCGGCGGCGGTTCCCTCCTCCTCGGAGTAGGTAAACGCGCCAAAGCGGTCAAACTTGGTTTCCTTTACAAACTCGCAAAGCTCGGTAAAGTCCTCTTCGCTCTCGCCTGGAAATCCGACAATAGCTGTTGTGCGGAGCGTAATATCGGGAATCTCGCGGCGAAGCCTTTCAATAGCATCACGGATCGTAGCACTGTCGCCGTGGCGATTCATTGCGCCAAGCATTTTGTCGCTGATATGCTGAACAGGAATATCAGCATACTTAATCACGCGCTCATTGTCGCGCATCTCGGCAATAAGATCGTCTGTGATCTTATCGGGATAGAGATAGAGCAGTCTTATCCACGGAATTGCCGTTTCCTCGGTGATTTTTCTTACAAGCTCTGCAAGCTTGTACTCGCCGTAGATATCAAGACCGTAGCGTGAAGTGTCCTGCGCAATGAGATTTAACTCTTTAACGCCGATTTTTTCAAGTTCTTTTGCCTCGTTTACAATATCCTCGATCGTGCGCGAGCGCATTTTGCCGCGGATAAGCGGAATTGCACAATATGTGCATTTATTGTCGCAGCCCTCCGCCACCTTGAGATAAGCGGTGTATTCGGGAGTGGTGAGAACGCGCTCACCGCCGAGCGGAGACTGATTTTTATCTTCAAATGATGTGTATTTTTCGCCCTTTGCAACGGCTTCAACAGCCTCGGCAATTTTGTGGTATGAGCCTGTGCCAAGCACCGCGTCAACCTCGGGCATTTCTGTGAGGATCTGCTCGCGGTATCTCTCTGCAAGGCAACCTGTGGCGATGATAGCCTTTAATTTTCTGTTTTTCTTAAGCCATGCAACATCGAGAATGTTTTCAATGGCTTCTTCTTTTGCGCTTTGAATAAAACCGCAGGTGTTGACCACAATTATGTCAGCCTCGGTTTCATCGGGTGTGATTTCATACCCTGCGTCTGCTAAAATTTTAAGCATAACCTCGGTGTCAACCAAGTTTTTGGAGCAACCGAGCGAAACAAATCCTATTTTCATATACGAGAGCCGCGGAGAAAACCTTTTTATAAAAAGGTTTTCCCGCACCCTTTCCAAAAATTTTTGAAAAATAATTGTAAAAAGGGCGGACATGTGCCGACCTTTTTACTCCTTAAATGGCGCGCACGGTGAGTGCGACGCGAGTGAACGCCATTGCACCACTTGAAAATGTAAACATTTTCAAGTGATTATTTTAATACCCTTGTTTATAGAGGGCTTTCTTCATTTCAAGCGCTTCTTCACGCGATTCGGGTTTTGTTTTGCCGAATGTTTTTTCAAGAAATTTACGCCTGAAGAGCGCAAAATCCTCGTCGGAGTATTTAGCATCGGTAACGGCGGCGATTTTATCCGCGCTGTACCCTTTTGCAAGAAGCATTGCGGTAAATTTTCTACGTCCTATGTATCTTTTTTCGAGCAAGTCACCAAGATAGCTTTCTATCTGCCACTCCTCGTCAATATAGCCGTTTTCCTTGACATAATCCGACGCATTTTTTGCACATTCATGTGGAAAACCGCGGCGGCGGAGCTTTTCGTAAAGTTTTTGTGCAGAGCACTGCCCCGCAGCTATGATACGAATAGCGGCACGCCTTGCGCCGTAACGCTTATCCGCCTCGGCAAGATACTCAAAGTCCCCCTCTGAAATATCCCCTTTTTTAATGCCTGAAGACAGAAAATCATCGGCGCTGACAGTAAGCGTATTTTTTACACCGCAGTTATCAATTGTTATCTTTACACCCTCGCCATTATCAGCCGAGGTACATCTTAAAACAATCACTCGTCAAGCTCAAATTCTCTTACATCAAAATCGTCATCAAGCTCAAATGCAGCCTCGATATCCTCGTCAAGAAGTTCGGGCTTTGCAGCGTCGCGCACCTTTGCCTCAATTTCGTCGGCAATATCCGTGTGAGTTTCAAGAAACTTGCGTACATTATCCTTACCCTGACCGATTCTGTCCTCACCGTAGGAGAACCACGAGCCGCTCTTTTTGATAATGCCGAGCTTTTCACCAAGGTCTATTATCTCGCTGACTTTGGAAATACCCTTGCCAAAGAGAATGTCAAACTCTGCAGTGCGGAAAGGAGGAGCCACCTTGTTTTTAACAACCTTGCACTTTACATGGTTGCCGTAAACCTCTCCGCCGGACTGCTTGAGAGCTTCTTTTTTGCGTACATCTATACGCACGGATGCATAGTATTTAAGCGCGTTACCGCCGCTTGTTACCTCGGGATTACCGTACACAACGCCAACCTTGTCGCGAAGCTGGTTGATGAAAACAACTACGCAGTTGTTTTTTGCAACTACGCCGGAAAGCTTGCGCATTGCCTGAGACATAAGTCTTGCCTGAAGTCCCACGTGCGAAGCGCCCATGTCTCCGTCAATTTCCTGGCGCGGAACAAGTGCTGCAACGGAGTCGATAACGATAACGTCAATCGCGCCGGAACGCGCAAGCGCCTCGGCGATTGAAAGTGCATCTTCGCCGCAATCGGGCTGTGAAACAAGCAAATCATTGATATTTACACCGAGTTTTTTGGCATAGCGCGGATCAAGTGCGTGCTCTGCGTCGATAAATGCCGCCTCGCCGCCCGCCTTTTGTGCCTCGGCAATGATGTGCAGCGCAACAGTGGTTTTACCTGAAGATTCGGGACCGTAAACCTCTACGATCCTGCCCTTCGGAATTCCTCCCACTCCGAGTGCAAGGTCGAGAGAGATCGAGCCTGTGGAAATTGCCTCTACCTGCTCGTCAAGACCGTCGCCAAGCTTCATAATAGCGCCCTTGCCAAAGTCCTTTGTAATCTGTGAAAGAGCTGTGCCAAGTGCTTTTTTCTTGTCAACTGCTACGTCTTCTGTTTCTACTTTTGTCTTTTTTGTTGCCATAATGGAAAAACCTCTCTTAAAATAATTTTTCCCTCTTTTTTACTCTTTATTTACCAATGTCATCCTGAGAAACGAAGTGACGAAGGATCTGAAAACCTTGCATCAGCAAGGTTTTTCTAAGACAAGCCTGCGGCTTGCAGATTCTTCGCTATCGCTCAGAATGACACATGGAGATTTCTCGTCCCCATTTTAATATGTTGGGCTGTCGAGCCTGTAATATGATTCGCCGCCCTCGGTAGTATATCTCACAAGCACCATTTCAAGCGTTTCATTTTTTCCGTTTGCAATGGAATTGATTTTAAATATAACCGAATTTTTGCGGATTTTAATTATCTCAATTGACTTATAGTCGAAAACGCGGTCCGCTATCTCATAGACATCTGAATCTGCCTTTTGCATAAGTCCCTTTTCACCCTCGATAAAGCGAGCACCCTCAACCGAAATATCGCTTGAAGTTCCCTCAAATGCCGCCATATAGAGAATGGATGCGTATTCTTTGGTGAAGACCTTTTCGGTTTCATCCTTGATATCAAGGATGGAGTGAAGCCCCATTTCCTCGGTATCACAGTAAAAATATCCACCGTTTTTATTTACATCGGAAACGGTGCCGTCAATGTCAAAGCCCTCTCCAAAGTAGATTTTATTTAGCCTTGCCGATGCTTCGACAAGTTTGGGAAGCGCGGACCTGATCTCTTCTACAGTAAACTTTTCTGTGCAGGAAGTGAATATGAGCGAAGCGAGCAATAGTGCCATAAGACACGAAAGAAATTTAAGCTTCTTCATTTTCTGCATTTTCCTCCACTGCGCCCACTGCCGCAAGCTCCTCATCGTCAGCCGACTCAACCTTTGCAAAGTTTACAATCTTTGCGCCGTCAGCAAGGCGCATTACAATTACGCCGCCCGCGGTACGCGAGTAGGTATTGATGCCGCTGACAGGTGTGCGGATAATTGTGCCCTCGTTTGTGATAAGCATGAGGTCATCGCCCTCGTCAACTGTTGCAATGGATGTGAGTTTGCCGGTCTTTTCGGAGATCTTATGAGCCGCAACGCCCTTGCCGCCGCGGTTTTTCATTGTGCGGAACTCGTCAAACTCGGAGAGCTTGCCGTAGCCGTTTTCGGTAATGGTAACAAGCTTTTTGCCCTCTTCAACAAGTGCAACGCCGCATACATAGTCGTCATCCTGAACTCTGATACCGATTACGCCACGCGCAGTACGTCCCATAGCGCGTGCCTCGTTTTCGTCAAAGCGGACCGCGTTGCCCTCGTGAGTTGCAATAACAAGTTCGGTCTCACCGGTGGTGAGCTTAACAAATACAAGCTCGTCGCCCTCATCGAGATTAAGTGCGATCTTACCGCCCTTACGCTGATATGCATACTCACTGAGCAATGTGCGCTTGATGATACCGCGCTTTGTAACCATAGTGAGGAACGCTTCGTCTACAAACTCTGCAACCTCAATCATGGATGTAACTCTTTCGCCCTGCTCTATTTCAAGCATATTTATGATGTTTGAGCCCTTGGCGGTTCTTGATGCCTCGGGAATCTGATATGCCTTGCGCATATGAACCTTGCCGCGGTTTGTAAAGAAGAGAATGTACGAATGGCTGTTTGTAACAATAACCTTTTCGATAAAGTCCTCTTCCTTTGTGGACATACCGATAATGCCCTTGCCGCCGCGGTGCTGTGCGGTATAAGTGTCGGCAGGAAGACGCTTGATATAGCCTGCGTTTGTAAGTGTAAGCACGCAAGCGTGACGCTCGATAAGATCCTCAAGGTCGATTTCCTCTTCTGCCTCAACGATCATAGTGCGGCGCGGGTCGGAGAACTTGTCCTTGATTTCGGTAAGCTCCTCTTTAACAATTGCAGCAACCTTTTCTTCGGATGCGAGAATACCCTCAAGCTCTTCTGCTCTCTCATGCAAAAATGCAAGTCTGTCCTCAATCTTCTGGCGCTCCATGCCGCTAAGACGTCCGAGTGTCATTTCAACAATTGCCTGTGCCTGACGCTCGGAGAGCAGGAAGCGCTCCATGAGTGCAACCTTTGCGGCGCTTACGGACTCGCTCTTCTTGATAAGCTCGATAATCTCGTCGATGTGGTCAAGCGCGATTTTGTAACCCTCGTAAATATGCATTTCTGCAAGGGTTTTGTCAAGGTCAAACTTTGTGCGGCGCGTAATGATTTCTTTTTGGAACTCAATGTAATTGCGAAGAATTTCTTTGAGTGTGAAAATCTTAGGCACACCGTTTTCAAGCGCGAGCATATTTACAGAGAATGTGCTCTGCAAATCGCTGAAGCGGTAAAGCTGATTTAAAATAACCTGCGCATTTGCATCGCGGCGAAGGTCAACAACAATTCGCATACCTGCCTGTCCGCTTTCGTCGCGGATGTCGGTGATGCCCTCAATGCGCTTATCGTTTACAAGGTCAGCTATGTTTTTAACAAGTTGCGACTTGTTTACCATATAGGGAATCTCGGTGAAGATTATAGCATTTTCTTCTTCATCAATATCAGCCTTGGCGCGTACTACAACTCTGCCCCTACCGGTTTCGTAATAATCGCGGATACCCTTTGTGCCGTAAATTGTCGCATATGTCGGAAAGTCGGGACCTTTGATATGCTCTAAGAGCTCTTCAACGGTGATTTCGGGGTTATCCATCATGGCAAGAGTGCCGTCGATAACCTCGCCGAGATTGTGTGTGGGAATATTGGTTGCCATACCAACGGCAATACCGATAGCACCGTTTACAAGGAGATTGGGTACTCTTGTTGGCAAAACGGTGGGTTCCATTCTTGTATTGTCAAAGTTTGGCACCATGTTGACAACATCTTTTTCGATGTCTGTCATGAGTGCGTCGGCAATCTTTGAAAGCTTTGCCTCGGTGTAACGGTAAGCAGCCGCGCCGTCACCGTCAACGTTACCGAAGTTACCCTGTCCTTTGATGAGCGGATAGCGATAGGAGAAATCCTGCGCCATACGTACCATTGTGCCGTATACTGCGGCGTCACCGTGGGGATGATATCTACCGAGCACGTTACCTACTGTTGTAGCCGACTTGCGGAAAGGCTTGTCGTAGGTGAGGTTGTCCTCGTACATCGCATAAAGAATACGGCGCTGACCGGGTTTCATACCGTCGCGTACATCGGGAAGAGCACGGCTTGTAATAACGCTCATCGAATATTCGATAAAGCCCTGGCGCACCTGCTTTTCCATATTGACGGGAACTATTTTCTGATCCGGAAATTCAATTGATTCACTTAAAATCGTGTTCTTTTTAGCCATTTTAGTTATCCATTCTTGTCATCCTGAGGCTTTGCCGAAGGATCTGAAATTTTTGCTTTTGCAAAAATTTTCTCTTTTAAGACTCGCCTTTCGGCTCGCAGATTCTTCACTTCGTTCAGAATGACAAATTTGTTTAATAATTTAAAAAACTATACTTTTTCCACAAAAGTCACATTTTTTACTGTGGAAAACTTTTTAATGTGTAAATGTGCAAAAGTTATATTTTCCCTTTTGCAGTAAAGCTTTTTTAATGTGTGTTAATATGTGGAAAGTCGGATTTTGTCTGTACAAAAAATATTGACATTAATTTTATACAAGTATTTGCCGTTTTTTATCACAGCAGACAGACGAAGCCGCATTAAATATCAAGATTTTCTGCAAACTTTGCATTTTTCTCGATAAATTCGCGTCTTGGTTCTACTTTATCGCCCATGCAAACAGAGAAAATCTGGTCACATGCGATTGCATCGTCAATGGTAACAAGCTTGAGCGTTCTTGTTTTCGGGTCCATTGTGGTTTCAAAAAGCTGGTCTGCATTCATTTCACCAAGACCTTTATATCTGTCAGCCTTGATACGCGATGATGAACCCCATTCTTCAATTATTTCGTCGCGCTCTGCATCGGAATATGCATATCTCTGACGCTTGCCGTCATGCACCTTGTAAAGCGGAGGCATTGCAAGATAAATGTGGCCGCCCTCAATAAGCTCTTTCATGTGGCGGTAGAAGAATGTGAGAAGCAAAATCTGAATATGCGAACCGTCTACGTCGGCATCGGCCATGATGATGATTTTGCCGTAACGGAGCTTTTCAATGCTGAAGCTGTCGCCGATACCGCAACCGAGCGCCGCAATGATAGGTGTGAGCGACTCGTTGCCGTAAACCTTGTCGGCACGCGACTTTTCAACATTCAATACCTTACCGCGAAGCGGCAGAATTGCCTGATAACGTGAGTCGCGTCCGCTCTTTGCGCTTCCTCCCGCGGAGTCTCCCTCTACGAGGTAGAGTTCGGTAAGTTCTCTCGACTTTGACTGGCAGTCGGCAAGCTTGCCGGGAAGAGTTGTATGTTCAAGCGCACCCTTGCGGCGGACATTTTCACGCGCTTTGCGTGCCGCCTCTCTTGCAAGCGAAGCGGAAATGATTTTTTCTATGATCTGTCTTGCTTCTGCAGGGTTTTCTTCAAAGAATTCTTCAAGCTTTTCGCCAACAATGCTGTTAACCAGAGTTTTTACATCACTGTTACCGAGCTTTGCCTTGGTCTGGCTCTCAAACTGTGCATCGGTGAGCTTTACGCTGATTATTGCACAAAGTCCCTCAAGAACATCTTTGTATTCGAGTTTTGGATCCTTTTCCTTGCGGAGCTTGAGCTTTTCAGCATAGTTTTTGATAACTCTCAAAAGTGCAAGCTTAAAACCGTCAACATGGGTACCGCCGTCAACGGTGGACATGTTGTTTGCAAATGAAACTATTGCTTCGCTGTAGCTATCGTTATACTGAAGCGCAACCTCGGCAATTGTATCGTCCTTTTTACCGGTAATGTAAATGATTTTTTCATGAATCGGTGAAGCAGCTTTCTCTTTGTTTATATATTCAACAAAGTTGATGATACCGCCCTCATAGCAAAGGTCCTCTTCAACTGCGGGATTTTCTCTGTTATCACGGAGCACAATGTGCACACCTGCGTTAAGAAATGCCTGCTCGCGCATGCGCTTTAAGAGGATTTCATAAACAAATGTAGTTGTATCGGTGAAAATTTCAGGGTCGGGCTTAAAACGTACATACACGCCATGGCGACCGCTTAAATCCTCTTCTTCATGGAAAGGACGCGCAATTTTACCCTTTTCAAAGCGTTCGGTGCACTTTTTGCCATTATTATAGTTTTCAATTTCAAGCCACTCACTAAGTGCGTTTACAACCGATGCACCAACACCGTGAAGACCTCCGGCAATTTTGTATCCGCCGCCGCCGAATTTACCTCCGGCATGAAGCATTGTGTATACAACTTCAAGAGTGGGCACTCCCTTTGTGGGGTGAATACCGCTTGGTATTCCTCGTCCGTCGTCCTGCACGGATACACTGCCGTCAGTGTGAATTTCTACTGTAATTTGTTTACACTCGCCTGCGAGTGCTTCATCGATAGAGTTATCCACAATCTCGTATACAAGATGGTGAAGTCCTTTTTCCGATGTTGTACCGATGTACATACCCGGACGTTTTCTTACCGCCTCGAGTCCCTCAAGCACCTGTATTTGGCTGTCGTCATAGGTGTTTTGGTTTAACATCTCTTCCATTGATTTCTCCTTTTCATCTATCCTTCGATAGATTTCTTTGCGCGGCTTGCAATAGATACACTGGAAAGCTGTGAAATGCAGACCGCAGTTTGCTTTATATTTTTATTTTTTTCATACAGAATAAAAGATTTCGGTATATCTTCTTTTGAAACTTCAAGAAGACCGTCACTTTGCACTTTTTTTAAAAAGTTTCTTGTGTCGGCACCGAGAGTGGCATTATCCATATCAAATATGCCGATAATGCTCTTTGTGCGAATAATTTTATTGTTTCCTGCGTGTAGGTACATAAAACTTATCTCCGGAAGTCCTTTTTATACTCACCTTTTTCAACATAAATCAGATTTACGTCATTGATTTTTACATAATCGCCTTTTTCACAAGCGGTTACAATCATCTGCCTGCCATCGGTACGCGAAAGTACATATGCCTTGCGCTCCTCGTCAAGCTCGCCCAAAACATCGTCGAAAAGATAAACAGGTGACTCACCCTTTTCTTCTCTTATAATCTCGCCCTCGGCAATTTTAAGCGCGAGTGCAAGTGAGCGCTGCTGCCCCTGCGATGCAAACTGACGCGCATCATTTTTATTTATGGTAAAAAATAAATCGTCTCTCTGAATTCCCACAAGACACATTTTTGCCGCCATTTCACGGTTTAAATTTTCTTGCAGGAGGTTCTTGTAATACATTATAACATCGCAAAACCGGGAAAATTCGGAAAAAACATCGCTCTTATAGAATATTTCAGCATCTTCCCTGCCGCCGCTTATCTCTTTTATGGTCTCTTTGACACTTTTTGAAAGTTTTTCTACATAGTCGCGGCGCATTTTATAGATTTTTGCATTTATTTCGGCGAGTTTTTCGTTGTATGACGCGATTAAATCAATATCGGGTACATCATCACGCTTTAAAAGCGCATTTTTGCTCTCGGTGAGTTTTTTGTGCTCATAAAGCAATGTTACATACTCCTGCGAAATCTGCGAAAGCGCGATATTTAAAAATTCTCTGCGTGCGCTTGGCGCATCTTTTATTATTGAAAGATGGTCAGGACAAAAGAAAACTGCGTTAAATTTGCCGATAAGCTCCTTTGCGCTGACTTTTACCCCATTGCAAAGCCGCTGACGCTGACCGTCATAAAAACGGTATTCCAAAATATGCTCGCCGTCGGCGCGTTCAAATGAAATTTTAACTGTATATCCCTTTTCGCCGAATTTTACAATATCGGAGTCCTTGCCTCCGCGAAAACTTTTACCGCGCGCAAAAAAGTATATAGCCTCAAGCACATTGGTCTTTCCCTCGGCATTTTTGCCGTAGAGCAGATTTACCCCGCTTGAAAAATCTATCTCTCCACTTTCGCATAAACGAAAATTTTGAAGTTCTATTTTGTTTAAAATCATAACGAAAGGTGTACTTTTTTAAAAATCAAAAGATTTTTAAGCGGATCAGTCTTTCATCTTGAGCGGGAGAACCATGTAAATGTACTGATCCTCAGCCTCTTCGTCAAGCGGCTCAATAGTTGCGCTCATATTGGGAGTAATAAGCTTGATTTTAATTTTATCAGTAGTTATGGAGCGCATGGTATCAATGAGATAGCGGCAGTTAAAGCCTATAACAAGATCCTCACCTGTGTGCTCACACGAAATCTCTTCAAAAATATTTCCGTTTGCACTCTTTGAAGTAATCTGCAAAGAGTTTTCAATAAACGAAAGCTTTACATAGTTCTTTGTGCTGCCTGCAATTTTTTCTTCGGAAATGAGCGCCGCACGCTCAAGTGCATCCTGAAATTCCTTTGCATCCACAACCGCTTCAATGGGCTGATTGCGGGGAATAAGACGCTCATAATCCACATATTCGCCCTCAACAAGACGCGAGGAGAACACAAGATTTTCCATATTGAAAATAATATTCTTGTTTGTAACCATTATCGTTACAAATTCGCCGGCATCGTCGGAAAGCATCTTAACAAGTTCGGTAATTGTCTTACCGGGAACGATAAATGACGTTCTCTCAAGCTTGTCAATAACAGTAACGATTGGAGTGTGAAGATTGCAGAGCGAAAGTGTGCAGCCGTCGCAGCTGACAACTCTGATATTATCCTGCTCAATCTTAAAGAACGCGCCGCAAAGCACGGGACGCTGGTCAAGTTGCGCAATTGAATGCTGTGTGCGGACTATCATCTTTTTAAGTGCACACTGTTCAATTGTGAAAGACTCCTTGCCTGCAATATGGGGCATTTGCGGAAAATCCTTTGCAGGGAGTGCATGGAGAGAGAATGAGCTGCGTCCGCTTTTGATAGTTGCAACAAGATTTTCGTCAACGGAAAGAGTGATTACACTTTCAGGAAGAATACGGACAATGCTCAAAAATCTCTGTGCATTGATAACACATGCGCCTTCAATTACAACCTCAGCCTCAACAAGTGCCTTTACGCTTTTTTCCATATCGTATGTAGACATCTTGAGACCGTCTTCACAGGTTTCCATCAAAACACCCTCGGTGAACGGATGAGTGTTCTTTTGTGAAACTGCGCCCATTGCACGAACAAGTTTTTCAAGCATTTTTGCTTTTTCAAATTTGATTTTCATTTCGTGTCTCCGTTTTTATAAAGATAATATTATTTTTTGTAGTAATAGTAGTAGTACGCCTTAAAAATGTGGAAAACTTTTAAAGCCTTGTAAATGCTTGCTTTTTTGACTGTTTTAAAGCAATTTAAAATCTGCAAAAAAATGAGTTATTCTAAAGGTAACTTTATCCACAATTGCGATGTGGATAAAAACACATAGAATTATGTGGAAAACTCGGATTGTTTTTTAAGATAAAGAATCCTTTAAATCCTTGATAAGTGAATTTAATTCGTCGGCAAATTCTTTTTTTGTGGCTTTTTCTCGCTCAAGCTTTTCCATTGCCGCCATAACTGAGGTGTGGTGGCACGAAAAAATCTTTGCAATATCCGTAAGAGTCATCTCAATTGCTTCGCGGAGTGCATACATGCACACATGGCGCGCAGTTACGATATGTGCAGTTCGCTTTTTGCCAAC
>SVRG01000139.1 GCA_015064965.1 Oscillospiraceae bacterium
AGGTGCAACTATGCGTCCCGTCCAGCGAACCGCAACATAATCATTTTCTCCCGTATTATCCTCGATAACCGTGCTCATGTCGCTATAGTCGATATTTTCTTCAACGTATGTATTTTTAAACTCGCCGAAGGACAAATCCTCGGAATTTAAAAGATAATACTTTGCCACAAGACCGTTTGCACCAAACTCGGGGAAATAAACATCACCGATAGATGCATCGGGAGTTATGGGCCCGTCGGGTACGGGAGTTTCCGGTACTGTGGGAGAAGCAAGTTCGTCAACCGTGAGCGCATAGTCGTACACCGCAACGTTGTCGAGCTTTGCATCAAGCGAAAGGTCCGGCCAGAACGTTGCCATGCCGACAGTGAGCGTTGTTCCTTCAACAGTAAGCATATCCTTTACCGAAAAAGCGTGGTTACCTGTAGCCGCAAGATTTCCGTCAAGGTATATTGATGCCTTTCCCTTATCGTTTACATAGGCAAGTCTTGCCCACTGCCCCGCTTTGTTATAATTGTATTTGTTATATATACGGGTTTTGGCGGAGCCGAGCAACTCCGAATAGAGTTCGGAATTTATGCCGTAATCACGGATATTTAACAAACCTACGATGTAATGGTCTTTATGCGTAGAACTCTTTCCGAAGCTTAAATCAAACCACGTCTGATTACCGCCATCGGTTTCAACATACATATCCATTACAAGTGTAAAACTCTCGGCATTTTTCAGTCCTTCAACGGGAATCTGAAATCCGCTTGAGTTATTATCGCGTTTCAAACCTTTATTGTTAAGTTCGAGAACGTGCCCGCGTCCGTCCACACTCTCATAAGTGAGGTTTCGACCGCCGACAGCCTTAGCATGATATCCGTTACCCGAATAGTCAGTAAGGTTACCAAAGTCAAACGTGTAATAGGCTACAGGCATTTTATCCGTTGCAAATGCAAGCAAGCCAAAACAAATTGCAAAAAAAGTACAGAAAAGGATGAATAGACAAGCTATTTTTTTCATTTTTACTCTCCTTTTTTAAAAGTATTGTTTTTTTCTACAAATAAAGTATACTATTATTACAAGCAAAAATCCATAACAAATACAATTCAAAAACATGAGGAATACAAGTTATGCCGGAAGACAGAAGATTTATTATACACGATAAATCTCACCCATTTGAACCTGCTTTGATAGGAGTTTCCTATTGCACTGGCAATTATCATATCAAAAGAAAAAACTCTCCGTTTACCGTAATGGAATATATCATAGACGGTGAGGGATATGTAATGAAGGACGGAAAGTTCTTCCCTGCCTCCAAGGATCAGATTTATATTTGCCCCGCAAACACTCCACACGACTACTATTCGTCATCGGATAAGCCGTGGACGAAAATCTGGATGAATATTTATGGGAATATTCCGCTTCTCGTTCTGAAGGAGTACGGTCTTTCGGGAGTAGTTATAACTAACGGTCTGCCGATAAAGCATCTGTTTGAAGAGGTACAATCATTAATTTACAGTGAAAAAAGCAACGAAGAATGTCGCAAAGACATTCTCTCGTTATTTATGCGAATAGCAAACGAGCTTTTTATGCTTAAAAAACAAGAGTCCTTCAGCGATGAAGCAAGCGCCTTGAAAATATATCTCGACTGCAACAAGCACCGTATTGTCAGTAACCATGAGCTTTCGTCGCATATTTTCCGCTCTCCTGATTATTGCGTAAAGTTGTTCAAACGAGAGTTTGGAAGTACCCCCTATAACTATCAGTTAGAGCAAAAAATATCAACGGCATGTCAAATGCTTACACAAACTGATATTTCAATACAAGAGCTTTCAAATGCACTCGGATACAGCGACCCACAGTATTTTTCAAATCTCTTCAAAAGCAAGTGCGGCATGTCTCCCGGTGCCTACCGTAAAAAATACAAATAACCAAAAACACTCACTGCTCAAAAATGAGCAGTGAGTGTTCTGTTATAGAATTGATATGCTTTTTATAATTAGTGGTTACTTTGTAATCCGAATAGAATTATCCGATATTGCGTTCCAATGCTGTATATAAAGCACAAACGATCGAGATCACCCCACATGCGCCGAGCAAGCACCAAAATACCGCCGTCCAACCATATAGGTCTGCTACGGTGCCAAGACCAAGGGAGCTTACTCGAGAAAAAAGTCTCCATTACAGAATTATCATATGGTGTATACGGTCTTGAAAACGATTGCACCACACCAACTGCTTTCAATGTATCATACATGAAACCTACGCCATTACTCGTCTTGTGTATTATGTAATGACAGGCAGAACTAATACCGAAAAAATTGAAAACTCTGCTTTAAAGGAGTTTGTAAACCGTGGACTTTCTTCGGATAAGAAAAAGAGGTTTCAAGATATCGACGAATTAATATCTGCATTTAACTCGATTCAAGAATAAAGCACCTTTAAAGATGATGTTTGCAAAAAGGACTATAAAAAAACGATTACCCTATTTTGCACCCCCTTTGAGAGAAAAAAGTGCATTTTGCACCCCCTCCCCCTCAAAAAAGGGGCGTTTTGCACCCCCCTCTTTTTTCTATCAAAATATGCGTTCTTACACATTCAGTCTCGCGTCCAGCGGGAAATAACAAAAAAGTGCCTTAAGCTCAAGCTTTACTTGCTATAAGGCACTTTAATACTGTCTTATTGGAACACACTTTCCGGTGTGCCCTTTTTGCATTAATTGTTTTTCACTCTCATACTCTTAAGTGCAATGCGCGTAAATATTACACAGGCCTCGCTGCGTACAATTCCATCATTCGGGCGATAGGTTCCCTTACCAGCATCCCCGCTTACAATTCCGGCCTTATAGAGCTTTGAAACCGCATTGTAGCAAGTCATATCGCTTGTCACATCGGAATTTGAACCGTCGCAAGTTGCCTCATACTCACCGTCAGGAAGAATATTTGCAAACACTATCGCCATATCACCTCTTGTGATATTTTTGTTCACATCTGCAAATTGTCCCTTGGTAATAATGCCGTTCTGCTCGCAATACTCAACATAAGGAACATACCATGCTTCACCAAAGAACGCGTCACGTACACTATTGCCGTTATATGCAGCGTGAATATTTGTTGCCGCTGTCAGCGCTT
>SVRG01000041.1 GCA_015064965.1 Oscillospiraceae bacterium
GTTGTTTTCAATGATTGCAGGAGAGTCAAGCGCAACAGTCTTGCCGTTTACAGTCATATTGGGCTTGTCAATTGTAACAACGATAGTAACATCCTTGTTGGTAAGGGTTGCAGTTCTGGTTGCCGCATCCCACTTGATACCGTCATTGCTTACGCCGAATGCGTTTGCAAGGAAACGTACAGGAAGCATTGTGCGGTTGTTGCGGTTGATGGGAGCTGCATCAAGAGTTTCTGCCTTGCCGTTGATGTAGGCAGTCTTGGAGCCGATGGTGAGCTTAACCGTGGTCTTTTCAACCGTAGGTGTGCTTGCCGCATAGTCCTTAACGGTGCCGGCACCGCTAACGTTGAGAGCGTCTTTTGCATTTGCAGAAAGAACAATAGTTGCGCCGGACTCAACATTTACGGTCCAGTGAGTGTCGGATTTGCTCATAAATTCAACGGTGTCTGTAAATGTAACGGTTCTGCCGCTCTTAATTACGATCTCGTTAGTATCATACTCTTCAAAGAGAATGATGTTGTCAAAGATAACATCGTTGTCAATGGTGAGAACTTTGTCCCTTGCCAACTTCAATGCGCATGCAGGGTTGGTTGCGGGGGTTGCGTTCTTGTAGTCAACATTGTTATAGTAGGAAGTAAAGGTGATGGGAGCGCCTACGTCAGCGATGGTATAGTCAGCGCCGATATATGCCTTGCCGGAAACGATAACAGTACCGCCCTTTGCAACATTTGACATAACGCCGTTGCCTGCGGTGGTACCAAAGAGCTTTTTAGCGGTTTTTGCGCTTGCACCGTCATTTCCGTCGCTGCCTGCGGTGTAGTCGATAAAGCCGTAGCCGAGAGCTTCAACGGTGACTGTTGCGGAATTTATGATAACATTTTTAGAAATGTTCTTTTCGCCGTCGCCCTTGATTGCAGCAAAAGTACCGCCCTCAAGGTTTGCAACGCCGCCCTTTTCAACAACGATGGTGTAGTATACGGAGCCCTTGGACATACAAACAACGCTATCAGTAACGGTGAGTGTTGCGCCGTCCTTTACATAGATGGTGCTGGGATTTGCATCAAACTCATGGAAGAGGATGATGTCGGTGAGGGTTGTGTCGGTTTCGATGGTGAGGTTCTTGCCTTTAGCCATCTTCATAACGCCCGATGTGGGGTTGCTTGCGGGAGTGGGGTTTTTGTAATCCATGCCGCCGTATGCGCCGGTGATTACAAACTCGCCGCCGCGTCTTGATTTCATGGTGTAATCATTGCCAAAGAAAAGTTTGCCGGATGCAACGATGCATCCGCCTGCTTCTTTGGTGTAGTACATTGCACCTTTGTTGTTGTTGTCAATTGACTTCTTTGCGGTAGCTGCGGTGAGACCGTCGTTTGTGTCATCGCCGTTTGTATAGTCAACATATGCAACGGTGTCGGCAGCGGTTGCAGAGATTGCAAACATGCCGAGTACAAGAAGTGCGGTCATGAGAAGCGATAAAAACTTTTTCATAAAATCCTCCTTAGATTTTTATGTGAAAATAAGTATTGCAGAGTAATTTTAGCATATTTTGCATAATTGGTCAACTAAAATTTTCACATATGTTCGGTGACATCAAGCAAATGTTTTAAAAGGTCGTTTTTTTCGTCCTCGTTCAAAAGCGCAAGCATTTTGTCGAGGAATTCTTTTGCGAGTATGAGGTCTTTTTCTTCGTTAAAATTGTTTCCTTTCATTGTTTTCCCGTTTCCTTATTAGACTATCGAGTTGCAATAGAGAAAAATCAAACCCGCAAAACGGGGAGCAGGAACGATTTTTTCTTGACAAAGATGCGAAATTCCATTATAATGAAAACACGAAAGTATTTTCGTCTAACATTATACAGATGAAATCTGTTCTTGTCAACATAAAGACGAAATATTTTTCGCTTTTGAGGTGTATATGGAATTTAAAAAAAGAATAAAACTTCTCCGCCGCGAAAGGGGTATGACTCAACGCGAAGTGGCGGAAAAAATCGGTGTGACATATCGCACATATCAGAATTATGAGGCTGGAGTGTCAACGCCGCAAAGCAAGGTACTTGCAAGGCTCTCACATGTTTTTGAAGTGAGCATGGATATGCTTACGGGCGATGTGGCAGTCGCCGAACCGACGGGGAACAGCGAGCTTGATGAACTGCTTTCGGAGATGAAGGCGCTGTTTTCGGGCGGCAAACTGCGCGACGAGGACAAGAAATATGTTATAGAGGCGCTGACCGAGGCGTTTTGGCGCACAAAGGAAGGGGGAAGAGGTTGATGGCAGATTTTGAAAAACTTTATAAGACTGCGGAGGAACTTTCTTCTTTTTCGCTTCCCGACTATGATTCGCTTCCTGAAATTGAGCTTTATATGGATCAGCTCACCGGATATCTCAACAAATTGCTTTGCAAGATCTGCAAGAGTGAGGACGGCACACCGCTCACTCCCAACCGTATAAACAATTATGTCAAAGACGGTAGAATTGCGCGTCCGGTGCAGAAAAAGTATGCAAAAGATCAGATAGCGATGCTTTATATGCTCTGCTGTACAAAGCAGAATCTGGCCCTCCCGGAGGCGTCGGCACTGCTTTCAATGCTTGACGAAAACGGTACAGAGCCGCTTTACGGCGAGTTTCGTTCTTTGCAGGAGGAGATAGTTAAAAACTGTGCGCGCGAGCTTTCAGATACCGAAAGGGATGAAAAGGCGCTTCGTGCCAAGGCTTTGGAACTTGTGCTTCGCAGTACTGCTGAGCGGTTTATTGCCGAGGCTATTATTGCATCGCTGGCACCGCAGGAAACGGCTCCTGAGAAAAAAGAAAAGCAAAAGAAAGAAAAGAAGAAATAATTTTCGTAGAGAGGTTTTACATATGGATTACAAGATGAACATTGCGGGTGTGGAGCGTGCGCTTCCGCTTTGCCCGCTCAATGACAAGCTTCAGATTGGCGCATTTGTTATGTTTGGCGATGTTGAGCTTACTGTTGCGTGCGCCGAGGCTCTGCTTAAAAAGGCGCCCGAATACGACGTGCTTATCACCGCTGAATCAAAGGGAATCCCGCTTGCTTATGAGATGGCAAGACAGCGCGGCGGTGAGCGTTATCTGCTTGCGAGAAAGATGCCGAAACTTTATATGCGCGATGTTATCAAGTGCGAGGTGCAGTCGATAACTACTGCTGCAAAGCAGGTGCTTTATCTCGACGGCTACGATGCCGAGTATATGAAGGGCAAGAGAGTGCTTATCGTTGATGATGTAATCAGCACCGGCGAGTCGCTCAATGCAATTGCAAAGCTTGTGGAACAGGCTGGCGGAAACATTGTCGGTATGATGGCAGTTCTTGCTGAGGGCGATGCCGCAAACCGCGATGATATTATTTTCCTTGAAAAGCTTCCTCTTTTCGATGCTGAAGGAAATGCACTTTAATAAATGAAAACAAAACCGGGGCACAGCCCCGGTTTTGTTTATATTACTACTAACAAAAATCACAAATATTAAATAAATTTTTTGTTTACTCTTTACATTTTAAGAAAATTATTATATAATAAATTGTCATACTTTAATTAAATTGGGGGAGCCATGCCGAGATTTTTTGTTTCTGATGAAAATATTGAACAAAGTTCGGTGTGTATCACCGGTGACGATGCGTGGCATATAGCCCGCTCGCTTCGCATGGCGGTGGGCGAAAACATCACTGTTTGCGATGCAAAAGGCATTGTGCATGAGTGCACGCTTGTCAGAATTACTGATGACGAGGTGACAGCGAAAATAGAACAAAGCGCACCTGCAAAGACCGAAAGCCCTGTGCGTGTTACGCTTTATCAGGCGTTGCCAAAGGGCGACAAAATGGACTACATAGTTCAGAAATCGGTTGAAGAAGGCGTTTATGCTATTGTACCGTTCTTTTCGGAGAGGTGCGTGTCGCGTCCCGATGCTAAGGCGCTTGATAAAAAATGTGCGCGTTGGCAGAGAATTGCGCTTGAGGCTGCAAAACAGTGCGGCAGGGGCATAATTCCAAAGATTTGCAAACCTCTCGACTTTTCGCAGATGCTTTTGGCAGCGTCGGAGTCGGCACTCGGATGCTTTTGCTATGAGGGAGAGGGAACCGAATCTATTAAAAATATTTTACAAAATGCAGGCGGCGTGTCCGACATTTCAATTATTGTCGGCAGCGAGGGCGGCTTTTCAGAAAAGGAAGCTGCAGCCGCAAATGAAAGCGGGCTTTGTATGACGGCGCTTGGGCGCAGGATACTTCGCGCAGAGAGCGCGCCCGGTTTTGCGCTTGCGTGTATATCATACCAATTTGAGTTATAACAGTGGAGAGGAAAAATGGAAAATAAACTTACAAAAGAAGAAAAAATGAAAGAAAAAGTCGCGCTTTCAAATGCTGTTACCGGTAAGATGGTTGTGGTATTTGCGGCACTTTTGTTGGCAATTGCAGCACTCGTGTATTTCGGCGAGCGCATGATTTTGTCACCTTTGGTAGTTGCTGTGGCGCAGATCGTGGCAGGACTTGGCACTATAGCGGCGCTTGTATGGTGTTCGGCGAGTGCGAAGGGCAAAAAGGACTATCGCTTTAACGTATTTTCACCGTCCATGGTTCTGGGACTTTGCGCAAGCACACTTTTTGTTACCTTGATGTACCCCACTGTTGATGCTTCACGCACTATTATTTCCGTTATTGCGCTTGCGGTGCTCTTCTTTGTATACCAGATTTACCCCGTTGATTTCTTTATCTGCAGCGTATCGGTTATCAGCGGTTTCATAGCCGCAACCGTGATGAACAATCAGGGCGTTACACTCTTTAAGGATCTGGTTGTTTTTG
Organism: Oscillospiraceae bacterium; assembly: GCA_015064965.1. Classification (GTDB taxonomy): domain Bacteria; phylum Bacillota; class Clostridia; order Oscillospirales; family CAG-272; genus UMGS902. The sequence continues at coordinate 4,805 of SVRG01000041.1, forward strand.
CGATCTATGCAGCAATTATGGCGATTTGCATCGGATTTTTTGCAAAGCTTGCTAAGGGCGGCAAAATCAAAATTGGCAAAAATGTTGTTAAAAAGCCGCGCGGCATGATTAATGCAGCAGTTATCGCTTCGTTTGCGGTTTCGCTTATCGCGGTACTCGGCGTGCTTGCACTTGGCGGATATCTCATGTATTTCATTGCGACAGCATGCGTTGTATATTTTGTAATTGCAATAATTTACACAGTAAAACTGATGTAATTTTGTAGAAAATACAAAAAAACATATTGAAATTAAACAAATTATCCTTTACAATATAGGTATAAACTAACAAAAAACTTAATCTTTTTTGCAGAGAGGTATAAATAATGTCAAACAGACTGTTTCAGGGAGTAATTCACCAGATGCGCGATGCCACCGACAGAATTATCGGTGTTATAGACGATAGCGGCGTTGTAATCGCATGCAGTGAACTTGGCAAAATCGGCGAAACACGTATCGGCGTGCGCGAAGAGTTGTCTTACAATAATGATACTGTTGTGCTTGACGGCTATACATACCGTTCTCTCGGACAGAGCAAGCTTGAAAATGTTGTATTTGTCGAGGGCGATGACAAGAGCGCAGAAAGCACAGCGGCTATTCTTGCCGTATCGCTTTCCAACATCAAAAATCTCTACGATGAAAAGTATGATAAATGCTCGTTTATCAAAAATATAATTCTCGACAATATTCTCCCCAGCGATATTTATATCAAGGGCAAGGAGCTTCGTTTCAATGCCGATGAAAGCCGTGTAGTGTTCCTTATTAAGTTCTACGGCAAGTCGGATATGCTCCCCTACGAGATGGTGCAGAATATGTTCCCCGATAAAAACCGCGACTACGTTATCAGCGTTGGCGAAAACGATATCGTTTTGGTTAAGGAAGTGGGCGCAGCAGCGGATACCAAGGAAATTGAAAAAATTGCAAACGGTATTGCACAGACTCTCTCTGCAGAGTTTTATACCAAGGTTGCAATCGGTATCAGTACCGTTGTTGAAAACATCAAGGACCTTGCACGCGCATATAAAGAGGCTCAGGTTGCTATCGAAGTTGGCAAGGTTTTTGATACTGAAAAGAATATTATCAGCTATGAAAATCTCGGTATCGGAAGACTTATTTATCAGCTTCCGACAACTCTTTGCGAGATGTTCCTTCAGGAAGTGTTCAAGAAGGGTTCTATCGAGTCGCTTGACCGCGAAACTCTCATGACCGTTCAGTGCTTCTTTGAAAACAACCTCAATGTTTCGGAGACATCAAGAAAACTGTTTGTACACAGAAATACTCTTGTATACCGCCTCGAGAAGATCCGCAAGATCACAGGTCTTGACCTTCGCGAGTTTGAGCATGCTATCACATTTAAGGTAGCGCTTATGGTTAAAAAGTATCTTACAAGCAAGCCTGTTAAGTTTTAAGATTTTGAGTTGTGGGAACACGGATTTGCCTGTTCCTGCAATTCTTGCGTAAAGGGGTATTTTTTCGCCCGTGTGAAATGGCGTTTTTCAGTGAGGAAACTAAATAATGATAGAATTTAAAAATGTCACAAAGCGCTATCCTGAGGGCAAGGTTGCGCTTGACAATCTTAATTTGAAAATAGAAAACGGCGAGTTCGTTTTTATTATGGGTGACAGCGGCGCGGGAAAGACAACGCTTACAAAATTGTTGCTCCGCGAGGAAAAGGTTACCGAGGGCGAGCTCTATGTTGACGGAATAAATATCGGCAAAATGCCGCGCTCCCGTGTGCCTAAATACCGCCGCAGACTCGGCGTTGTATTTCAGGATTTCAGACTTTTCAAGAAAAAGACAGTATTTGAAAATGTAGCATTTGCGCTTCGCATTGTTGGCGGCGTAAACAAAGAGGACATCAAAAACCGCGTTATGTCAATGCTTAAAATTGTAGGCCTTGAGGAAAAGGCAAACAATTTTCCGCATCAGCTTTCAGGCGGCGAGCAGCAGAGGGTTGCGCTTGCACGCGCTATCATAAACAATCCGCATACAATCATTGCAGATGAGCCTACGGGTAATCTTGACCCCAAGCTTTCTATGGAAATAATGCGCCTTTTGATACAGATGAGGGAATACGGCAAGACTGTTGTGGTGGTTACCCACGAGGACGAGCTTGCAAAGATGTTCCACCAGCGCATTGTCCGCCTTAAAAACGGTCGTCTTGTTGATGACGGAGTTTATGGAGGTGACGGAGAATGATGCGTATAGCAGATGCTTTCGGTCAGGCAATAAAGGGTATGTTCCGCAACGGACTTGTCACCTTTGTCAGCATTTTTGTACTTATCAGTTGCCTTGTTTTTATCGGTAGCTTTTCGGTAATTTCCGCAAATATAGACTATAATCTTAACAGCATTACAGAACTTAACGAAATCGAGATCTTCCTCGACTATGAAATAGACGACGCTGCTGCGGCAGAGGTAAACTCGGCAATCAAAGCACTTCCCAACGTGTCAAGCACCACTCTTTATTCAAAAGAGGACGGACTTGAAACAATGAAAAACGAGTTTTACAACTACGCGGCATTGTTTGACAACATCACTCCCGAAGAGAACCCGCTTTCACATAAAATTGTTGTGGTTTACGCCGAAAATGCCGGCGTTGCCGACCTTGTTTTTGCACTTGAGCAGATGAAAAACGTGCGCAAGGTAAATGCACGTCTTGACATTGCGGCTTCGGTTGAGGCGCTTCAAAACGGCATTTCGCTTGTGTTTATCTGGTTTGCAGTGCTCTGCGCCGTAGTTTGCATGTTTGTAATAATCAACACGATCAAGCTTTCGGTTTATTCCAGACGTGAGGAAATCACCATCATGCGTTATATTGGCGCAAGCCGTGCATATATTTCCGCACCTTTTGTGCTTGAGGGCGCCTTTATCGGCATCATCGGCGCGACGGTGGCATTCTTTATTGAAAAGCTTGTGTATTCCGGACTTATGAGCTTTGTGGGACAGAAGATGGGCTTTGTAAAGCTTTATGCTTTCAGCGAGATCTCGCCCGTGTTGCTCATGATGTTCTTTGGCGTGTCGCTTTTCTGCGGCATTGTCGGCAGTCTTGTTTCGCTCGGCAGATATGTTGAGGTATAAAAATTTATAGGTATTCGCACTTTCTACACATTTTGCCTTTGTGAGGAGTAAAATGAAAAATACATTAAAGAGTTTATTTGTGCTTTTTCTTGCCATACTGATGCTATCGGCTGTTGCACTCACCGCGGTTTTTGCGGCGGGCGTCAGCGCAGACGATTTTGCAGATGATGACAAGGTCAAAGCGTTTCAGCAGAATATAAAGGAGCTTGAAAAACAGCAAAAAGCGCTCAAAGCAGACCTTGACAAGGTACATGGCGAGCTTAATGATACTCGCCGCCAGATAAACAACCTTGATTCGCTAATGACCGCAAATCAAAATCTTCACACAGCAACGGCGGCACTTATTTCCGAGTATGAAACTCAGATTGCCGCAAAAGAGGCGGAGATTGAGCGTATAAGCGAGGAAATCGCATTTAAAGAGGCGGATATTCTTGATACCAAAAACAAGTTTTTGACATTTATCCGCGTGCAGTATGAAAACGGCACTCCATCAATGCTTGAAGCTATCTATGATTCTGACGGACTTGGCGATATGCTCTCGCGTATTGAGTATGTCGGAAGCATGATGGACTACAATCTCGATCTGCTTGAAGATTACAATGCCGAAAAGGTTGAGCTTGACGGCATAAAGGTCGGATACGAAAACACACTTGCTTCTCTCAACACCGCGTATGATGAAAAAGTGGCATATGACGAGTCGCTCAAAGAAATCGACGCAGAACTTTCTGCACAGCGCAGACAGCAGAGCGCGCTGCTCAAAACGATTTCTGCAGAGGAGCAGAAACTCCAGGACGAGTATGATGCACTTTCCGCGGCTGAGGAAAAGGAAAGCGCAAGACTTGAAAAATATCTTGAAGAACTTGCTGCCAAGAGCCAGAAGGAATATGTCGGCGGCAAGCTTATCTGGCCCGTTGATAGAAGTATAAAGCGAATAAGCAGCTATTACGGCTGGCGAACATATTATTACAGAGGCAGAAAGATTACCGACTTCCACCGCGGCATTGACATTCCGTCTTCTTTGGGCACAAATATCTATGCGGCTCAGGGCGGCGAGGTTATTCTTGCGGCGTGGCATTCGAGCTACGGCAATTATCTGATAATTGACCACGGCGGCGGAATCACCACTCTGTACGCGCATTGCTCGTCACTTCTTGTAAAGAAGGGGCAAACTGTGAAACAGGGTGCGCACATTGCCGAGATGGGCTCGACAGGACAGTCCACCGGATCGCATCTCCATTTTGAGGTGCGCGAAAAGGGACAGCATGTGGACCCCATTGCAAACGGCTGGGTAGTGCAGCCTAAATAATCGAAAGGGAAATAAATGAGTAAAAGAATATCGGTGTTTACGGCGGCGACTTTACTTGTTGCTGTTGCAACCGTAACATTTATATGCACACTGCTTTTTGGCGGTGGCTTGGTTTATGCAAGCGATAATGTTGCAGTTGAAACAACTGTAGCAGAAACTACTGCGGCTCCCGAAGTGAAAGAGCCGTCCATGGATGAAATCATTTCGGCGGTCAGCAAAAGAGTTACAGAGCTTGCATACTATTACAGCAAATACTATGTCGGAACTGTTGACATTGACGACATTGTAGAGGGCGTTGCCGAGGGATTTGTGGCATACAGCGGTGACAAATACGGTCAGTATCACACCGCCGAGGAGTATAAGGAATTAACAGCTGACTATACCGGTGAATTTGCAGGTATCGGCGTTAGCGTAACCTACAATGCGGACTATGCCGCAATCGAAATTATGAATGTTTTGCCAAACAGCCCCGCGCTTGAGGCAGGACTTCTCCCCAATGACCTCATTATTGCAGTTGAGGGTGAAAGCGTCGGATATCTTGGATACAACGAGGCGATAAACCGAATCCGCGGCGAAATCGGCACAACCGTTACAGTTGCCGTAGTACGCGATGAGGATTTTTCAAAGCGGTTTGATGTTACACTCACTCGCCGAATTGTTGAGGAGCAGTCGGTAACTTATAAGGAAATAAAGGCTGATTTCCTTGCAAATCCGCTTGCATATATCAGCGTAACCACGTTTAACAACAAGACCCCAGAACAGTTTAAAAACGCTATCGGCGACGGCGTTTTAGCAAAAGCACACGGATTTATCATTGATATGCGCAACAACGGCGGCGGAACACTCACCTCCGTTCTCCAGATGCTTGATTTGCTTCTCCCTGAGGGCCCAATGGTCAGAATTCAGTATAAAAACGGAGAAGAAACCGTATACAAGTCGGATGCAAAATGCGTTGATGTTCCGATCGTGGTGCTTGTAAACGGCAATACCGCAAGTGCGGCAGAGCTTTTTACATCAAGCCTTCGCGACTATGGCAGAGCTTTTGTAGTCGGCGATGTAACATTTGGTAAAGGAACGGTGCAGACAATTGTTCCTTTGCGCGGCGGCAGTGCGCTTCGTATCTCCACATCAATGTATGCACCTCCGTTCTCGGATAATTTCGAGGGTGTGGGAATTACTCCCGATGTAGAGGTTTCACTCGCAGACGAGTTTAAAAATGTAAATATTTTCAATCTTAAATACGAAGATGACGTGCAGCTTCAGGCGGCAGTCAATATGTATAAATAATTTCTGAAAAGGATGGGTATAAAACCATGGCAGCAAAGCAGATGCACTATACAAAAGAGGGTTATCAGGCTCTCGTAGATGAACTTGATTTTTTAAAAACGGTACGCCGTGCCGAGGTTAAAGAGGCACTTGCTACCGCACGTTCTTACGGTGACCTTTCGGAAAACAGCGAGTACGATGAAGCAAGAAACGAGCAGGCAAAGGTTGAGTCGAGAATCACCGAGCTTGAGTCGCTTATCATTCACGCTATTGTTGTTGACGAGTCCGAAATCGACCACACCAAAATCAGCGTTGGTTCTGTTGTAAAGGTTAAAAAGAAGGGCGAAAAGGAAGAAAAGGAGTACACCCTTGTAAGTTCCAATGAGGTTGACTTCTGGAGCGGCAAGATCTCCGACCAGTCCCCCATCGGCGCTGCGCTTATCGGTGCGCGCGAGGGCGATACTGTTACCGTTGCTTCCCCCAACGGAGAATTCCAGCTTAAGATTACATCCGTAACAAGAGCAAAGCTTGTATAAAGAGGACATCAAAATGGCAGAGAGCAATCAGAACAATACAGTTAACAGTACAAGTGAAGTGGCAGTCCGCCGCGAAAAGCTTGCTACTCTCATGGCAGAGGGAAGAAACCCCTTTGTTATTACATCTTTTGATCAGGACTCCTACAGCGAGGACATCAAGGCTTCGTTTGTAGAGGGCGAGGAAAAAAATGTAAAAATCGCGGGCAGAATCGTTGCAAAGCGCGTTATGGGCAAGGCTTCTTTTATCCAGATTATGGATACCAAGGGCAGAATCCAGTGCTATGTAACACGTGATGACCTTGGCGAAGAGCAGTACGCATATTTCAAGAAATATGACATTGGCGATATCGTAGGTATTGCAGGTTTTGTATTTGTAACCAAAACAGGCGAGATTTCGGTGCATGTCAAGGAAATGACTCTTCTTTCAAAGTCCCTCCTTCCTCTTCCTGAAAAGTATCACGGACTTCAGGATACCGACCTCCGTTACCGTCAGAGGTATGTTGACCTTATCGTAAATCCTGAGGTTAAGCGCAACTTTGTTATCCGTAGCCAGTTTATCAAGCATATGCGCAATTATCTTGATGATATGGGATATATCGAGGTTGAAACTCCTGTACTTAACACAATTGCGGGCGGCGCTTCTGCGCGTCCTTTTGTAACTCATCACAATACACTTGATATTGATATGTACATGCGTATCGCAACCGAGCTTCCTTTGAAGCGTCTTATAATCGGCGGCATGGACAGAGTTTATGAAATCGGCAGAATTTTCCGCAATGAGGGCATGGACCCCAAACACAATCCCGAGTTCACTTCAATCGAGCTTTATCAGGCATATGCGGATTTCCACGATATGATGGATATTGCCGAGGGTATATACACCACATTCGCTCAGAAGTATTTTGGTACTTATGAGTTTGAGTGGATGGGCGAGAAGATCAATCTTGCTCCCGGCTGGCCGCGCATGACCATGGTAGAAGCGGTTAAAAAGTATGTGGGTATAGACTTTGGCGCAATCTCCGATGATGCAGAGGCAGTTGCGGCTGCAAAGGCTATCGGCGTAGAACTTGCCGATGCTGCTGAAAAGACATGGGGCAATGCGCTGTACGCATGCTTTGACCAGAGAGTTGAAGAGCACCTCGTTCAGCCCACATTTATTACAATGTATCCTGTTGAGGTTTCTCCTCTTACTAAGAAATCTCCCGAAGATCCTCGTCTTACCGAGCGCTTTGAGTTCTTTATTTGCCATAGCGAAATGGGCAACGCTTATTCCGAGCTTAATGATCCGCTTGACCAGCGAGAACGCTTTATGAAGCAGGTAGAGCAGCGCGAGCGCGGCGATGACGAAACAGAAATGCTCGATGAGGATTTCCTCACGGCTATGGAATACGGCATGCCTCCCACGGGCGGCATGGGTATGGGTGTTGACCGCGCAGTAATGCTCTTTACCAACTCCGACACCATCCGCGAAGTCATCCTTTTCCCTACAATGAAACCCGAAAATTAAATAAAAAGACAAACAATTCGAACCAAACGGCTTGAGTTGTTTGTTTTTTTGCAGTATATATTGAAAAACAGAATTATTGATGTTATAATCATTGCAATACAATAAAGGAGAAATCAGCAATGAAAAGAAAACTCGGTTTATTGTTAGTCTTATTAACAGTATTATTAATAACTATGTCGGTAACTGCTTTTGCAGAAAAGAATAGTTTGGATAATTTCATCAGAACCAGAACATACGAAAACCAGTTTGCAGATGTTAGCACTACTGATTGGTACGCAACCAGTGTATCGCAGGCGTATGAATACGGTTTGGTTTCGGGTACCAGCCAAGCCAGATATAATCCTAAAGGCAATGTTTCCGTTGTTGAAGCGATTGTTTTAGCTTGTAGACTGAATAATATTTACTGTGATAACAACGAAAAGTTTGAGGCAGGCGCGGTATGGTATCAGCCATATGTTGACTATGCTATCGAAAACAAAATAATTGAAAAAGAATTTGAAAATTACAACGCGCCGGCTACACGCAGAGAGTTTGTAAAGATTTTGTCGAGCGCGTTGCCGGCTGATGAATTTTCTGCAATTAACAATGTTTCCGAAATTCCTGATGTTACATCTGACGAAAAGAATATTTATATGTTCTATAATGCGGGAATTTTGGCAGGCAGTGACAAGTATGGCACGTTTAATCCTACAAGTAACATTCAGCGCTCTGAGGTTGCGGCGATAATAGTAAGAATTGCCGACAGAACACAGAGAAAAGAATTTGTACTTGAAAAAAAGCCCATTGAAGCAACCGGTATTTCGCTTGATATCACTTCTCTTAAAATGGATCAAGGCGATAAAAAAGCCGTAAAAGCAACCGTTTGGCCGGTTGCTGCAACAAATAGAAGCGCAACTTATACAAGTTCAAATACTTCTGTTGCTACAGTTTCAAGCAGCGGGGAGATTTTGGCAGTAGGCGCCGGCAACGTAACAATAACAGCCACAACCCATAACGGTAAAAAGGCAGAGTGCAAGGTTACTGTTGAAAAAGTTGTTGCAAGCTTTAGCGGACACGGTGATAAAGTCATAACCAATGTAAATATACCCGCCGGCTCGCATTATGCAGAAGTAACCCATGACGGCGAACGCCTTTTCACATCCAAAATTTATTACGGAGAAAAAAGTTACCATAATTTTTCGACTAATGGATTATATAAATTTTCCGCACAAACCGCTCTTTACAATAATGGAAATGTAGCGGTAAACAATGGCATGCTGGAGGTTGAAGCTGATGGAAATTGGACTGTTAAAATAAAACCCGTAAGCGGAACAACTACAACGAACGTTAAGGGTAGAGGAGAGCTTGTCACCGGCGTATTTGTTGCGAAATCTTCAAGAGTTGTTGTAAATTTGTCACATGATGGCGAAAGCAATTTTATGGCGAAAGTTATAAAATACAACGGTACAAAAAGCTATCATTACGAAAGTCTTGCAAATGAAATAGGCAAATATAGCGGACAGAAAATTATAAATTTGACTCCGGGTGAGAAATATTATTTCTATGTAATTGCAGATGGAAACTGGAGTATAGATTTTGGTGAGGGCGAAAGTGTAACAACGTATACCTTGCCCACCATCCCTGCTTCCGGCGGTAGCACAAGTGGAGGCGGCTCGGGTAACCAAGGTAGTGCAAACCAAGGCGGTGCTAATGATAAGGATGATGACAAAAGGTTTTCATATACAGATGTGTTAGACCTTAATGAATATGCAGCGGAATCGACAAAAGCATGCAATAATGCTACAAAGGAATCTTTAAATGCATATAAAAATTCTACATTGGCATCTTTGTATGTAGCAAAGGCTTTGAATTATGCTTCAAGTGCAAAGCGAGAAATGGAAAGTGTAATTAAACTTTTGAAAAGCAAAGTGGAAATAACCTTTGAAAGCGGTGATACCTTATTAGAAAAAGCCGAAGAAGCATTGGATGCGATAGAGAACGTTATTGATTATGATGTTGAAGATGGCGATATTATCTATTTCCAATGGTTATGTGGAACTGCGGCAGGTAAGGCGCTTATAGTAGAGCAAGCATCAGTTGAACTTTTGCAGGCATTTTAATAAAGACGGATAAAAAAAGCATCGGCATTGCCGATGCTTTTTTGCAGAAAAGAGAAAAAAATACCCGCTACTCATTTTTGAGTAGCGGGTATTTTAAATATAAGTTGGTTTTATTGCTTTTCTGTGCTATCAAACAACGAAGAAACTGCTTCAAAGTTTGCATCGCTCATTACCGCCTCAGAATAAACAAGTTTAATACCCTCGGTTGCAACAAACGGGTTTGCCTCATCCTGACGTCTTATAAACTGTCCAATAGTACCGCCAAGCCAATTTACAGTAACGCTGTTGCATGTGCCTCCGTCAACAGCATCCTGCATAGCCGTAATACTTGCATTATCAGTGAGATTTACGATAGTATTGCCGCTGGTAAACGCACCGTTTACAGGAACGAAATAAAGTTTGCTTACAATGGCATCGCCGCCAATATTGATAGTTGCATTTCCGGAGAAGTTTGCCTCTTTTATTCCGCGTGAATATGCGCCTATGCAGATGTTATGACCGCTCTTTACAGTAATATTAACATCAAGGTTACCGTCAAGTGCAGGTACTTCGCCCTCTGCCACCACGGGCTGACCGGACTGATATCCGCCCGCGATACTGAATGCACTTGCAAATCCGCCGCCGGTAAATCCGTCGCCCATGGCAGAGATTCCTATGCCGGTATCAAGTGTAAAGGGATAATGGTTTGCTACAAAATAGAAGAAATTGCCTATAAGTTTGAAGTTAATATCGCGGAAAATGTACTTGCCGGAGCATACAAAGCGAACAGCCGAAACTGTATACTCCGCACCGTTTTCACGATAGTCTACACCGTCATAATTGGATGTAACCGTAACTGTGCCGTCAAATGTATTTGTATATACAAAGGTTTCGTCCTGCACATAATTTCCGCAAACAACGACCGTACATTCTTTTGAAAGGTCAAGACAGTCAAGAGCAGCACTCATTGTATTAACCGCGCTGTTTGCGCTTGAGCCGTTACCCTTGCCGTTTGCAGCAAGATAAACTACTGTTGCATCCTCATAGGGAGCGGTATCAACCTCAACTATTTCTGTTGTCTCTGCAGTTGCATTTTCACCGGTATATACTACATTACTGTTCTTGGCAAAAGACTCGTTGATTATTTGTATCTGACTTTCAGCAACAGTTCTATATGTTTCATATATAGTAGAAAGTGATGTTCTGCTTTCAAAATGAGCACCGATTTCATCAAAATATCCGCCAATATCGTAATAGATACCTACATCAAATACATGTGATGCAAAAATAATATCAAGCATTTCAGAACTTTCTGCATCTCGGATATACTTGCCGCAAAGTGTCTTTTCATAATATGCAGGAGTGAGATATACCTTACCGTAATAAGCAAGAAGCTCGGCTACCGCACTTGAACGTACAGGGGAAGCGGTTAAAGGTATGCAGAAAAACTGCGTATGAAAGCCGCTGACAAGATGGCCATAATCTTCTTGTGCTGCATTATATTTAGGATAAGGAAGAATACCAAAGTCAACCTCGCTGTCACGGTGGCTTTCAACAAGGGAGAGCGCACCGAAGTTAAAGACAGTGCGGTTTTCATTAAATACTGCAAAACGGTTAGTGTCCCATGTGCTGATATGGGCTGAGCCGCCGGTAACATTATCATACTGGTAATTGTATACATGAGCTTGATCAAAAACTATATCATCAAGCGTATCGTAAAGGTTTACAACTCGCTCGCTATACAGTGTCAGCTCGATTTCACCGCTATCGTTAACGGATGCAACCTTTTCGCCGGCGCCTGCAAGCATTGCTACCATCGGGTCGTTCCAGATCATAAGTCCGTATCTGTCTTTCTCGTTGTAGATACCGTTGTTATCTACATCTTCACCGACCTGCTTGACAAGTTCGCCTAATTTTTCAAGTGTCCATTCATTACTCTTTACAAGGTCGTATGGATTCTCTAAGCCGTATGAGGCAATAAGATCTTTGTTAAAGAGAAGTGCGTGGGTGTAGATGTTGTCAACAACGCTGATATCACCGGTGGTGTAAAACATTCTGCCGGCAATAGCAAGGTCTTCATTTGCTTTTTGATCCCAGTACTCTTTTGTTAAATCAATGTGAGGAAGGCTTGAAAGGTCCCAGAGTGTACCGGTCTGTGCAAGGTTAGCAACGTCTCCGGTTCCTATCATTGCTGCATCGTATGTAGAGTTGCCTGACATATAGTCGGTATAGATCTTTTGGAACCCGTTTCCGTTACCGTTTGTCGATCCATATCCTAAATACGCCTCATTTGTAATGTTTAATCCATAATGCTCTCTGAGCCATTCGTTACGCTGGTAAATGGCATATTCAACCGTATTATCGGACTCTTCCGATGCTTCAAAGTCATTTCCCTTATATCCCGCAATAAGAATATTGAAATCTCCCGAAACATCAAGAGATGCAGGAATTACAGAATTATTCTGCGGGTCATTGTTGATGTTTTCGCCCTGTTCCCCGACAGTTACTTTGCCGCATGAAGCGACAGTAATGACTGCAGCTATTAAAGCAAAAATCAGCACTATTCTTTTTCTCATATAATTCTCCTTTTCATGATGTGTTATTTTTGCGTGTATCGTTTTGTAATCACTCTACACTTTATTGTATCACATAAACTTCCCAAAAGCGATAGTTTTAACAAAAAAACAACTCCCCGAGGGGAGTTGTTTTTGTATTAGCAATTAGTTGAAGTATTCTTCAGCTGCATCTGCATATGCAAGGATTGCCTTTACTACATACG
>SVRG01000042.1 GCA_015064965.1 Oscillospiraceae bacterium
GCATAAGGAACAACGCCGTCAAGCTTTGCAATGTTTTCAAGCGAATACTTCCATTGTTCATCGGTATTATCGTTTGTGATATCACCAAGTCCTAACATGAATGCCATTTTCTTTTCGGCCGCATTTGCTTTAAGCCAATCATAAAGTTTTGCAAAGGTTTCGGGCTGATACTGTACGTTGTGCTGCGTGTCGCCTACAACAGCGATTGAATAAGCATAATCAGTAATATTATCAATTTCATCATACCAGTATTGCTCGTATACAGCGTTGTTTTTGCTATTGGAGAGGTCAATTGCGTTATCTCCATACACCATTTCCGACATATCGAAGTACAAAATGAGGTCATCTTTGCCCTGAGAAGTCACATCGGCCTTGATTTCAGCGGCGGTGCGAGTATCTGCGTAGCACGCAACATTGATAAGTGCGCCGCGGAACAAATTAAGGTTTACCTCTCGGTTATCCGTACCGAAAGCCATATGTGAAGCTTCAAAATCCGTGGGGTTTACTGTAAGGTCAAGCGACTGCACCATTTCGCCGTCAACATAGCAACAAATCTTGTTATTTTCTGTATCAGCAGCGATTGCAATATGCGTCTTTTTGCCATTGTAAACGCTGACGTTGGAGAAAGTATAGCGCGTTCTGACATCATCTTCGTCGTAGAACATTATAGAAGGCTGTCCTCCCTTGGTTATTTCAAAGAGGAAACCCGTGGGTGTTCGTTGGAAATTTGACATAATGATATTGGTGTAGTTCGAAGTCATATTATAGGGAAAATACATTGTCGCTTCAAATGTAAGCGGCATTGTTGAGAGCGCCTTTTCAAACATATATCTGCCGGTGTGTTCGCTAAAGGTCATTCCCTCGCCAAAATCCTCTGCAGGTGTACTAGACGGAACAACTACATTGTTTGCGGTAGTAATTCTAAGATTGTCAAAACAACCGGAAGTGCCGTTCATACGGAGGCCTACTGTGCCGCCATTCCATGCGGTGTGCGATTCGTTTGTGCCGATTGAATAGGTATAGGTATAAACAAGCTCATCTGTTTCAATCTTGGTCATTTCAATCTTTATATAGTCGCCCTTAACGATTGCCTTGATGTGAATATCATCGCCCTTTTCAAACGCAACCGAACCTACATTGATGTTGCCACCCCATGCCCCCTCGGCGTTTGCATAGCCGAAAGCACCTTTATTTGCGGTAGAAGCAACAAACGCAACATAGCCGTAAAAGCCGTTATTTGCATGGCTTGCAAGGCTTTCATCCGCACGAAAAACAAGACCGCCCGTAGTAGCGGGATTAAGGTAGTCAACCTCTACGATATAGTCGGTAAGAGTATCGGTGGCATTATAAAGAATATGCGACATTGCTCCGCTTACACTATCATCAAGTATGGTTGAAGTAGCGTAAAGCGCGCCGTCCTTAATTTCCCACGCATGGCGGTACTGTGTAAAGTCGGAGAGGGTGCTTGCATCCGAAAAGTCGTTTTCATAGATTACGGTTTCTGCCGAAAATGCACTTACAGAGAGAAGAACGACCGCAATAAACGCAAGTCCAAAAACTAAAAGTTTTTTCATAATGCTTTCTCCTTATAAAATAATTTTTAAACCGTTTTCTTCATAAAACTTTTGAAGCTTTTTTGGAGTAAAAAGTCGATAACGCAAGTAGAATGTTTTTTCTTATACACAAATCATAATCAACAAGCATACAAACGCTCATAATAAATTCATATATTCATATTTTATCATACAAATTCACATTTAACAATGCAAAGAATATACTAAATTGTATTTTTTGTAATTGATGCAAAAAGCAGTGGAAAATATTTATTTCCCACTGCTTTTCAATTTATTTTCTATCAAGATACTCACACGCAGAAAGTGCTGCAACCGCTCCGTCAGAAACGGCAGTTGCTACCTGACGTACCGCCTTAACACGACAATCGCCGGCGGTAAAGATACCTTCTGTTCTTGTGCTCATATCGTCTTCGGCGCTGATGTATCCGCGCTCAAGCGTTACAAGCTCACTAAATGCTTCGTTTTCAGGAGCGAGACCGATTGCAACAAACACTCCGTCGGTAAGAAGGGTCTCCTCTTCCCCATCAGCATTGATAATCTCTACGCCGCAAAGCGCATCCTCGCCGATGAATTCTTTTACCGTACAACCAAAGCGTACGCTCACGTTAGCCTTTTGCATAAGCAATTCGGCAAGACGGCGCTCGCCTGTAAAGCTTTCAAGATTCTGAACAACGGTTACACTCTTTGAAGTTTCTGAAAGCAACAATGCCTCCTGAAGTGCCGAGTTGCCGCCGCCTACTACGATGACATTTTTACCCTCGTAAAAAGCGCCGTCGCAAACTGCACAAAAAGAGATTCCGTCGCCGATAAACTTGGTTTCACCGGGTACACCGAGAAGGCGGTGCTTTGCGCCGGTTGCAAGAATAACCGCGCCGCACTCATAGTGTGTAACATCGGTAAACACGCTTTTTGTTCCGGTTTGATTAAGGTTAATATACTTAACCTCCTCAACCGCAACGTCCGCGCCCTGACCAAGAACCTGGTCCACCATCTTGTCGGCAAGCTCGCTGCCGCTGATGGATGCATAGCCGGGATAATTCTCAATCTTTGGCGAAAACGTCATCTGTCCGCCAAAGCCGTTTTTCTCTATGATGAGTACGCGCTTACCTGCGCGGAGCGCGTACAGTGCGGCGGTAAGCCCCGCAGGGCCACCGCCGACAACTACGATGTCATACATTGACTTTAGCTCCTCTTTGAGCAATAAACTCACGAACGCCGACAACATTCATATACTTCTGAACGCGGTCACCGTTTGCAACCACAAGTGCAGGAACCTGTTTGAGTCCGAGTTCGGTCGCCATCTCTTTATTCTCCTCAACGTAGAGTTTCTCAAACTCAACACCTGCATCCTCAAGAAGCTTTGCAGCAATCTTGCAGTTGGGGCAGGTCTTTGTTGTAAAGAGAATAACGCGAGAACCGGTGGTAATATCAGTCGCTACCTCGTCAGAGGTGCAATCGCATGCCTCTGTGGGTCCCTGACGCTTGAGAACACTGGTTTCAATATTGTAAACTCTGCGTTCCTTGAATTCCTGGCTCTTACCGTCATTCCAGTTCTGAACAGGACGGTAGTAACCTGTGATACGGCTGTAAACCTCTGCCTTTTCACCGCAGTGAGGACAAGTGTAGTGCTCGCCAGCGAGATATCCATGTGTACGGCAGATGGAATATGTGGGTGAAAGTGTATAATAAGGAAGCTTGTAATTTTCAGCTACCTTGCGAACAATGTTTGCAGCTGCCTTCCAGTCGGGGAGACGCTCGCCGAGGAATGCATGGAATACAGTACCGGATGTGTAAAGGGTCTGGAGTTCGTCCTGAACATCGAGTGCTGAGAATACATCCTCTGTATAGCCAACAGGAAGATGTGAAGAGTTGGTGTAATAAGGTGCGCCGTCCTCGCCGCCGCCTGCGGTGATGATATTGGGATAACGGCGAAGGTCATGCTTTGCAAAACGGTAAGCAGTGGACTCTGCAGGAGTTGCCTCAAGGTTATAGAGATCGCCATACTGTTCCTGATAATCGGAGAGACGCTCACGCATATGGTTAAGCACTGCCTTTGTGAATTCCTGAGCACCGGTCTTGGTGAGATCCTCGCGAATCCAACGAGCGTTCATACAAGCCTCGTTCATACCAACAAGACCGATGGTTGAGAAGTGATTTTCAAAGGTGCCAAGGTAACGCTTGGTGTAGGGATAAAGTCCCTCATCCATGAGCTTTGTAATAATCTTGCGCTTGATGGAAAGCGAACGCGCAGAGATATCAAGCATATGGTCAAGACGCTTGTAGAAGTCCTCCTCGTTTTCGGAGAGGTATGCAAGACGGGGCATATTGATGGTAACAACACCTACGGAACCGGTGGATTCACCGCTGCCGAAGAAACCGCCAGACTTTTTGCGGAGTTCTCTGAGGTCAAGACGAAGTCTGCAGCACATGGAACGAACATCGGAGGGCTCCATGTCGCTATTGATGTAGTTGGAGAAATAGGGAGTGCCGTACTTGCTTGTCATCTCAAAGAGAAGACGGTTGTTCTCATTTTCGGACCAGTCAAACTCGCTTGTAATCGAGTAGGTGGGAATAGGGTACTGGAATCCGCGACCGTGCGCGTCACCCTCAATCATGATCTCAAGGAACGCCTTGTTGATCATGTCCATCTCTTTCTTACAGTCACCGTAGGTGAAGTCCATGTTCTTGCCGCCAACAATTGCAGGCATGCTTTCCATATCCTTCGGAACAGTCCAGTCAAGAGTGATGTTGGAGAAAGGCGCCTGAGTACCCCAACGTGAGGGGGTGTTTACGCCGTAAATGAAGGCTTCAAGTGCCTTCTTAGTCTGCTCGTAGGTAAGGTTATCAGCCTTAACAAAAGGTGCAAGATAGGTGTCAAAAGATGAGAATGCCTGAGCACCTGCCCACTCATTCTGCATGATACCGAGGAAGTTAACCATCTGGTTGCAGAGAACGGAAAGATGCTTCGCAGGAGCGCTTGTCATCTTGCCGGGAATACCGCCAAGACCTTCCTGAATAAGCTGTTTGAGCGACCAACCTGCGCAATAACCGGTAAGCATGGAGAGGTCATGAATGTGGATGTCAGCACTTCTGTGAGCCTGTGCAATCTCATTGTCATAAACCTCGGAGAGCCAGTAGTTAGCGGTGATGGCACCGGAGTTTGAAAGGATAAGACCACCTACAGAATAGGTAACGGTGGAGTTTTCTTTAACTCTCCAGTCAGTAACCTTAACATAGGAGTCAACAATTTCTTTGTAGTCGAGAATGGTGGACTTGAGGTTACGGAGTTTTTCGCGCTGGCGGCGGTAAAGAATGTATGCCTTTGCAACATCCGCATAGCCGCCCTGAACGAGCACTTCTTCTACACTGTCCTGAATGTCCTCAACCGCAATAAGGTCATCTTTAATCTTAGCCTCAAAGTTTGCAGTAACTTTAAGTGCAAGGAAGTCAATAATATTAGGATGATAATTAACTTCACATGCTTCAAAAGCCATTTCTATAGCTTTTGTAATCTTGGATATGTCAAAATCCACAATTTTGTTGTCACGTTTTCTTACATGATACATAAAAGCCGTCCTCCATATGGTATTATATCTAAATTTTTATTTTTCGCAGCATAGATACTCTACCATATTAAGAACGACTTGTCAATAGAAAAACACAATATTTTGGAATTGAATTTTTATTCAAACACTATATGTTGTGGTTATCCGCGAATTACAGTATTTGGTAAAAACGGCTTTACAGCCTCCAGAAGCGCCTCTGCATGGGACGCAGAACACTCAAATTCAAGGGCTTTTTCAGCACCGGCAACAATGTCGCCGGAGTCCTTGAAGGGTTGTAAATAGTAGGCTTTTGCGCCTTTTATCCACTCTCCAATACTACGCATATCCTCCACAGTATGAAGATTTCCGGTAACAGTTGTACGGAACTCATAATCAATATCGGCATTTAGTAGTGTTTCGACAGATTTTTGAACTTTAACCACAATATCTTGTGTAGCTCCCGCAGTTATTGCATATTTATCGAGAGAATTCTTGATATCCATAGCAACATAGTCGATAATTCCCTCTTTTATAAGCTCTTCAAGCTTTTCGGGCATTGAGCCGTTTGTGTCAAGCTTCACAAGATAACCGATTGACTTGATTTTGCGGATAAAATCAGCGATATCCTTTTGGAGTAACGGCTCTCCTCCGGTTATACAAACACCGTCAAGCAGCTTTTTACGCTTTTCGAGATAATCAAACAGTTCTTTTTCATCTATAGTGGACTCGCTCGGGCGCACAACAAGTCCTGCATTGTGACAGAATGGGCAGCGGAAATTGCAACCGTGTGTGAATATTGTTGCAGCAGTTCTGCCCGGAAAATCAAGCAAAGTGAGTTTTTGATAAGCTTCGATATGCATGAAAACATCCTCTTTCTTCATATATTTATATAATAGCACGAACACAGGACTATATCAAGTTGTTTTTATGAATTATTTCGAATCAAAAACTTGCAAAAAATGCAAAAAAAGGGTTGAAATCAATAAAAAGTGCTGATATAATGAAATTATCATTTTTGAAAAATTGCACATAGGGAGATAAATCTATGCTTAAGAATGAATATTTGAAAAAAGTTTTCGCCGACGTTGAAAAGCGAGATGCCGGCGAGCCTGAATTCCTTCAGGCGGTTGCTGAAGTTTTCGAATCGCTTGAACCTGTTATCGACGCTGACCCGCGTTTCGAGAAGCACGGCATTATGGAGCGCATTGTAGAGCCCGAAAGAATGATCACTTTCCGCGTTTCTTGGGTTGATGACAATGGCAATGTTCAGGTTAACCGCGGTTTCAGAGTACAGTTCAACTCTGCAATCGGTCCTTACAAGGGCGGTCTTCGTTTCCACCCCTCCGTTAATGCTTCTATTATGAAGTTCCTCGGCTTTGAGCAGACCTTTAAGAACAGCCTTACAAGCCTCCCTATGGGCGGCGGTAAGGGCGGCTCCGACTTCGACCCCAGAGGCAGAAGCGACGGAGAAATCATGCGTTTCTGCCAGAGCTTTATGACCGAGCTTGCAAAGCACATCGGTGCTGATACCGACGTTCCTGCAGGTGACATCGGCGTTGGCGCAAGAGAGGTTGGCTACCTCTTCGGTCAGTACAAGAGACTCCGCAACGAGTTTGTGGGCGTTCTCACCGGCAAGGGTATCCCCTACGGCGGTTCTCTCATCCGTCCCGAGGCTACCGGCTTTGGCGCGGTTTACTACACCGTTAATATGCTTGAAAGCTTCGGCGAAAGCGTAAAGGGCAAGACCTTTGCAGTATCCGGCTTTGGTAACGTTGCTTGGGGTACTGTTAAGAAGGTTCACGAGCTTGGCGGTAAGGTTGTTACCGTTTCCGGTCCCGACGGTTATATTTACGATAAAGACGGTATCTGCACCGAAGAAAAGATCAACTTCCTCCTTGAAATGCGCGCTTCCGGCCGCGACAAGGTTCAGGACTACGCCGACAAATTTGGTGTTCCCTTCTTTGCAGGCAAGCGTCCTTGGGGCGAAAAGGTTGACATTGCTATGCCTTGCGCTACCCAGAACGAAGTTGGAATCGAAGATGCAAAGAATCTCGTAGCAAACGGCGTTAAGTACTATGTTGAAGTTGCAAACATGCCCACCACTGCAGAGGCTGTTGAATACCTCAAGGCAAACGGCGTTGTAATCGCCCCCTCCAAGGCAGTTAATGCCGGCGGCGTTGCAGTTTCCGGTCTTGAAATGAGCCAGAACTCCATGCGTTACTCCTGGACTGCTGAAGAAGTTGATGCAAAACTCAAGCAGATCATGGCTAACATCTACAAGAACTCCTACGATGCTGCTGAAAAGTATGGCATGAAGGGCGACCTCATTGCAGGTGCAAACATCGCAGGCTTCCTTAAGGTTGCAGAAGCAATGATCGCACAGGGCGTTGCGTATTAATTCGCATAAAAATCTTATATTATAAACTCAAAAGGTCACCTTGCGGTGACCTTTTTGCATATTGTCATCCTGAGCAGCGTGAAGGATCTGCGAGCGCTGCGAGTCTTAAGACAAGCCTTCTGGCTTGCAGATTATTCGTCGCTATGCTCCTCAGAATAACGTGACCCACGGCATTGCCGTGGACTTTTTGCATTTGATTTTATAGTATAAATTAAAGTTTAGCGAAGTATGCGAACCTCGCCCTCGTGTCATTCTGAGCGAATGCGAAGAATCTGAAAACCTTGATGCAATCAAGGTTTTTCTTAAAGGAGACACGCCTGCGGCGTGCAGATCCTTCGCTGCGTTCAGGATGACAATTAGAAAGATGAACATTAATTTAACCCACTTGACAAAACATAGAAAAACTCAAAAGTATTTTTATTTTTCTTTCAATATTCGCAATGCATTCCAAAGTTCTTCACGATTTGTCGCATTGGGGAGTATCTTTTCGGAGCAATGCAAAGCAGTTTCCGCTTCATTGAGGCGTCCCATAGACATTAAGCAAGATGCGTAATTGCAATAAAGAGACGAAAGCATGACGGCAAATTGCATATTGGAGCTAACCGAATCAAAGCAGCGTATTGCCGCAAGATAGTGTTCCTCCGCTTCCGTAAATCTTCCTGCCTTATGAGCGCTTTTTGCCAAACGCATAAAAGGCCAATAATATCCGTCATAAAACTCAACAGATTCCTTATACCATAAGTCGGCGTTTTCGGTCTCGGATTGCATATCGCAAGCTATACCGCGAAAAAAGCAGAGTGCAGCTTTATCAATATCATTCGAGCAAAATGGCTCAAGCGAATCCAATTGTTCCATACCGCCGGTACAATCTTTCCTACTAATCTTGTTAAGAGCAGCCGTCAGCGATATTAACGCCGCATAATCTCCGACAAAAACCGATTCCAAAAGAGGACGAAAGGCGACCGAGTGAACTCGAAAGCTACGTTGAAATTCTTCGCTTAAAAAGATTTTCTTTGCATCCATGTTTTCAAAAGCCATTTATTTTCTCCTTTGTAAAAATCCGCTCTAAAGAGCGGATTTTTTATTTTATCTCTTGATTTTACCTTCAATTTCGGTGAGGCCTTCGTCGAAGAACGACCAATCATCGTGGAAGCGGAGGTTTTCAAGACGGAATGCACACGGCCATGCAGGCAGCCACTGTGATGGGCTGAACGCAGGCACGCCGTAACGTCCCCAACGAGTATGGAATACCGCCTCATCCTGCGATCCGGCAGGACGGATACGTCCGTTAAGATACATTGTGCCGTCGGAAATGCACTGGCACGCATTGCACCAGAATGCAACTGCACGCTCTCTCCACTGCTTAAAGCCGGTGATCTCATAGAGCTTGAGGAAAGAAAGCACATCGCGAAGCGCGTACTGGTCCATCGCCTGGTGGGGTGTGGAAACGCTTGTTGAGCCAAATGTATCGTAGCCCATCTTCTTGATAAGACAATCATCGGGGTACTCAACGGTATAGTACATCATCCATGTGCACAAATACCATGCGATCTTCTCTGCTCTTTCAACATACTTCTTGTCGCCTGTAATCTCATAGAGTGCAAGCGCATCGCGAAGAAGCGGCGAAGAGGATTCCTTGTCGATAGAATATGTATCGAGTGCGCCCGCGGTGGTAAAGCCGTCGCGTTCAAGTCCCTGATAGTAGAAGTCAAATGCTCTTACCGCGCCGTCGAGATACTTCTTATCGCCTGTTTTCTTGTATGCGGTAAGGATTGGCAAAACCAAGAAGCAGCCGATTGTACCCTTTTTGGTGCGGAGCGTTCCGTCATCATTCCACGACTTTGCAAACGATCCTTCCTCGTCCTGACGTTCAAGCGCAAAGTCACAAATACTGAGCGCGGTCTTGAGATATTCAGGCTTATCAATGCCGGCCTTTTTAAGCAAATCATATGCCTCAAAGAAACCATCGGCACCGGTGCCAAGGTTGCACGCGTCATTCTGGAAAAGTATCATTCCGTTTTCATCACGGCGGAACTTCTTGCCCTTGAAGTTCTTGTATGTTTCAAACATACACTCGCCGAGCTTGTAGCGGTTGAAATCTTCATCAGTGAGTTTTTCAAAGTCAACATATCGCCATGGGTCATAGTCAATCTTTACACTGATATGACCTGCATCGCGGTGACCGAACTTGATCCAGTTATCGTGCGCGCGTATAGCTATGTCAAGCTTTTCCTTATCGCCCGTATTGAGGTAATCCCAGATATAGGCATTTGCCATGGAAGCACTCTGTCCTACCCAGCCGAGCTCATAGCGATGCTCGCACTTTTTATATGAGTGCGTGCCCGGATACCACTGTGCACCAACGGTAAAGCCGTTAAATCCGTTCTCCTCTTCCTGATAGAGGTAGCGGCAGTATGCGATAGAAAGACGGTAAAGCTCTTTAGCGGTCATGGGTGCCGCGATTGCGTGACCGTAGTAACGCCATGCAAAGTCAAGAAGGCTGGCATAACGGTGCTTTTTGCCGGTTGTATTCGGAACAGCAAGAATGATTGCTTCAAAATCACACTTTGGCTCCATTGTGCCCTGGAAAGGATCTCCCCAGAAATGACGCTGAAGCGTTCTCGGTTTTTCCTCTTCAGGGAAGATAACTACATGAAGTTCTCCCTCGTCAACCTTATAAAGCGAACATGCGTTATTGTCGTTTTCCTTTGCCATAAGCGCAACGGAAATCTCATCGTTTTCACTGTATGTACATGAGGGAATAGTACCTCTGTGCGATGCCCATGACCAGGGAGTACCGTCGGTGTCGCGGTCGCCGATATATTCTGCAAGAGAACCCCAGCCATTTCCGTTATAGCTTATCGCAGGAACCATTGTAAATGTCGGCTCGCCGATAAGAAGCATCTCCATCCGCATATGATCAGTGGGAACATCGGTATGTCGCATCCACTTGAATGCACCGTCTTCAATAGGTTCAAAGGTGTCAGTTGCACCGTCTACGCCTAAAATTTTGGCATATTCTCTGCCATTGACTACAACGGCATGACCGTAGTCGGTCTTTTTAATGCTAACCATTTTAATTCCTCCGAAAAAACGTAATTTTACATATTGATTATAAACCATTACTTTCCACAAGACAACAGTTTTTTCTTTTTGGTTTACTTTAAGGCAAAAAACAGCTCCTAGAGGAGCTGTTTTTTTATCTGTCTTCTCGGAAATAAGAAAGTCCAAGGCTTTGAGGTGGCTGACTCTCGCGCTTTTCGCGGATACTTGTAATAACAAGTACAACGATTGTAACGACATAAGGAAGCATCTTGAGAAGTTCCTGCGCTGCAAAGCTTACATTTACAACCGACCAAAGGATGTAAAGTCCGCCAAAGAGGAACGCGCCGAGAATACCGGCGTTGGGACGCCAAACTGCAAAAATTACAAGCGCAATGGCAAGCCATCCACGGTCGCCAAAGCCGTCATTTGCCCAGATGCCCATGTAGTCAACTACATAGTAAAGTCCGCCAAGTCCTGCAATCATACTGCCTATGCAGGTTGCAACATACTTATACTTATTTACGTTGATACCTGCTGCGTCTGCCGTTGCAGGGTTTTCGCCGACTGCGCGAAGATGAAGTCCAACTCTTGTGCGATTTAAAACAAATGCTGCAACAAGCGCAATCGCTACAGCGAGATAAACAAGAAAACCGTGCGAAAGAAAGATGCTGCCAAACCAGCCAAACTTTTCGGCAAATGGGAGATTTGTCTTAAACAAAATCTTTGTTGCGGGGAAAGAAAGCGATGTTTCGCCCGTGCCGGAAAGTTTTGCAAGAGTTCCGCCGAAAAAGTTACCTATACCTATACCGAATGTAGTGAGTGCAAGACCTGTTACATTCTGGTTTGCACGAAGTGTAACGGTGAGGAAGCAATAGATAAGTCCCATGACAAGCGAACCGAGAAGCGCGCTTACAAACGGAATCAAAATTGCAAGTACAGGATTCATAGCCTCTGTAGAATGTTCATAGAGGAAAGCGCCCGCCGCACCGGAGATACCGCCAACATACATAATACCGGGGATACCAAGATTGAGATGTCCGGATTTTTCGGTTATTATTTCACCTGTCGAGCCATAAAGCAGCGGAATTCCCTGCATTATTGCACGCGGCAAAAACGAGAGAATAGAAGATAAAAACGCCATCATTTAGTTTTTACCTCCTTTTCACGAAACTTGATCTGATAATTGATAAAGAACTCGCTGCCGATGATAAAGAAAATGATTATACCGGCAATGATGTCCGAAAATGCCTGGTTGAGTCCAAGGTCGGTGGCAACCTGGCCTGCACCTCTTTGCATAAATACAAGGATGAACGAAGTAAGAATCATAAAGATAGGATTGAACTTTGCAAGCCACGAAACCATGATCGCAGTAAAGCCTCTGCCGCCGATAGTATCGGGGGTGATGGAGTGGTCGGAGCCGGCAACGAGCAAAAAGCCTGCAATGCCGCAAAGTGCACCTGAAATTATCATGGTGCGGATAATAACCTTTTTAACGTTGATGCCGATATAGCGCGCAGTGTTCTCGCTTTCGCCGACAACTGAAATCTCATAACCGTGCTTTGAATACTTGAGATAAATATAGATAAACGCAGTGAGTGCAAGCACGATAATGATGTTTAAAAGATATCTCTGACCTAAAATACGCGGCAACCAACCGATATTTGTATCGCCGTTGATCATACCGATCTGCCCGGAGCCCTTCGGTACTGCCCATATGTTTGCGAAATAAGAAACTATCTGCATGGCAATATAGTTCATCATAAGAGTAAACAGAGTTTCATTTGTGCCCCAGTTTGCCTTGAAGAAAGCAGGAAGAAGGCCCCAAATGGCACCGGCAAGCATACTGCCGATAAGCATTACCGGAATCATAAGCCAATTTGGAATAACGCCTGTAAGCTTAAGCATGCAAGCTGCAGCTACAAAGCCGCCGATAAGCGCCTGTCCCTCTGCGCCGATATTCCAGAAACGCATTTTGAACGCAGGAGTTACCGCAAGCGAAACGCAAAGGAGCATTGCAATGCCCTGGAGCAAATTCCAGATTCGGTGTGACGAACCGAATGCACCTTTAAACATGGTGATATAAATATCAAACGGATTTTCACCGGTGATAAGCACCGAAACAACTCCGCTGAATGCAAGTGCCGCAACAACCGCAAGCGCGCGGATAACCCATGACTTCCACCAGACAATGGAACCGCGTTTTACGATGTGAAAAAGAGGTTCATGCTTTTTTTCTTGCCTTGCCATTAGTTTTCTCCTCCTTCACTCGCACTCTTGGTCATAAGCAGACCGATTTCTTCTTTAGTTGCAGTTCTTGCATCGACAATACCGGTAACGCGACCGCCGCCAATAACCAGAATTCTGTCGCAAAGTTCAAGCAAAACGTCAAGGTCCTCGCCGACAAAAACAACGGCTACTCCCTGCTCTTTTTGCTGATTTAAAAGATTATATATAAGGTAAGAAGAGTTGATATCAAGTCCTCTTACAGGATATGCTGCCATAAGAACGGTTGGTGCTGCTGCGATCTCTCTGCCGACAAGCACCTTTTGCACATTACCGCCGGAAAGACGGCGAACAGGCGTGCTGGCGCCCGGAGTTACTACTTCCAAGCGATTGATAATATCCTCGGCAAGTTCTTTGGGCGCCTTGCGCTCAAGAAATACCGATTTACCTTTGGAATAACTACGGAGCATCATGTTATCCACAATGTCCATATTTCCGACAAGTCCCATGCCAAGTCTGTCCTCTGGAACAAAGGAAAGACGAACGCCGAGATCGCGTATCTGAATAGGAGTTTTATCTCTGAGGTCATCAACGCTTCCGGTCTTGGGATTGTAATAATAAATATCGCCTTCGTTTATCTTCTGAAGTCCGGCAATGGACTCAAGAAGTTCGCGCTGACCGCTGCCTGCAATACCTGCAATGCCCAAGATCTCACCCGAATTTGCAACGAAAGAAACATCGTCAAGTACTTTGACGCCCTCTCGGTTAAGACAGGTTACATCTTTTACTTCAAGTCGCTTTTGTACATTTTTAGGCTCGGTACGGTCGATGTTGAGTTCAACCTTTTTACCAACCATCATTTCGGTAAGCGCCATTTCATCGGTTTCAGCCGTATTTACGGTGCCTGCATACTTGCCCTTGCAAAGCACGGATACTCTATCCGAAAGCGAAAGCACCTCGTGAAGTTTGTGTGTAATAATTACTATAGCCTTACCGTCTTTGCGCATGTTGCGAAGCACCTTGAAAAGCTTTTGCGTTTCCTGAGGTGTAAGCACCGCGGTAGGCTCGTCCAGAATAAGAATATCAGCGCCGCGGTAAAGCACCTTGATAATTTCAACAGTCTGCTTTTCCGAAACTGACATCTCATAAATCTTTTTATTTGGGTCAATATCAAAGCCGTACTGCTCGCTGATTTCTTTCACGCGTGCAGAAGCTTTTTTAACATCGTATTTTCCGTCATTCTCAAGTCCGAGAATGATGTTTTCGGTAGCAGTGAAAACATCAACAAGTTTAAAATGCTGATGAATCATACCGATACCGTACTTGAAGGCATCCTTGGGCGAGCCGATTACTACCTCTTCACCGCCAATAAAAATCTGACCGTGGTCCGGATAGTAAATACCTGCAATCATATTCATAAGTGTGGTCTTGCCGCTTCCGTTTTCGCCAAGAATGGACAAAATCTCACCGCGATTAACAGTAAGGTCCACGTTGTCATTGGCGACAACATTGCCAAAGGTCTTCGTTATACCTTTAAGTTCAATAGCTACGCTCAAAACTATACCTCCGTAATAACAAGTGTAGGCGAGGCAAAATGCCTCGCCTTATATACTTGTAAAAAAGAATTAATATGCGTCGTTAAGAAGAGTAATGCCGTCGATTCTTACATCGAAGTAAGGAGCGCTGCGGAACTTGGATTCATAGAATACGCCGCCGTCGATAACTTCGGTGTCCTTTTCGTATGCAGCGTCGGTGTCAACGTCTGCGAGGTAGGAATCAAGAGCAACGCCGCCTACAGTAAAGGTGGAAGCGTCAAATACATTAACGTTGCCTGCGATAAGAGCAGCCTTAACTTCTTCGATCTTTTCAACAGTGCCTGCTGCTGCAGCCTGAGTGTTAACATCGGTGAGAAGTACGGACTCGGTCTCGATAGTACCGGTCCAGTCGGTAGCAACCTTTTCACCCTTAACGAGAGTGTTTACAACATACTCATAGTAAGGAGCCCAGTTGATTCTGGAAGATACGATAAAGGTGTTGGGGCAAGCTGCTACAGTAGAGCCGTTGTAAGAAACGTTAGGAACGCCTGCTTCTTCACAAGCGGTAGGAGCACCCATGGAGTCAGCATGCTGGCTGATAAGTACGCAGCCCTCGTTGAGGAGCTTGGTTGCTGCTTCCTTCTCTGCTGCTTCATCATACCAAGAGCCGGTGAACTGAACCTTCATGGTTACAGAGGGGCAAACAGACTTAGCGCCGAGATAGAAAGAGGTGTAACCGGAGATAACTTCTGCATAGGGGAATGCACCAACATAGCCCATAAGAGCCTGTTCAGCAGTGATCTTGCCAGCTTCGATCATTTCGTTGAGCTTCATACCTGCAGCAACACCTGCAAGGAAACGGCCCTCGTAAATGGATGCGAATGCGTTTGCAAAGTTGTCAAGCTTTTCGGTGTGAGCCATAGTACCAGTTGCATGGCAGAACTGAACAGCAGGATATTCCTTTGCAGCCTGGAGCAAGTAGGACTCGTGACCGAAAGAGTTTGCAAAGATAATGTTGCAGCCGTCAGCAGCAAGGTCTACAGCTGCTTCGTAGCATTCGTTGCCTTCGGGAATGTTGGTCTTGATAACCCACTGGTCATCCTTGAGACCGAGGTTTGCAACTGCTTCCTTGAAAGCTTCGATGAAGTTCTTGTCATAAGTAGAGTTTTCATCGTGGAGACAGATAAGACCGAACTTAACGTCTTCGATGGAGTTGATGCCGTCTGCCTTGTCGGTTTCGCCGCAAGCAACAAAAGCGAGCATCATTACTGCAACAAGAACAAGTGCGAGTAACTTTTTCATTTTCTTTTCCTCCAAAATACCATTTGATTTTTTTTGAGAAGCTTTCTTCTCTATATAATGGTTCAACCTATTTTAACAAATTATGTAATTCAATACAAGTTGCATTTTCGACGAAAATATACTCATTTTTTTTCGCGTTTTCAACAATTGATACAATTAGTTTTTCTGAAATTTATTTTTTTAAATTTTAATATTGTAAAAAAAATCTCTTTGTGTTACAATAATTTAGTATATATTAATAAAAAGGAACAAAGAAATTGAAACTATCTGTAAAAATACTTATTATCGTGCTAACAACTCTGCTTTGTGCTACGTTGCTTATGTACAGCATAGTTGGTATAATTCTGCTCGGTCCGTCAAAAGATGCAAGCAGAAGACTTCTTGAAAAATTCAATGAGTCAAGCGCTACCAGCTTTATACCGTCTTTGTACATGGATAAAGAAAAGGCTGACGAAATATTAAATTCATTTGACAAAGGCGAAGCAATAAACACACAAACAGTTACTATCAGCATTTTCGAGGATCGATCATGAAAGAGAATTATATAAAACCGGAGCTTGTCGTCGCGGAAACCGACGATGAACTTATAGTTTATGAGCCGCCAAAAACGCCTTTTTGGCAAAAGCTCATGATATATTGCATTATCTGGCTTGTTCTTATTTTCGGCGCATGCTACCTTACCCTCTCAATCGTAGCGCAGTATGAAGCATCGTTACCACAAACCGCTATAAACAGTTACATCTCGCAGGCGAAACACGAAATCTTTTTTGATGCCATATCAACAGCTATACCCAACCACGACAACCGCCATGAGCCAACTTACAGTACCGCAGGCAGAATATCGGACCTATATACAAGCCCCTTAACCTACGTAAAACTTGCAAATGAATACACCGAGGAAAACCCGGTTTATGTTATCCGCCACAACGGCGACAACATGTTTAAAGTAACTCTTGAGCGCGGCGAATCCACCGGATTTTGGGGATTTGAAGGCTACCGTGTGCAGAAAAACGAGCTTATCAATGATAGCGTGCTTAACTTTAAAAGCTACTGCGTTGTATTTTCCTCAAGCTCATATGTTTTCATCAACGAGCGCAAACTTCAATCGCAAATCACCGGTGTGTACGAAATGTTCGACATCTTCGGCACCGACGGATATTACGGTATTGTGCTTAAAGACATGCTAATGGAACCCAAAGTTATGGCTCAGAAATACGATTATATGTCATTTTTGACCACTTCAATTCCTGTGCAGCGTGTTGACAACTATTTTATGTTTCCCTATAACGGTCAGTTTAACACTTACACCATTACCGCACCGGAAACCGCTCTTGTAGCAATTGACGGGAAACTTGTATCAGACTTTTTCATTTCAGAAACCAAAGAAATTGACGGAGTGTCAATGAAGGTTTACACTGTACGTACAGTTTGGGGCACCCCGCCTGTACGCGCACAGTACAACGGAAAAGAAGTTCAGGTTTTGCAAAACGGAAACGAATTTACAGTTCATCCATAAACAAAAAAACCGCACAATACGGGGGGCTTCGTAAAACAGTTATTTTGAAAAATGCTTGAAAACGACTGTTTTCAAGGGACGGCGTGACTTCGGTCACGCCGTTTCCTTTTTCGCAAGTTCTTCCAAAGGGATAAAGCCGATAC
>SVRG01000140.1 GCA_015064965.1 Oscillospiraceae bacterium
TGTGGGATTTGCATCAAAGGAAGCCGCACTAACCGTCTTGTTTCCTCTGAGGTCAAGCACAAGTGTGCCATTGCCGGCGAAAGTACCTGTACGGTTACCCACAGAAAGAGTGCCTACAATGGTTGCGTTTGAAACTTCAACGTAAGAATCGCCTGAAAACGTTCCGCTAAAGCCACCGCCGTAGATGTTCTGCCATGCGCCGCCTTTTACTACGATGTGAGAATCGTAGGTAGTATTGGTAGTATAACCGCCGA
Source organism: Oscillospiraceae bacterium (assembly GCA_015064965.1). Taxonomy (GTDB): domain Bacteria; phylum Bacillota; class Clostridia; order Oscillospirales; family CAG-272; genus UMGS902. Next base: position 255 of record SVRG01000140.1, read on the forward strand.
TGATGGTAGGATAAATTGCATTATCATCCTTGGTCATTGTAACACCCTCGCCAACGGTAAACTCGTTACCGCGGACAAGAATGCTGTTGTTTGCAGTAAGATTTGAGGGGATGATGCAGTGAATGTGAATGTTTTCAAATTCTACATCGGTATTGATATTAAGTGAACGTGCAAAGATAAGTCTTGCACCGTTTTCACTTGTAATGGTAATCTTGCCGTTAAACTCTTTGTAGTTACCCAAAATAACACCGCTTGTTGTAGTACCAAGTTGAGTGTCGCCTGTGAGGATAACGGTACCGCCCTCCGAAGAAAGCGCATTAAACGCATCTGCAAAAGACGTGTATGCGCCCTCTGTCTTGCCCGTACCGTCAACGTAAACGGTAGTGGGCGCAGCCACGATAACCTTTTCGGAAGTGTAGGTTGTACCGTCTACCTTAACCTCGTAGCCGTCTACTGTCTTGGTGGTAATAGTACCATCGCAAGAAGACATTGTTACACTTGCATCCGCTGCAAGGTCAATGGTTGCGTCACCCTTTACAGGTCCTACGCTACCACCCTTGAGTGTTACGATCTGCGTGCCGCTGACGCTACCGCCTCTCGACTGTGCGGAAACGGTGGAGGTAACTGTGCCGCCGTTAATTACGACTTCAACATCACCGTTGAAAGCGCCTTTGCCGAAACCGCCGCCATAAAGCGCACCGGTAAGCTTTGCATTATCGTTGAACTCGACATAGCCATTGCCGATAATTGCAGATGCCGCATCCTCGTATGAACCTGCGCATACATATCTGTTTGTGCCAACGGTTGCATCGTCTTTGAGAATTACACGGATACCGTTTTCGCCGGTTGTAATACCGCCATAGTAACCGCCGCCAAAAATATTTCGTGTAAGCTTTGCATTTCCGCCAACAGTGATAGTGATGTCACCCTCGGTTGTAATATGCGAATAGCGAGAGCCGCCGAGAACGTTTGCAGCGATCTGTGCATCGTCTGAAATGTTAACTGTAGCAGTTCCCTTGAATGTGTATGCAGTAGTAGAAGATGCAAGTCCCATAGAGGTTGCAACAACACCTACGTATGCCTTGTTTTCGTCGTCCTGACCGTACTCAACCACGGCATCTCCGCCGATATTAAGAGTTGCAGTGCCTGTGAAGTTACCTGCACGGTTTCCGCCGATAAGTGTTCCCTTAATAGTTCCGCCGGTAAAATCTACTACAGAGTCACCGTTGAAAGTACCGCCGAAGCTTGCGCCGTATACAAGAAACCATGTACCGCTCTTAATTACAACGTGGCTACCCGTACAAGTACCGGAGGACTTACCGCCGATAATTGAGGGATAGCGGTCATTTGACGCGGGAACGGTAACAACGTTTTCACCGATGGTGATTTTGTTGCCCGCCGCAATAATACGACCGTTTGAGGTGTGAGCAGAATTGATTGTAATGTTATTAAACTCAATCTCACTTGCAAGTGTAAGCGAACGTGCAAGTGTGAGCACTGCTCCGTTTTCACTTGTTATAGTAACCTTGCCGTTAACTTTGGCAAGCGTTACACCCGAACTCGAAGTACCTATAGCAGTATCACCCGATACTATTACGGTACCTCCGTTTGGAAGTGCGCTTACAGCGCTCTTAAGGTCAGCATATGCGCCTTGGGTTGCACCGGTACCGTCAAGGTACACAACCTCATCTGCCGCATATGCGGACAGACAAAGAACTGCGCAAAGTACTGCCATTACAAATAGTAAAAATTTCTTGTTCATTTTTTACCTCCGTAAAAAAAATATTTTACATAATTAGTATAAATCGCCAAGATAAAAGTATCAAGAGGAATATTTTCTGTAAAAAATCAACATTGTTTTCACCCATTGCATTTGCTTTTGATTTGTGATATCATCTTTTAAAAGGAAGGAGGGAGAAAATGCCGATTTTTTTATGCTATGACCCGCAAAAAAGAACTACCTCATGGACTAATGAAAAACACCGCTCTATGACAAACGAGTTTACGAAAAGGCGTATTAAATATTTTAACGTTTCTTCGCCAGATGAACTTGAAAAATATCTCGCGTTATATCCCGACGAGGCATCATCAATAGTATTTTTTCCGGCAAGCGAACCCGAAAGGCAATACCTGTTTAACCGATACAACAGATTCAATATAAACAAAATAATCTTTTCGCATCAGGATGTTGATGTGGCTGAAACCAATTTCAGCTACATAATGAGCGATTTTTACGGCGATATGGAACTTGCGTTCTCGCATCTTCGCTCAAAAGGCTGCCAAAGAATCGCTCTTTTTTTCCCCAACCCCAAATCGTATCACGACAGTATGCGCATAAAAACATACAAAAAATTTGCCGACGAAGAAGCTTTGGTATTTGAAGCAGCAGGCAGCAAAGTATACCCCTCTCTCGAAAAGCTGATGAAATGCAATGAGAAGATCGACGCCATTATCTGTATTACAGATTTTGTAGCATATTATCTCATGCTGTTTTTAGACGAGATAGATAAAAACTGGAGAAGCAAACTGCTGATTATGAGTTTTTCAAATTCGATAATTTCAGGTCTTTGTTCCCCTTCTCTGTCTTCAATATCTCTCAATTATGTTGACGGCGGCAAAGAAGTTGCCACAATTCACCGTGCGCTTGAAAAAAATCCAAGAATGGCTTATATGAACATCATTATGAAAAGCCAGCTTTTTGCAAGAGAAACCACAATCGCTCAAAATCCTTGCGGTATGGTATTCTCTGATTATCCGTTTTACAACAACGAAGAAGTTT
>SVRG01000141.1 GCA_015064965.1 Oscillospiraceae bacterium
ATAACGAAATATCACCGAAAAGCAAATAAAAAATCCCTACGGATTACCGTAGGGATTTTAATTTTAATTATTTTCTCTTTCCTGCTTTTTTCATAGCAGCAACAACTACGCCACCCATAGCAAAGAGTGCGAGTGCGTTCGGGATAACCATCAAATTATTGAACATATCCGTAAGTTCCCAAACAAGATCATTAGATGCGATAGTACCGAGGAAAATGAACACCAATGCAATGATCATATAGAACGGAAGAGCCTTCTTGCCGAAAAGCCATTCAACGTTAATTTTGCCAAACAAGTTCCAACTCAATATTGTGGAGAAAGCAAAGAAGAACAAGCAGATCGCAACAAATGCACCACCGATTCCGTTTCCGAAAATAGTAGAGAACGCTACCTGTGCAAGATTTGCTTTTGAAACGCCATCCGGAGCAATACCAGCTTCCAAAATTCCACCCGGAGTATAAAGTGTGGAAATTATTACAAGTGCATTGAGTGTAAGAACGATAAACGTATCAATAAATACGCCGATCATAGCAACAACACCCTGATCGTGCGGTGTCTTAACGTCTGCCAAAGCATGAGCATGCGGTGTGGAACCCATACCTGCTTCATTGGAGAAAAGACCGCGCTTTGCGCCCTGGCTGATAGCTGCCTTCAACGCTGCACCCAAACTACCGCCGATGATTGCCTGCGGTGTAAATGCATATTTAAAGATCATACCAAACGTCTGCGGGATATACTGAATGCGGGCACAAAGTATTACAAGACCGCCCAAAATGAATATAACCGCCATAACCGGAACAATCTTTTCCGTTACAGATACCAAGCGCTTAACGCCACCCAAGAAGATAAGCGCACAAATAGCAACCAAAATAATACCTACTATCCATGTCGGGATACCAAATGCGGTATTCAAGCTTGAACCGATGGAGTTGGACTGAACCATAGCACCCATGAAGCCCAAAGCGAGAGTAATTGCAACTGCAAAGAAGCCTGCCAAGAACTTACCAAAGCCACCCTTAAATGCTTTTGTTATATAGTAAACAGGGCCACCGCGAACAGATCCGTCTTCGTCAACCTCGCGTGTTTCGATAGCAAGAGTTGCTTCCGCATAGATCGTTGCCATACCGAAGAATGCGATAATCCACATCCAGAAAATAGCGCCCGGTCCACCCACCAAGATAGCGCCGGCAGAACCTACGATGTTACCTGTACCAACCTGAGCCGCAATAGCTGTAGCCAATGCTTGGAAGGAAGATACACCCTTTTTGTCTTTACCGCCAAACAATTTAATATTGCCGAAAACCTTTTTCATGCCTTCGCCAAAACAACGTACCTGCACAAAGCGTGTACGGATAGAGTAGTACAGACCTACACCTATAAGCAAGAATATCAAAATGTAGTCTGACAGGTAGCTATTTATCGTAGCTACGATTTTCAATAATGCTGCTTCCATTTTTTCTTCCTCATTTCATCTTTTTTTACCCATAAAAAGAACAGAGCTGCTGAAAATCAGCAACTCCGGAAAAAAAGTTGTTCAGACAAATTATGTTTGTCTGTTCTGTCCTTTTGCCTGAGAGATTCAGCTTATTAAGCCTTGCACCTTCGGCACTCAATTTAATGAGATTCTCCAGAGTCCCCTCTGCAATCAGTTTCGCTATGATTCTGACTGCTTCGATGAGTATTGTTTACTTTTTACAAATCGCATTGTAGCATATACTTACATAAAATGCAAGTACTAAATGTTTTTTTGTCGTGAATAACTGTTTTTGCTGTGTGAACACGGTGCATTTTGTTAAATGTGTAAAATTAAATTGCATTATATTATCCTGTTATGTTATTATTCATTCGGGTGAATTACATGGATATAAATACATTTTTTAATAAAATTGATTCCTCTTTTTTTGACTCACAGCTTTACACCCTATATGGCGAAGATATAAAGAAGCAGAAAACGCGCTATAAAAACGCAGTTTTAAACTTCACAAAGCTTTATCCTAATAGAAGTCAAATAAGCCTCTTTTCCTCGCCCGGTCGCACCGAGGTTTGCGGAAATCATACCGATCATCAGCACGGTTGTGTGCTTGCAGGCTCAGTAAACCTTGATATGTTGGCTGTCGTTTCCTTTCATAACGACGGTGTAGTGCGTGTAAAGTCGGACGGATACGATAGCTTTGAGGTGTCCTGCGATAATCTCATTCCCGATAAGACGCAGACAACCGCTTCTTTAGTGAAGGGTGTTTTGGCAGGCTTTAGAGAACGCGGTATTACGTCAAGCGGATTTGATATGTACGTTACGTCAGACGTTTTAAGCGGAAGCGGACTTTCTTCATCTGCGGCGTTTGAGGTGCTTGTAGGATACATAGTAAACTCCACCGCACAAAACAAGCTTTCCATTGTTGAAATCGCCAAAATAGGTATGTATGCCGAGAACGTATTTTTCGGTAAAAAATGCGGACTTATGGACCAGACCGCATGCTCATACGGCGGACTTGTCGGCATTGACTTTCTGGACCCCGAAAATCCCAAAATTACGAAGGTTGATCTCGACCTGAAGACCTTGGGCTATGCACTGTGCATTACAGACACCAAAAGCAGCCATGCCGATTTAAATGACGACTTTGCTGCAATTATTGATGAAATGAAGGAAGTTTCTCATGCGTTTGGAAAGGAGTATTTGGAGGACGTGTGCGAGGCGGAGTTTTTATCTCAAATTCCCAAATTATATAACACTCTTTCGCATCGTGCAATTTTACGTGCTACACACTATTTTGATGAAACTCGCCGCGTAAAGGCTGCAACTTCTGCTCTTATAAAACATGATTTTAAAGAATTCTTGAATGTTGTTTCGCAGTCTGCACACTCATCGGAAACTCTTTTACAAAACCTTTATTCAATATCAACCCCACAAAGTCAGGCAATTCCCCTTGCACTTACAATTTCCCGTAAATTTTTGCTTGACAGCGGCTTAAGCCGCGTCCACGGCGGCGGCTTTGCGGGTACAGTTCAGGCTTATGTCCCGTTG
>SVRG01000142.1 GCA_015064965.1 Oscillospiraceae bacterium
ATTGTAGAGCAGGTAGAGTACATCGAGCGCGGATATGAAGGCTTTGAGGAGAAGCTGAAAGGTCTTGGCGCAATTATGACGAAGGCTGATGCAAGTAATGAAAAGGCAGTAAAGAAATTCAAATTACGTGTTAGCTAAAAAACATAAATGTGAAATAAAAAAGGGTTCGTTTGCTTAGCAACCGAACCCTTATATTTTTGCATATAACGTAGTTAAACAAATCTTAGTTATAGAAAATAGCCTTACAACATTTCCACAATGAAAATGTTACGTTCAGTGGAAAGGTCGAGGTACTTGCGTCCGCATTTTACTACCGGGCGAGAAAGTGAATGTTGATTCAGCATAACAATCTTCCCTTCCAAGCCATTGCTTAGCCGGACATTGCTGTTGATGTAAGACAAGGTGAGATGCTCAAGAAAACACATGAGATATTGGGTGTCATACTTGGTCATACCTTCATCTTCTAAGACGTGAAGAACTTCAAACGGGCATACTGCATTGCGATAAACGCGGGCAGAAGTCATTGCCTCGTATACATCGGCAATTGCTACAATTTTGGCGTGGGAGTCAATCTGGTCTGCTTTAAGTCCCATGGGGTAACCGCTGCCGTCGCAACGTTCATGGTGCATCATTGCAGCAAATTTAACATGATTGTCTACCTCTTTTTCACGCAGAATGTTATAGCCGCGTACGGAATGGGTCTTGATCGTTTCGTATTCATCGTCGGTCAGCTTGGTCGGTTTTAAGATGAGCTCCGGAGGTAAGGTGACTTTTCCGATATCATGGAGAACACCGCCTAAAGTAAGCGTTTCGAGTTCTTTTCGTGAGAAGCCCAACCAGGAACCGATAACATAACAGATGAGTGCAACGTTAATTGAATGTGCGAAGGTCTGGTCGTTCAGGTCACGCAGACAGTGTAACATATCGAAAACATGGATGCCGTTACGTGACTTCTTCAGCAGACGTGATACACTTTTTAATAATGCGTTCTGATCTACATTGGAAGCAGGGCTGGTAACTAAATGGTGGATTTCGGTTTTTAATGTGTTGATTGCAACAGGGAGCTCTGATTTATAGTACTGAAATTCCGAAGATGCCTTGGTTGTTTCGGATACAATCGGATCTACGGTAGGAGTTGCAGTAGGGTTGGCTGCTTCCTCTTTGTTGACAATAATGGTTGCGACTGAATAGAACTTCATACGGGTAATCATCTTATCATCTAAGGTGGTTCCCGCTGCGATAATCATTTGGTTGTTAAAGGTATAGACGTCTTCTGCTACAACCATACCCGGCACAGCCTGGCTGGCAAAAACTCTCATTGTCTTCATATTGAAAAAGCCCTCCTTATATAATGGTGTAGCAACAGAAGAACGAGGCGTTCTTCTAAAGCGCCTAATTATAAATATTATATAAAGATTTGAAGCTTCTGTCAATAAAAGTCGTACGAATATAACAAAATAATTACAATATATCAGAATATAAAGGGAATTTTTTAAAATTAAAAACCGGTACAGTGTTGTGGCCTTCTAAAATTGTGAAGGCATATTACTGTACCGGTCTGGATTACGATGAATGGTATTACAGATATTGTTTTAATTCTTTTACTTTATCAAGACGTTCCCAAGGAAGATCGATGTCAGTTCTTCCGAAATGTCCGTAAGATGCAGTTTTGCCGTAAATCGGTCTTCTGAGGTCAAGCATGCGGATGATGCCGGCAGGGCGGAGGTCGAAGTGCTTCGATACGATAGCCACCAGTTCGTCCTCGGACTTTTTGCCTGTGCCATAGGTCTCGATGGAGATTGAGGTCGGGCGGGCTACGCCGATGGCATAAGAGAGCTGAATCTCACACTTGTCTGCAAGACCAGCAGCAACAAGGTTCTTTGCAACATAACGCGCCGCATAAGAAGCAGAACGGTCTACCTTAGTACAGTCTTTGCCGGAAAATGCTCCGCCGCCGTGACGTGCATAACCGCCGTAAGTGTCTACGATAATCTTGCGACCGGTAAGACCGCTGTCGCCATTCGGGCCGCCGATAACAAATCGCCCGGTCGGGTTGATGAAGAATTTGGTATCTTTGGTGATGAGCTCTTTCGGGAGAACCGGATCAAATACATACTTTTTAATGTCCTTGTGTAACTGTTCCTGAGTTACGTCAGCGCTGTGCTGGGTAGAGAGGACGACGGCATCCAAGCGGAGCGGTTTTCCGTTTTCGTCGTATTCTACGGTAACCTGAGATTTTCCGTCCGGGCGGAGATAGGTTAGAGAGCCGTTTTTGCGAACTTCAGTCAGTTTGCGGGTCAGTTTGTGTGCAAGGGAAATCGGATACGGCATGTATTCTTCGGTTTCGTTGGTTGCATAACCGAACATCATCCCCTGGTCACCGGCGCCGATGCTTTCAATCTGTTCATCGGTGACCTCACCGGTTTTTGCTTCCAGCGCTTTGTCAACGCCCATGGCAATATCGGTAGACTGTTTGTCCAAAGATACAATAATTCCGCAGGTATCGGAGTCAAATCCGCTTGCAGAATCATTATAGCCGATTTCACGGATTGTATCTCTTACTATTTCCGGGATATTAACAGTTGCTTTAGTAGTAATCTCGCCCATTACCAATACCAGACCGGTGGTGATGGCTGTTTCACAGGCAACGCGGCTCATCGGGTCCTGCGCAAGCATGGCGTCAAGGACTGCGTCGGAAATGGCATCACAGATTTTATCGGGATGTCCTTCGGTAACAGATTCTGAAGTGAATAAACGTGTATTCATTTGTTTGTTCCTTTCTTAAATATGCGGCAGTGATAGACTGCGCAGTTTGTGTATGGGTTAACAAAAAATAAAAGTCCGCAACATAAGCGGACTTGATTACCAATTGTATCAAATCCTCTTATTGTTCGATTGCTCGCTCAACTTGGCACCTTCCTGTCAGAGGGGTTGCCGTGACTTCACAGAGTCTTTACTCTCCATCACTCTAAATAAGAGAATATAAAAAGAATACACGAAACA
>SVRG01000143.1 GCA_015064965.1 Oscillospiraceae bacterium
TCCTTTGATATGCCGGCATTCAAGAATCCTCTCGTATTTACTTCTGTTTACGGCGGAATCGACTACAAGAACCCAGAACCTGCAACAAATCCTGCATGTGCGTTTAAGCTTGGTAGCGGCACAACGCTTAATATTTTGGGCGATGTTGTGTTTGATAACATTATCCTTTTCCAGGAAAACGGACAGAATACTTTGGTTGTTAAGAGCGGCGCTTCGCTTACAATCAACGAAAATGTCGTAACCATGACAAAGCAGGCTTATTACTTCAATATCGTTGTTGAAGCAGGCGGCAAGGCCACAATTAACGGCGGTACATTCTCCAGCGTTTCCGGTGCCGGCGAAATTGTAATCGGCAGCGGTGCAAAGGTCCTTTTGGGTGATAATGCATCTGCAGATGAACCTTCGGATGGCGCAAAGTCTGTTTGTTTCCTTAATTACGCAGGCGATAACAAGAAAGACGGTTCATCTCCTGAAAATGCAGTGAAATCTTACAATGGCGGTGTTCTTGATATTCTTACTACCGGCGGTACAGTTGTACTTTGCGGTAAATCATATATCGCCGGTAATTCCAATGAGAATGCATTTACACTTCCTTCACTTGCAAATCCCCTTACATTTACTTCTGTTTGGGAAGGCAAGGACTATAAGAATCCCGAACCTGCAAACAATCCCGCGTGTGCATTTAAAATGGGCAGCGGAACTGTTCTCAAACTCGCAGGTGACGTAATATTTGATGATATCATTCTCTTCCAGGAGAATAGCCAGAATACCATTCATGTGCTTGACGGTGCAACTCTTATCATTACCGATAAGACACAGTTTTTGACAAAGCCCGGCAACGAGTATCACTATAAGCTTGTTATTGATAGTGAAGCAACTGCTATTATTTCCGAGGCTGCTCAGAAGGCGTTTGACATTGAAAATAACGGTACTCTCCTCACTTATGAGGGTGATGAAGAAACTGAAGAAAAGACCGAGGTTAAGCTCACCATCGGCTCAAAGACCGCATACATCAACGGCAAGGCAGAAACTCTTGATGCAGCTCCCATCAACCGCAACAACCGCACAATGCTTCCTGTACGCTTCCTTGCAAACGCTTTTGGTGTTGCAAATGACGGCATTAAGTGGGATGCGGCAACCAGAACTGCAACCCTTACCAACAAGGATGTTACTATCGTTGTTACAATTGACAAGCCCGATATGACCGTAAACGGTCAGACTGTTGCGCTTGACTCCCCTGCAATCATCGAAAACAACCGCACATACCTCCCTGTAAGAGCAATTGCAAACGCTCTCGGCGTTGACAATGCAAACATCAAGTGGGATGCGGCTACTTCGACTGCAATTCTCGTAAAGTAATAAAAAATCTCTCGCTTAGCGAGAGATTTTTTTATTAACCAAGTGCGTATTTTGCCGTTTTAAATGAGCACAAGCAAGGTGATTTGCTAAATAATCATTCTTTTTGATGTACACTTGAATATCGCAAAGTTTTGCGGTATAATGAATTTGTATCTGTTATAGTATAAGAGGGAAAAATGACGAGAATTATGTTTGTCTGCCACGGCAATATTTGCCGCAGTCCAATGGCGGAGTTTATTTTTAAAAAGCTGGTTGCCCAAGCAGGGAAAGGTGCAGATTTCTTTGTGGCGTCAAGTGCTACAAGTACTGAGGAAATCTGGAACGGTGTCGGAAATGAGGTATATCCGCCCGCAAAATCCGAACTTGCAAAACACGGCATTACCTGCGAGGGTAAACGTGCGGTGCAACTCAAAAAAAGCGATGCTGAAAAATATGATCTGTTCGTCGGAATGGACAGCGCAAATATCAGAAATATGCATCGGATTCTTGGTAGTGACAGCGCTGAAAGAATTTATAAACTTCTGGATTTTGCAGGTGGTGGAGATGTAAGCGACCCATGGTATTCCGAGCGATTTGATATAGCATACCGCGATATATATAACGGCTGCAAAGCTTTGCTGGAGAGATCGATATGAATGTTTTAGTAATTAACGGAAGTCCCAAAGGTAAATACAGTATTACGCTTCAGACATTGAATTATATTGAGGCGCTTTTTCCTGAACACAGTTTTAAGGTTGTGCATGCCGCACAGCGCATCAAAACTCTTGAAAAGGAATTTCTTGATGCAAATGTCCTTGACAGTGCAGATCTGATAGTTTTTTCTTATCCTGTTTATACATTTATTGCACCGAGTCAGCTTCATAGGTTTATTGAACTGCTTAAAGAGTCAGGCGTGGATTTGAAAGGCAAGTTTGTAACGCAGGTTACCACTTCAAAGCATTTTTACGATGTGACAGCGCATAGGTATATTGAGGATAACTGCAAGGATCTCGGCATGAAATATATTCGCGGCCTTTCTGCGGATATGGACGATCTTTTAACAGAAAAGGGACAAAAAGAAGCAAAGGACTTTTTTGAGTATGTTCTTTTTTCCATGCAAAATGATGTCTATGAACCTTTGCAAAAAGCAGTGACAGCATTTTCACCTCGCACGGTATCGCTTCCTGAATACTATACAGAAAAAAAGCCCGGAGATGTTGTCATTGTTACAGATTGCGACAATGAGCAGCTTTCGTCTATGATTGAGCGCTTTTGCGCGGTGTTGCCAAGAGCAACACGCATTGTAAATCTTCGCGAGTATCCGTTTAGCGGTGGATGCCTTGGATGCTTTAACTGTGCTTCTGACGGAAAATGCATATATAAGGACGGATTCGATGAATTTTTGCGCGGCACAATTCAGGTTGCCGAAGCTATAATTTACGCTTTTACGGTAAAAGACCATTCAATGGGCGCGCTTTTTAAAATGTATGATGACCGCCAATTCTGTAATGGACACCGAACCGTAACAATGGGTATGCCCATGGGATACCTTGTTTGCGGCGACCTTGACAGCGAGCCGAATTTGCAGACGATTCTTGAGGCGCGCGCCGATGTCGGTTCAAACAAGGTATCCCATG
>SVRG01000043.1 GCA_015064965.1 Oscillospiraceae bacterium
GACTTTTGCAGTGATGCGACTCTCAAGTCCGAGACCGAACTCTGCAAGCTTTTCAACATATTCAGCGCGCTCTTTCTTTGTGATGCCCCAGCCAAGTCCGCGGCTTTTGCCACGGCGAAGCGCAAGTGCAAGGTTTTCGTCAATACCCATGCTTGCAGCAGTACCGGTCATCGGGTCCTGAAAAACACGTCCGAGAAACTTTGCACGCTTGTGCTCAGGATAATTTGTAATGTCAACGCCGTCGATAACAACTTGTCCCTCGTCAACCGGAATAGTACCGGAAACAATGTTGAGGAGTGTGGATTTACCGGCGCCGTTTCCGCCGATAACGGTTACAAAGTCACCGTCATTGAGCGTGAGTGAAACATCATCAAGCGCAACGCGCTCATTTACAGTACCCGGATAGAAGGTTTTAAAGACATTTTTAATTTCAAGCATCTTTCTTTACCTCCTTCTTTTTGTGTACCTTGTTTTTGTTCATGCTGGGGACAGCAAGGAACAAAGCAACGATAATAGCAGAAATAAGCTTTAAGAAGTTAGGCTCAAGGTTTACATTGATAACAATTCTCTTTACCAAAGAGTAGATAATTGAGCCGACTACTACAAATGCAAGCTTTACTGCAAAGTTTGCACCTTTTTTGAAAATAGCGTTGCAAATAACATCGCCGATGATAACCGCTGCAAGTCCGATAACGATTGCGCCTGCACCAAAGGTGAGGAGGGAAGTTCCGTTATACTGTGCTAAAAGTCCGCCTGCGAGTGCAACAAGACCGTTGGAAATCATAAGACCAAGCATGGTTGTTGCCTTGGTGTTGATGCCCTGTGCGCGAGACATTTTTGGGTTTGCACCGGTGGAACGGAGCGAGCAACCAAGCTCGGTACCAAAGAACCAATAGAGCACTGCGATGATAACAACAACAAAGATAAGGCCTACAAGTGCGGCAGTTTCTTTGTCGCGTCCGGAAACGATAAGTGCAAAGTTATCAACGCTGATATTTGCGGTTGAAAGCATCGGGATAAGGGAGCCGTTTCCTTCGGGGTTGTCAAGGTATACCTTGGCACCCATGATAATCATGTTGATAGTATAGAGCGAGAACTGCGAGAGAATACCTGCAAGAAGTGCCGGAATTCCCATGACAGTGTGGAAAAATCCGGTAAGTGCACCTGCAAGCATACCTGCGATAAATGCAATGAACACTGCAACAAGCGGATTTACTCCGTATAAAATGCAAACTGCAGTAACGGCACAACCGGTAACAATGGAACCGTCTACTGTAAGGTCTGCGACATCAAGTATTTTATATGTAATATAAACACCAAGTGCAAATATGCCATAGAACAAACCTTCAGCAAAGGTAGCAGGCATACTGTTTATCATCAAATTTAAAAAATCCATAATAACCTCTTAAAACTCAAAAAGGGCTTTTCGCCCTTTTTAAGTTTTATAACAAATTCAAATTACTTTGCAAGAGACTCGGGAAGAGTGATTCCCATAGCAGCCATAACCTCTTCGTTTACGATAAGGTTAAGTTCTTCGGGGCCGAAAACCTTAATGGGCATTTCTGCGGGTTTTGCACCGTTTACAAGAATTTCATAAGCCATGAGACCTGCTTCGTAACCTACGTTATAGTAGCTGAGAGAGTAAGAAGCGAGACCGCCTGCTTTACACATGGATTCTTCGCCGCATATAACGGGAACGCCAGCGTTAACAGCTGCATTCTTGAGGATCTCCATGTTAGCAGCAACGAGGTTGTCAGTTGGCTCATAGAGTACATCGCTGTCTGCAACAGCCTTTTCAACAACGGTGGAAAGGTCTTCAACTGCAGCAGCAGTGTAACCGGTAACTGTATAACCTTCTGCTTCGAATACTGCTTTAGCTTCTTCAAACTGAATCTGGGAGTTTTCTTCAGCGGAGCAATATACGATACCGATGTTCTTAGCATCGGGAGCAAATGCTTTAATAAGTGCCATCTGGTTGGAAACTGCGTTCATATCGGAAGCACCGGTAACATTGCCGCCGGGAGCATCATTGGATGCAACAAGTCCGGAGGAAGCATAGTCGGTAACAGATGTGCCAACTACGGGGATATCGGAGGTAGCTTCTTTAGCGGCCTGAACGGCGGGAGTTGCGTTGCCCATGATGAGGTCAACGTTGCTGGTAACAAATTTGTCTACGATAGTAGTACAGGTGTTTGCATCGCCGGAAGCATTCTGATAATCAAAAGTAACCTTGTCGCCGAGCTTTTCAGTGAGGGCTGCCTTAAAGCCTTCGGTAGCCTGGTCGAGAGCGTCGTGCTGAACGAGCTGAACGATACCTACTTTATAAGTACCGTCGGTTTTGGTTTCGCAGCCTGTAAATGCAAACATTGAAACTGCGAGAAGAACGGAAAGGACAATTGCTGTGAGTTTTTTCATTTTACTACACCTCTTTGGAATATTTCCCCCTGAATGTGGTCTTTGCACGGTCAGAAGTGAGAGCAAATAGTATTGCTATGCTTTATATTATAGTTTGTCACTTTAGTGTTGTCAAGTGCTAAATGATTATTTTTACCATGAAAAAACAAAACTATTCGTTTTATGGTATCAGTTTTGCATATTTATGCACGTTTTTGCTCGACCAACAACAAAACCGCAAAGATTGTAACATCTTTGCGGTTTTTTGAAGTTTATTAAGAAAACACGGCGAGTACACAAGCTACCGGTTCAATCATCGCCGATTTAACATCGGTTATGTTTTTACAGAGCTTTAACAATGGCTTCAGTGTCTTTGGCAATTACAAGTTCCTCGTTGGTAGGAATCATAAATACCTTAACCTTGGAGCCTGCCTTGGTGATTTCGGTTTCGTTTGCAGCGTTTTTGTCATCGTCAAAGTCGATGCCGAGGAAGGAGAGACCTTCACAAACGCGAGCACGGAGTCCCTTGTCATTTTCGCCGATACCTGCGGTGAATACGATTGCATCAAGACCGCCCATTGCAGCGGTGTATGCGCCGATGAACTTCTGAATTTCGTAAACTACGATATCAAGAGCGAGCTGTGCACGGTGGTTGCCTTCTTTTGCTGCATTGGAAACGTCGCGGCAGTCAGAAGAAACGCCGGAAACGCCGAGGAAGCCGCACTTCTTGTTCATGTAGTTGTTCATTTCATCGGGGGTCATGCCGGTCTTATCCATGATAAAGGGAACGATTGCGGGGTCGATGTCGCCGCAACGAGTACCCATTTCGATACCTGCAAGGGGAGTAAAGCCCATGGAAGTGTCGAGGATCTTGCCGTCCTTAACTGCGGAGATGGAAGAACCGTTGCCGAGGTGACAGGTAACGATCTTTGTACCTTCAGCGCCGCCGAGGAGCTTTGCACACTCGCCGGAAACATAGCGGTGAGAGGTGCCGTGTGCGCCGTAACGGCGGATAGCATACTTCTGGCAAAGGTCATATTCAAGCGGATATGTATAAACATGCTCGGGCATGGTAGCGGTGTGGAAAGCAGTGTCAAATACGAGAACCTGGGGAGTGCCGGGCATTGCAGCGGTGCAGCCCTCAATACCCATGATATGAGCAGGGGTGTGGAGAGGAGCGAGGTCGCGGCAGAGTTCGAGTTTAGCCATTACCTCATCGGTAACAAGCACACTCTCAGAGAAATATGCACCGCCGTGCACAACTCTGTGACCAACTGCTTCGATTTCATCCATGCTCTTAACGCTGCCGTATTCTGCGCTTACAAGAACATCAATAACGATTTTAGTAGCAACGGTGTGGTTTTCCATTGCTGTTTCTTTTTCATAAACTGCGCCGGTTTCGAGATTGGTATGCTTGATTTTGCCGTCGATACCGATTCTCTCGCAAAGACCTTTTGCCTTTACAACACCTGCAGTGGTGTCAAAAAGCTGATACTTAAGGGAACTGGAACCTGCATTTACAACAAGTACATTCATTATATATAGCCTCCGAATAAATATTTTAACCTCTATATTATACACGCATTTCTTACTAATTTCAACAAAAAAGTAAAAATTTATTTAATGCCGCCGGAATTTGGGTAGGAAATGGCACTCACATTTGCGCGGCGGACTCTGACAGATGTATCAAACGCGCCGTCATTTGCTCCGGCGCTGCCTGCAAAATATACATATTGGCCGTCACAATAAACAGTGTTCCATACCATATATCCGTTAAAAGGTTCTGTAAATATGTCGGGTAGTGGTGCAAAGCCCTTGGCAGGACCGCCTTTGGTGGATTGGATTTTTGTATCAGTAGTGATAGGCTTTGATGAAATCACGGCGCCGTATACGCAGTTTAAAACTTCATCGCTTACTCTGTTGCCCAAAAATCCGTCTTCAGTCATATATGAAATGATAATTCTGCCGTCTGCAAGAGTGGTGACAAACGGTGCGGCACACCGGTTTTTGCCTCGTATGTCAAGCGGAGCAACTACAGGAACCGGCTGAGACCATGTTTCGCCGTCCTTTGAGAGTGAAAGGCTTATTACAAACACGCTTTGTCCAAAGGTGAAATTGTGAAAGCGGTTGTGATAATCCTGCGTTTCGATTACCATTGCATATCCGCCGTCAGTAAGTTTGGTAATTACCGGCATTCCGTCGCGCGAGTTGCGCTTTACACCGTCTATCGCTACAAAGGCGTCGCTCCATGTGCCGTCTTCTATATTATATTTATGGTAGACAATGTTTTGCTGCGGACCTACAGAGTTAACATTCAAGTCGTCCGAATAAAACAGCAGAAGAGTGTTTTTGTCAGGTTGAATCATAAACGGTTCCCAGTATCCGTGAAAACCGTTTGTGGTGTTCTCGGCGACTATGACCTCGTTTTTAAATGTTTCTGCACCGTCATTTGAGGTCATCACACGGATTGATGTGTAAAACTCTCCGCTTTTGTATTCTTTTGTGCGCGCACGGTATGAAACCATAACCGTTCCGTCATCCATAACAAATCCCTGCCAGTTTTCAAGCCACAGTTCATGTGTCTTTCCGGTTGAAGAAACTGCCAAAAAAGATGCGTTTTCGGTTATGGAGTTATAGGTCCAGCTTTCGGCGTGGTCATGGCTTTTGTAAACACGGCCGTTGTTGAAGTAAAGTAAAGTGTCAGTATCCAGCGTTTCAAAACGCGGATATCCGCCGCCCGGAAACGCAGGGGTTATGCTTTCGTCTTCAAAAACAAATCCGTCAAGGTTTGCTACCTCTACAACATTACTTTTGCAAGCGCCAAGCGTCAGCGAAAACATAACGGTAAGGTATAACAATAGTTTCTTCATATTTTTCTCCGCGGTAGTATGTTTTTAACAATATATCATATAAACACAAAAGTGTCAATAAATCATTATTTTTTATAGCATTTTTTAAATTGTTGTGATATACTAACATCCGGAGGTGTGTTGAATGCATGTTGCAGTTATAACTGAATACAATCCCTTTCATCTGGGGCATGAATACCAACTGCTCAAGCTTCGCACTGCCTTTCCGGATGCGTGTATAACGGCTATAATGGGCGGCATTTTTTCGCAGCGCGGAGAGCCGTATATCGCTTCGCCTTATACGCGTGCGGCTGCTGCAGTTAAGTGCGGCGCAGACCTTGTGGTAGAACTTCCGTTTCCGTATTCGTGTGCACCTGCCGGTATTTTTGCGCGTGCAGGGGTGGAAATAGCCGCAAAAATCGGCGCAGATATGCTTGCATTTGGAAGTGAGTGCGGCGATACAGCCGAGCTTTTTGCAACGCTTTCCCGGCTTGAAAGTGATGAAATGACTGAAGCGGTCCGTGCCGAAGGCGAGGAAATCGGAAAAACCAGAGCGTATGCCAATGCATACAAAAAGCTTTACGGCAAAGACGCCCCGTCATTGCCAAACGATATTCTGGCAATTGAATATCTGCGCGCGATAAAGCATGGCGGATATGATATAAAGCCTTACACGGTAAAACGCGTAGGTGATTTTAAAAGCGGAGAGGGAGGATTTGCCTCGGCAACCTCAATTAGAAACGCATTTGAAAAATGCGATTATGATGCCTTATCCGGCAAGGTACCGTTGGCTGCTGAAAAGATTTATCTTAACGAGCCGTTTGGCACGGATATCGAAAAAGTTGCAAGCGCGGTTTTGCTCAATCTTTTAAATGTCGGTGATGACATTGCGTTTTCCGGCGGTGGATTGTTAAACCACCTTAAAAATGCGTCGCAGACCGTTAAAAGCATTGCAGAACTCCGCAAAAACGCGGCTACAAAGCGGTACACAGATGCCGAAATATCACGAGCGATAATATATTCGCTCTTTTCGGTAAAAAAGGCGGATCTTGAGAAAGAAGTGCAGTATACACGTCTTTTTGCAGCAAATTCACGCGGCAGAGAAGTGTTGAATTTTGTGCGTGACATTGAGGTTGTTACAAAACCCTCCGCACTTCACGCAATGTCGGATACAGCACGCGCACAGTTTGAGCGTACTTTCTTGGCAGAACGCGCATTTGCACTGTGTCTTGACGGAGAATATGAATTTTTAAAACAGTCACCGAGGATAGAATAATGGAATTTCTTTTTGACGTTTTTCTTATTTATCTTGCTGCGGTTAATATAATCGCCGCGGCTGTTGTAATTTATGACAAATCAATAAGTAAGCTTCCGCGCGGAAGTATTCGCCGTATTCCTGAAAAAACATTTATACTGTTTTCTGCTATCGGCGGCGGTGTAGGCACACTGCTTTCGATGTTCTGGATAAGGCACAAAACAAAATCGCATGACGGGCTTCTTTTAGCGATTGGACTTTTTACGGCTGCTTGGGTGGCTGCAATTCTGTTACTGATATAAGAATACTATATAGAGGTGGATTTATGAATTTCAAGAAGCTTATGGCAATGCTTATATTTATTTCAATTGTTTTTGCATTTGCCATTTGTATTGGTGCTGCAGAGCTTACACCTGGCACTTCTGCGGTATACTTTGTTGACAATAGCGGTTCTGATAAAAACGCGGGTACATCTGCGGCGGCTCCGCTTAAAACACTTTCAAAGGCAAATGCGTATCTTCGCGAGGTAGGCGGCGGTACCATAGTTATTTCCGGCGAGGTTGTCATTTCCTCGTCCTATGTACCTGCCGATGTTGGCGGTGCGGTGCTTTATACATCAAAATACAACGGTGTTGACTACGCGGCAACCAAGGGCGCATCGCTCAACGTCAGTGCAGTAATGGCGTTTAACAGTGATACATATTTTGAGAATATAACCATCGAACTTTCCACATCGGGAATTTCTATTTCTGCAAGATGTAACACCCTTGTGTTTGGCTACGGTGTAAATACCGTAAATGTAAATAATACCGAAGATTTCAACTACCCGTTGATTATTGGCGGATTTAACAATCCGGTTGCACTTGACACAACTTCAAGCGATAAGGACTACGGAATACACGTTTACAGCGGAAACTGGTATGGCATATACGGCGGCAATCGCCGCACATTGGCGGATAATGTTGTTTCCAATATTAGTGGCAAAGTTTCTGTAATCATCAAGGGTGGCACTTTCCAGAACTATGTCAGTGCAACGGGTATGAGTGTGCATAGCGGAAATGTATATTTTGAGATTTCCGGCGGTACATTCAATGACGCTGTTGTCCCGATACGCCGCCTTGGCACAATGCCATCGGACAGTACAAAAATTACCGAAGCGGATTTCAGCGCAAATGTGCTTGTTCGCATCAGCGGTGGTACATTCAACGGCAGATTCCGTCTTGCTGAAAGCAATGTAACGGTAACAGGAGTTACAAAACTTCCGCTTGGTGATGCAACTGTAGTTGTCACCGGCGGTACATATAATTATGAAGATTTTGTGGGCTACGGAGTTGCCGGCAGCGTACTTTTGAAATATGACCCGGCTGTTCTCGCAAACACCGAAATAAAGGGTTTCCCACTTAAAACAACAGTTACTACCTTGTCAAAGACACCGGAAGAAAAGGGCACATTTGTAACCCCCATCGGCGACAAGGCAGACCCATATGTAATCAAAAAAGACGGACTTTATTACTACTGTTTCTCATCGGGTGTTACCGTTGACGGAGTTTTGTATGCAGGTGTAAAGGTTGCCGTTCATGAAAATCTACCATTTGGAGATCTTTCACAGCAGCTTCGCTCTGTATTCAATTCTTCTAAAACGGATATTGCAAACGCGCAGCATAACTACTGGGCACCGGAACTTCACTATTTTGACAAAGAAACAGTGGGTGAGGAAAACGCAGGTTGGTATATCTATGTTGCGGCCGATGACGGTGACAATAAAAAGCACCGCATGTATGTTCTCCGCGCTACCGATCCCGAAAATGCGCTTTCTGATTATGAAATGGTGGGACAGATTACCGACTCCACCAACAAGTGGGCGATTGACGGTACTGTAATGGTATACGGCGGCAAGCTCTATTTTATATGGTCGGGTTGGGAAGGCGATGTCAACGGATTTCAGGATCTCTACATCGCAGAGATGTCGAACCCATGGACCGTTTCAAGTGCGCGTGTGCTTCTTTCAAGACCGGAATATGACTGGGAACTCAACGGAAATCCCAAGATAAATGAGGGACCGCAGATCCTCAAAGCACCTGACGGAACTATGCATATTATATATTCGGCAAGCCACTCGTTCGGTCAGTATTATTGCTATGGCGCGCTTACTCTCACAGGCACAAATCCGTTAAGTAAGTCAAGCTGGTACAAGAGCCCTGTTTCGCTTTTCTCCTCCGGTAACGGAGCATACGGTACAGGTCACGGCTCGTTTGTACAGGATGATGACGGTGCGTGGTGGATGTACTATCATGCAAATGCTTCTTTGACAGTTCCGGAGGGCTCCACATGGTGGGCTGAACGTAGCACATATGTTAAGCCATTCACATTTACAACTAAAACCGTAAACGGAAAGACCGTTTCATATCCTGATTTCGGCACACCTGTAGCACCCTATTCATCGCAGACGATTTCGGTTGACACT
The DNA here is from genome assembly GCA_015064965.1 of Oscillospiraceae bacterium. Classification (GTDB taxonomy): domain Bacteria; phylum Bacillota; class Clostridia; order Oscillospirales; family CAG-272; genus UMGS902. Next base: position 8,963 of record SVRG01000043.1, read on the forward strand.
GCTGATTACCATGCAAGCGGCGACCATCATTACGGACTTGATCTCACCGAGGTTGACGGCACGGTTACCGAAGTGTACCGCACTTGTTATATCTGCGGTGAAATCGACAGTGTAAGCATGACTTTTGCGAAGTCACCCGCGTTTTCTTTCACTTCAACTGCAAACAGTGTAACACTTAAATGGTTGAGTCTTGGCGGAGTTGACGGCTATAATGTTTATCGCAGTAGCGGTGCAGATTATGAGTGCATTGCAGATGTCAGTGCGGATAAAAACACATACACCGACACAAACCTTGAGGGCGGAACAAGATACCGCTATTTCATTCATGCATACCGCTTTGACAAAAACGGTGACCGTCAGCATATAGCAACCGGTAGCAAATCTATTTATACTGCGCTTGCCGCGCCTGTTATTTCGGCACAGCAAACAGATGCAAATGTCATTACCCTGACACTTGGTGCGGTTAACAATGCAGCAGAATATGTAATATACCGCAGAGTAAACGGACTTCTTTTTGAGGAGTATGTAACCGTTACTGCACTTGAATTTCTTGATACCGATGTAGAGGCAGGCTATGACTACGAATACAAAGCAGTTGCAAAGAGTGCCAACGTTGTAAGTGCAGAGTCCGAGTCTGTTTCGTTGAGAGCAAAGGTTATGGCTGCAAAACTTGAAACGGTTACAAGCGGCGAACTTTTTGAAGAGATAAGCGAAAGAGCAAACGGCGCTGCGGTTTCTGTGTACAGACGTGTTGCTGATGACGATGCAAACACGCTTATAATTGAGGAAGATTTATTTGGCAGCAAATATATCTATTCGGTGCACGGTAAATACATTGTTCCTGCATATGAGTATGAAAAGCCTGACGAAGAGCATTATCAGATAACATTTATGCATGGCGGAGCAGATGCATATATCTTTAGTGAAGATGAAATTGTAAACTATGGAGATATCACCGCCGACGGCAAAATTACGCTTTTAGACGTACTCCGTATAGTAAGATATATTGCAGACAACGAAGTAATTGCAGATGTTGCGGCATCGGATGTAAACTATGACCTTGCAACGGATATCAAAGATGTAATTGAAATACTGTACGAAGCAATCAACTGAAAAAATCGGGAAGATTTTCTTCCCGATTTTTATTTTCCGCTTGTTTTCGACCTTTCGCTATGGTAGAATATAAAAGCAAAAAAAGGAGGTATAGACCATGACTTATGTTATTTCCGACATCCACGGTGACTATGACCGTTATATAAAAATGCTTGACTTGATCAAGCTCGACGATGACAGAGATGTGCTTTTTGTGCTCGGCGATGTTATTGATTACGGCGAGGATTCGTTTAAGATTTTGCTTGATATGTCTTCGCGTCCAAACGTGTATCCGATTATAGGCGAGCATGAGGCACTTGCGCTTCCACTTCTTTCAAAACTTGTGGGTGACATCAGTGAAAAGGCAATTGCAAAGTTTGACAGTGAAACCATGCAAAACTTTATGCAGTGGGGCAAAAATGGCGGTCAGGAGACTGTACGCGCCTTTCGCGAGCTTGAAAAAGATGACCGCGAATGGGTTGTTGAATACCTTGAGGAGTTTATGCCTTATGAGGAAATAGAGGTGGGCGGCAAGACATATGTTCTTGTTCACGCAGGGCTTGACAATTTCTCAAAGTCGCGCGATATGGATGACTACGATGTAGAAGAACTCATTCATGAGAGCCCCGATTGGTCAAAGGTGTATTTTGACAATAAAACTTTAGTTGTAGGGCACACACCTACAGTTGAGATAAATCCGTCAAGCAAGGGTAAGATATGGAACCTTAACGGCACTATCGGCATTGACTGCGGTGCAGGCTATGGGCTTCCCCTTGGTTGCCTTTGTCTTGACAATATGAAAGAGTTTTATGTGGAGTAATTCATAAAAATAGCAGCGCAAGCTGCTATTTTTTTATGTTTCAATAAAAATTATCTGTTTTTTATTATATTTTTATTGACAAACGATAAAATATATGTTACTGTATAGGTGAAAACAACCACGAAAGGGAATTATCACCATGAAAAACAATCCAAGTGTTATAACCTCGCTTATCACTGCATTTTTTCTGTCTGCAGTATTGCTTTTGCTTGCATTTACCGCGCCGATGCTGACAAAAATGTTTATTTCATATTTTTATCGTCCGGCGGCAATTTTCAAACCTGTTGTAATCACGTTTTACACAATACTTCCGCTTGCGGCAGGAGTGCTTTTCAGCCTTATCAGGTTGCTTTTGAATATCGCAAACGATAATGTTTTTATCAGCGAAAATGTAACATTGCTCCGCGTGATATCCATTCTGCTTGCTGCGGCAACAATTGTGTTTGCCATTGCCGGATATTTTTATATGCCTTTTTACCTGCTTGCGGCATTTGCGGCGTTTATGGTGATAATAGTGCGTGTTGTTAAAAACTGCTTTGCAGCTGCAGTTGTTCTCAAAGATGAGAACGACATGACTATTTAGGAGGAAATCATGGCAATACGAATAAATTTAGATGTTGAAATGGCAAAGAAAAAGATTTCCTCCGGTGCACTTGCCGAAAGAATCGGCATCACGCAGGCAAATCTTTCAATTTTGAAAACCGGCAAGGCAAAGGCTATTCGCTTTTCTACTCTTGAGGCGATTTGCGAAACGCTCGATTGTCAGCCGGGCGACATTTTAGAATATATCAAGGAGGAAGACGATGGATAATTTGCCGGTACCCGAAATAAAAAAAGAGCCATTGCCAACTGTTGCAACTCGCGACTATGTATTTTTAGTTATCTTTTTTGCACTGTCACTGCTTTTGTCGCATGTAAGCTTTGCATTGTTTGGACTTGGATGGGCAATAAGCATATCTCTGCTGCTTGCGGCATCACTTGTCTATCTTAAAGGCAAACTGCAGTTTTCTGCGCTTTCGTATATAAGCCTAATAAGCACATTTATAATCGCTGCAAGCTTTTTTGTACACGGTGAAAACAATTTTGCCGTTTTAAAGTTCTTGTTTTTAATCTTTTCAATCTCCGTTTTCTTTGTTTCTGCCGGAGGGTTTAGTAGCCGCCGCATTGACTGCTTTGGCATAATTTTTGCTCCGCTTTCACTTGTTTTTAATGTGGGGCTTATCAATGCGCCGAAAGTGGCACGAGCTTGTATAAAAAAGGATAGCGGCATCGGGTCAAAGATTGCAAAAATCGCACTTGCCCTTATATGTGTATTTCCGCTTGCGGCGGTTATTGTGGTTTTGCTTGCATGGTCAGACGCGGCTTTTGAAGGCTTTGTGGACGCATTTGATTTTGACATTGATGAGCTTTTAAGAACATTGATATGGGCAATCCTGTATTTTGCGGTTGTGTTTCCCATCGTGTTTGTGATAAATAAGAAGATGTTCAAGGAAAGAGAAGCGACTGCTTCGTCACGCCGTGGCATTGACAGTTTGTTTGTAAATACAGTGCTTTCCGTTGTGTCGATCATATATCTTTTGTTTATCATTACGCAGTTTTCCTATATTTTCAATAGCTTTGCAGGGCTTTTACCTAAGGATTTTACATATTCCGAGTATGCTCGCCGCGGATTTGGTGAGATGTGCGTGATATGCATAATCAATTTTGCAATTATTGCAATTTCAATGGCAATTACTGCGCGCAATGAAAATGGCGAGCTTCCGTTTGCAACGCGCTTGCTTTCGGTATTTATCAGCGGTTTTTCAATTTTTCTTGTAATTGTAGCTATTGCAAAAATGTTTATGTACATCAGGAATTACGGACTTACATTCCTGCGACTCGGTACATCAATTTTCATGTTGCTTTTGTTTGTAGTGTTTGCCGCAATGATAATAAAAACATTCAAGCCGCAGTTTTTGCACATTCGTGTTATAGTGGCGGCGGCATGCATTATTATGGGCATTACCGCTATCTTTGAGCCTTATGCGGTTATTGCATCGTACAATACCTACGCATACGAAAGCGGCATGCATGACAGTATTGACCTGTGGTATCTCCAATATGAGTGCGGTGCTTACGGTTTGCCAAAAATGATTGAGCTTACCGAGGATGACAATGTTTATGTTGCGGATAAGGCAAAGGAGTATCTGGAGCATTTCCGCGTTCGCGAAAACTATACAGGCAAAATTGATTGGCGCGAGTTCTCCGTTTCAAATTATATAGCAAGACAAAAACTTGCAGAGTACAAATCAGGAAAATGAAACTGATAAAAAAGCCGGCACATGTCGGCTTTTTTACATATTGCTTGGATTTACATTCTACTTTGTATATGCTATAATACCTAAGGGGTGATTTTTTTGAAGCTTGCTATATCTGCCATTACAAAGGCAATGCTCGGATTTGTATTTTTTTCACTTTTGCTGTTTGTGCCGGCGGGGACTTTATACTTTGCAAACGGTTGGCTGCTTTGTGCCATACTTTTTGTACCGATGCTTATTATCGGTGTTGTGCTTTTTATAAAATCGCCCAAGATGCTGCAAAAGCGTCTTGATATGAAAGAAAAAGAGGGTACGCAAAAAGCGGTTGTTGCACTTTCTGCCGTAGGGCTTACACTCGGTTTTGTTATAGCCGGGCTTGACTACCGATACGGATGGACGCATGTTCCGCTTGCGGCGGTTATAGTGGCGGCGGTGGTGTTTTTGCTTGGGTATGCGATGTATGCCATGGTTATCCGCGAGAACGCATATCTGTCACGCACTGTCAAAGTGGAAGAAAACCAAAAAGTTGTTGACAAAGGACTCTATTCGATTGTTCGCCACCCGATGTATTCGGCGACAATTCTGATGTTTTTGAGCATGCCAATTGTACTCGGTTCGCTGTATTCACTTGCGATCTTTTTGTTTTATCCGGTTATAATTGTTATCCGAATAAACAATGAGGAAAAGCTGCTTGAAAGAGAACTTGACGGCTATGCGGAATATAAAACTTGCGTGAAATATCGCCTTATACCTTTTGTTTGGTAATTAAATCATATAACGGAGGAAAAAAGAATGCTCGGTGCAATTATAGGAGATATTATCGGTTCTCCATATGAGTTTGAGTCGGACAAAACAAAGGATTTTATGCTTTTTGTGCCAAATTGCCGCCCGACAGATGACAGTATCATGACAATCGCTGTGGGATGCGCATGTGTTGAGGCAGATTGCAGCGATGAGGACGATTTTAAAAAGAAACTTGCCTACCGTATGCGACAGCTTGGCAGGCTTTATCCCGATGCCGGCTATGGCAGAAAGTTTTACGAGTGGCTTATAACCGACGGTGCTGAGGCTTACGGCGGCTATACAAATGGTTCGGCGATGCGCGTTTCGCCCGTTGCATGGGCGGCAAAAACTCTTGCCGAGGCAGAGCGTCTTGCAAAATGGAGCGCGGAAATAACTCATGACCACCCCGATGGAATAAAGGGTGCAAAGGCGGTTGCGGCAGCGATATTTCTTGCAAGAAGCGGCTCTGATAAAGATGAGATACGCGAGTACATAGAGTCAAAATACTACGATTTAAGTTTTACCATAGATGAGATACGCGATGGATATAAGCATGATATGACATGTGAGGGCAGCGTTCCGCAGGCGATAGTGGCATTCCTTGACTCAAGCGATTATGAGGATGCTGTGCGCAATGCAATATCGCTCGGCGGCGACGGTGACACGCAGGCATGCATTGCCGGCGCCATTGCTGAAGCATTTTACGGAATTCCCGATGAACTTTCAGATGAAGCATTTGAGTATATTGATGACACATTGCAAAACTACTACTTTGGCTATTCTGAAGAACTTTATGGGTATTGATAATGGCAAAAACTTTGTATATCAGCGACCTTGACGGTACGCTTTTAACAAAAGAACAAAAAATCAGTGAGTTTACTGCTTTTGCGTTAAACTCGCTTGTTGAAAAGGGCATGTTTTTTTCTTATGCAACGGCGCGCTCGTTTTATACTGCAGGAAAAATCACCGAAAATCTGTCCGCAAAGATTCCTGTAATAGTGTATAACGGAACTTTTATTTTAGAGAACGGAAGCGGAAAAAAACTGTTTTCAGTAGGTTTCGAGGGTGACGAAGCCGCGCACATTTTGCGCACGTTAAACGATGGCGGAGTGTATCCGTTTGTTTATTCAACCATTGATTCAAAAGAGCGGTTTTCGTATATTGAGGAAAAAATGACTCCCGATATGCGCGACTTTTTGAGTGCGCGGTTTGACGAGCGCCGCCGCCCCACAGATGAGGCTGGCGCATTTGACGGTGAGATTTTTCATTTTAGTTGCCTTGATACCGCTGACAAGCTTATTCCAATGTACGAAAAACTGAAAGATCGCTTCAGGTGTGTTTATTATATTGAGGAATACAGCAAAAAACCGTGGCTTGAAATTCATCCGCGTGAGGCGTCAAAGGCAACCGCGATAAAGAAACTGAAAGAGCTTCTTGGCTGTGACAGGGTTGTATGCTTTGGCGACGGAATAAACGATATTCCGATGTTTGAGGTGGCAGACGAGTGTTATGCCGTGGCAAATGCCGCAGATGAACTAAAGCAAATTGCAACAGCGGTTATTGCGTCGAATGAGGAAGACGGCGTTGCAAAATGGCTGCTTGAGAATGCGAAATATTAAAAAAGAGATGCGCAAGCATCTCTTTTTTTAAGCAACCAACCATTTGTGTTTTTCTACACTGTACAGGGGGATGAACGGCAACAGAATCGGTACGCTCTTTATATACTTTTGATATTCAGGGTCGGCGCCGTAGTTTTTATTCTGTCTTATTTCAAGTCTGCGGGCTCCGCTGAACATAACATAGATAATTCCGATATATCCAACTGCAACAATCAGCCATTGCCATCCGATGACAGCTCCTATGCCTGATATCAGAGCTCCCGTCCAGAAGATCATTTCGCCAAGGTAGTTGGGGCAACGCACAATGCGGTAAAGTCCGGAGTCAACAAAGCGACGGGGATTTGTCTTTTTTGCATTGCTTTTCTGAATATCCGAGGCGGTTTCAATTATAAGACCAAGCGCCATGACTGCGGCACCTATGTAAACAAACGCATTGTCACTCGCACCGTTGTAAAGTCGGTATGCCACGGCAGAAATCTGTGTTACATATAATAGGGCGCAAGTGATCCATATAGCAACTTTAACTCCAAACGGAACTGTTTTTCCGTCCTTGATCTCGCCTTTCATGTTTTTCTTGTAAGAATTGTTGCCGATTTCACGTGAAGCGAGAAAGCCGCCAAGACGAAGACCGTAAGCGATAAATAATCCGCAACAGATAACAGCACCTATAGAAAGATGATTGCCGTATAGTAACAGCATTAAAACACCTTCACCTGCGATGGAGAATCCGTAGCCGAGAGAAATAAACCAAACGTAGTTTTTAAAGCCTATGGCGCTGATAGCCATTGCTGCTGCAAATAGCCATAAAAGATCAATGGGAAAAATCATAGTAAAATCCTCTTTCTGAAAAATTAAGATAGAAATACGCAAAATTCTCGAAAGTGCATATTGACTTGTGATATTGGCTACATTGAAGTAAAAGCAGAAATGTGATGTTATCACAGAACAGCAACAAAAGCTGTG
>SVRG01000144.1 GCA_015064965.1 Oscillospiraceae bacterium
CGCCGAGTGTTTCGGCAAGTTGTTCCTGTGTCATCCCGTTGCTTTTTCTTAAATCTGCAATATTTTTACCTATCGTCATATAAACACTCCTTATACCTTTTATTCCGGATCCGTTGAGATAATTATGCCACCAAAAGCCAAGATAATCAATAACGAATATGGATAGTATATATCCAAAACAGAATAGTCAATTATCAATTCATTGTTTGGCAATCAAGTAACACTTGTTTTCCGCTTTCCCGACGCTTGCGTCTGGGGCAAGCATAGCGCGTGGACATCCACCGCAAAATGGCGGCGCCCGTCTCGCACCGTCCCTGCGCTCACGCTGGGACAATATCGGGCAGAAGCCCGAATCCACTAAAAAAGCAAGGCTTTTCATCCTTGCTTCATTTTGTTTTCAATTGTAATACAAGAGGATGTTAACATCCTGCGTATTCTGCCGCAGAGATTACGGTATTTCTTAAAGGCTTCTTCGTTAATGCTCCCGAATGAAAAAATCAATTTGAGCCAACTTTCGGTTTCCATACATTCTTTGCGCGCAATCTCAAATTTTGAAAGCATATCGGCAAGACTTTGCGGATATTGCGCTTCGGAAATGTTGGCAAAAACACTTGACGAGGATTTTTTGATCTGATATACGGTATTGGAGTCTATTTTGTGCTCGTTGCAAAGCTTTGCAATCTCGCAAGCTAACTGTTCGGAATATTCAAGCAACAAATTCTTTGCCATATCGTTCTCCTTTCGCATCCAAATCACGCTGTAGACGTGTATGGGATCCGCAACTTGTTGCGGTATGGAATTGCGACGAAGTCGCGTATGGAATCATCCCGAAGGGATGTATGGAATCAAGCCGCAGAAAATACACCTTCGGTGATGCCATACGCCTGTGGCGATGCCATACACGCTGACGCGTGATTCCATACCAAGCCTGCGGCTTGGATAAAAAGATAACATCCGAACCTAGAAGTTCGGATGTTATCTTTTTTGGTGACCCGTACGGGAATCGAACCCATGTTACAGCCGTGAAAGGGCCGTGTCTTAACCGCTTGACCAACGGGCCGATGGTGGCTGAAGTTGGACTCGAACCCACGACCTAACGGGTATGAACCGTTTGCTCTAGCCAACTGAGCTATTCAGCCACATTTGTTTGCGCCGCTTTTGCAACGCTTGATTATTATATCACGGCAAAACATATTTGTCAACAATTTTTTTAAAAATCTTTTAAAATTTCTTTATATGACAAAAACGCCGTTTTTGCATAATATAGTACTAAAAAATTCATTTTTGCTATTGATTTTTGCAAAAAAAGGTGTATAATAATATAAGAATTGCAATTTTTGATTGCAAAAATTTAAAAACGCCATTAATTTCCAAAAGAAAAAGGCAAAATCTCATTTTTTTGTTCATTATGACACATGATAGTAAAGTAACATCTTTTTATGGAGATTATAATATGAAATTCACGGAAATGAACAGGGAAGCGCTTCTCTGTGAGTATGAAAAGCTTTGTGCCGAATACGACGGATATAAGGCGGCCGGACTTTCGCTCGACCTGTCGAGAGGAAAGCCTTGCACCGAGCAGCTTGATCTGTCCGACGGCTTGCTCAACTGTCCTCTTGACAGCTCCGATTACGTAGGGGAGGGCGGTTTTGATTACCGTAACTACGGAATGCTTACCGGCATTCCCGAGATAAAGCGCATTTTTGCCGACGCTCTCGGACTTGACGAAAAAACGATGATAATCGGCGGCAACTCCAGCCTCAATCTTATGTATGATGCTATTGCACGTTATTTCATTTTCGGAAAGCTCGGCGAGAAGCCTTGGTCAAAGTATGACAAGATCAAGTTTATCTGTCCGGTTCCCGGATACGACCGTCATTTCAGAATACTCGAGACCTTCGGGATCGAAATGATATGCGTTGATATGCTCTCCGACGGTCCCGATATGGACAGGGTAGAGCAGATCGCAATGCAGGATGATACTGTCAAGGGCATTATATGTGTTCCGAAGTATTCAAACCCCACGGGCATCACCTTCTCGGACAAGGTCGTTGAGCGCATGTGCTCAATGAAGACTGCGGCGTCAGATTTCACTGTGATCTGGGACAACGCATACGCGATACATGATTTTACCGACACCCCCGACACTCTCGCTTGCGTTTTTGATATAGCAAAGAAGCACGGCACCGAGAACAGATTCCTTTATTTTACCTCTACGTCAAAGATCACATACCCCGGAGCAGGCGTGTCTCTTGTATCCGCTTCAAAGCCGGTGTACGATGAGATAGCGGCGCACATGGGAACACAGACGATAGGTCACGACAAGCTGAACCAGGTAAGACACGTCAAGTTCTTGCGCGATGCAAACGGTCTTTGCGAAATGATGAAAAAGCAGGCAGAGATCGTCCGCCCTCACTTTGAGATCGCAGAAGAAGCACTTTCAGTAGGGCTTGGCGGACTTGGAATTGCAGATTGGCACAACCCCAACGGCGGATACTTTATATCCCTCAATCTTATGGACGGAACCGCAACGAAGGTGTTCAACCTTATGAAAGCGGCGGGAGTAACTCTCACAAGCGTAGGTGCGACCTACCCCTACGGAAAGGATCCTCACGATTCAAATCTCCGTCTTGCTCCCACCTATCCCTCGCTTGACGAGCTTTCTAAGGCAATGCAGGTGCTCGTTTGCACGGTCAAGCTCGTTTGCGCAAAAAAGATCCTCGGAGTATGATTCAATAGCAAAATAAAAAGTCTTTTGGTTTTTCCAAAAGACTTTTTTGATGCATAGGAAATTGCGTGATCCCTACGCCGCCGTTTTGATACGTTTGGTAACCGATATAGGATCGCCCTCGGTGGAGCTTGTCCGTGTCCTTATCTTCCTTGAGGAAGGGTAAAGATAAACTCACAGTTCTTTTCGTATTCACTTGAAACGCTT
>SVRG01000044.1 GCA_015064965.1 Oscillospiraceae bacterium
TTACGCCGATGCTTTTGCATGCCGGCGTGGAGCATCTGTTTTTCAACTCGTTTTCTTTGCTCATATGGGGCCGCATGCTGGAAGGCCTGCTGGGTCACTGGCGATTCTTCATCGTATATCTGCTTTAAGTTTAGTAAATTACATATCCGCACAACCGTATCATATGATGTGCTACCTATACCTTTCGATAATGCATTCGATAATGTGCTGTATGGTATACCACTTTCTTCTGAAAAGCGACGCAAACTTTTATATTGACGCTTTATTTCGGTTTTTATAAGTTCAGTTATCCTATCCATTTGTTAATTCCTCGTTTCTAATCCTAAATTCAGTATATCACCGAATTTTGTAAAAATCAAGATAATATTGACGAAATTTGGTGAACTCTGCTCGCTGATATGAAATAGAAAAATCCCCTGACAAGAAAACTTGTCAGGGGATTACTTTTGCCATTCGAAGCTGCCGCTATAATGTCATTTTTAACTTAACACTACGGCGCGGTGCCATTGGCGCGTTTTTTTATGCATTGCCTTAGTTATTTGCGTGTGATATAATTAAACCATAATAAGTTAATAGGAGACTAAAATGTTTTTTCTTATATTGGCAATTATAAGTAGCGCGCTCGTTTCCATTGTGATGCGTTTAAGTACAGGAAAAGTTAAAAACAACATAGGAATGCTTGCGGCAAACTATATTATTTGCTTTGCAATTGCTTTTCTGTATATTGAAGGGCTGAATCCGTTGCCTGCATCTGATACTATAGGTCAGACCGTAGCACTTGGTATGTTCAACGGCTTTTTGTATCTTGCTTCATTTGTTGTTTTTCAGTACAACGTAAAGAAAAACGGAGTGGTTTTGTCAGCGGTGTTTATGAAACTTGGTTTGCTCGTACCGCTAGTTTTGTCGATCGTATTTTTTGCCGAAGTTCCTACCTGGATACAGATTTTAGGTTTTGCGGTTTCTGTTGCCGCGATAATCATGATTAATCTTAAACCCACAGAACGTGGAAAGAACGGCGGTTTTTATCTTGTTTTGCTGCTTTTGCTCGGCGGCGGCGCCGATGCTATGAGTAAAGTGTTTGAGGAAGTGGGGGCTTTGGAAGAGAGTTCGCAGTTCCTGTTTTATACCTTTGCTGCGGCGCTTGTTTTTTGTGCTTTCCTTTTGCTCGCTAAAAAGCAAACGATTGGCAAAAATGAAATTATATACGGTGTGATGATTGGTATACCAAATTTCTTCTCTGCAAAGTTTTTGCTTCATGCTTTGTCGGATATTCCTGCAGTTGTGGCATATCCGACATTCAGTGTTGCTACCATTCTGGTTGTCAGCCTTGCCGGAGTTGCGGCGTTTAAAGAAAAGCTGTCAAAACTGCAGTGGATTGCTGTTGGTGCTATTATGATTGCACTCGTGTTTTTGAATATATAATTCTTGCATTATCTACAAATGAATGCTACAATCATATCAAAAGGAGAGTGCGATATGACTTACGATTTTACTACAATAATAGACCGCCACGGAATGGATGCTCTCGCAGTTGACGGACTTGGAGAGGGTTGGGCGCCGCCGGCACCTAAAGACGGATTTGATGCAATCCCGATGTGGGTTGCCGACATGAATTTTGCAACCGTTCCCACAATAACAGAGGCGATAATCGCGCGCGCAGCGCATCCGACATACGGTTACTTCAATATACGTGAAGAATATTATTCCGCTATTATCAATTGGCAAAAGACGCGCAACGGTGTAAAAGGGCTTGAAAAAGAACATATCTCTTATCAAAACGGTGTGCTTGGCGGACTTCTTTCCGCGCTCAAAGCGATAAGTAGCCGAGGCGATAAGGTTTTGCTTCACTCACCGACATATATCGGCTTTACCAACTGTCTTACCGACAATGGCTATTCACTGGTGCACAGCAAACTTGAAAAAGTTGACGGTGTGTGGCGTATGAACTTTGACGATATGGAACATAAAATCATTGAGAATAAAATCCACGTCGCTATTTTTTGCTCACCTCACAATCCCTGCGGTAGGGTATGGGAAAAGTGGGAAATTGAGCGCGCAATGGAGATTTTCAAAAAGCATGATGTTTATGTCATTTCTGACGAGATCTGGTCTGATATTCTTTTAAACGGTCATAAGCATATCCCCACTCAATCGGTCAGCGAGGATGCAAAGATGCGCACAGTTGCGCTTTATGCGCCGTCAAAAACGTTTAATCTTGCCGGACTTATCGGAGCATATCAGATAGTTTATAACCCATGGCTCGGCGACCGTGCTGCAAAGGAAGCATCTATAACGCATTACAACAGCATGAATGTACTTTCAATGCACGCGCTTATCGGTGCATATAAAAACGAAGGATACGTTTGGCTTGACGAGCTTTGTGAAACTTTAAGCGGAAATGTGAATTTTGCCTGCGACTATATAGCAGATCATTTTGACGGTGTAGAGGTTCTGAAGCCGGAAGGTACATATATGCTTTTCTTAAACTGCGAAGAATATCTTAAAAAGAGCGGCAAGACGCTTGATGAAGTTTTGAAATGCGGATGGGACCACGGAGTAATATGGCAGGATGGCAGACCGTTCAATGGAAAAACTCACATTCGTATGAACCTTGCGCTACCGCTTTCTAAAGTTAAAGAGGCGTTTGAAAGACTTGACAAATACGTGTTTTAGCGATAACATAAAATAAAAACACAAGGAGGAAGTGTATGCCGTACCGCTTGTCATTGAAAAAACTGCCCTTGTGGGCATATTCATCCTTCAGATATTTTGAAAAGAACGAGCACCATGTTACACGCACATATAAATGGGACGTGCTTGTGATGGTTTTTGAGGGGGTGCTTCGCTTTCGCGAGAACGGAGTACCGGTAGAGGTGCACGCCGGCGAGTATTACATTCAGCGCAGCGGAATGCTTCAGGAAGGTCTCATTGAAAGTGACAGCCCGAAGTATTATTTTATTCAATGGACTGATTGCGAGTATACAGAGGATGAGGAAGAATCTTTGCCAATTCGCGGCAAGGTGGATTTTACAGACTTCTTCTCGCTTTTCAAGGAACTTGAAACGCTCCGTATTACCAAGGCAAGCCTTATTGAAAAATCAGCGGTTTTTTATAAAATTCTTTCATTGCTGCGAAAAAAATCAATGAAAAGCAGCTCAAATGAAGTGGTTTCCAAAGTGATTTCCGAGGTAACAAAAGACATCCGAAAGCCGTTTTCGCTTGATGTTATATCTGCGTATTGCGGATATAGCAAAAATCATATCATAAGCATATTCAAAAAGGAAACCGGCAAGACTCCGCATGCCTATATTCTGGACATGAAGATCGATATGGCAAAGCAACTGCTGCAAAATTCCGAAAGTTCCCTTTATAGCATCAGCATTGAGTGCGGATTTGGCAATTATATCAACTTTTACCGTACATTTACAAAGCGTATCGGCTGCGCTCCGGACACGTGGAGAAGGAGTCATAAGTGATATTACAAATATCACAAAATTGCTATCAAAAATTTTAGTATTAATATGGCATTATTGATATACAAAATAAGTTGTGCTACTATTGTGGTAGCACAACTTATTTTTTATTGTTAGGGTGGAGTATGAAAAGATTGTTTTTGATCTTACTTGTTTTGTCCGTATGCCTTTTTACTTCTTGTGGCAAAGCGGTGCAAACAGGTGAAGTTGTTACAACTGCTATAAGTCCGGAGGAGCAAATTGGCGATATATCGGGCGAGTTTAACATTTTAGTTGTCGGAAATCAGGAATGGAACGACTTTGATGCCGACGAAAGCGACGAGGCACTTGTTGATATTGCAATTTACGATCGCAACAAGGAACTTGAAAACAGGTACGGTGTAAAGGTTACCACCGATGAGCACATGGGATTTGCCATTGCAATGGGGCAGGGCACGGGATTTCAAAAACTTTACAATAACGTAATGAGCGGTACTCCCATATACGACGCTGCAATGATTGGCACATACGATGTTGCCACTCTTGCATACAACGGATTGCTCCAGGACCTTTGTAATGTTCCGCATATTGACCTTTCCAAAGATCATTGGGATCAAAAGGCTACACAGGACCTTGCAATTAACGGTAAAATGTATTATACTACTGGTGATATCTCCGTTGTTGATAACCGCAGTACGCATGCACTTTTCTTTAACAAAGAGATGATTGCCGACTACGGTATGGATAATCCGTATGACCTTGTAAATGGCGGCAAGTGGACGCTTGAAAAGTTTGGCGCAATGGTAAAACAGATTGGCGCCGATAACAATAACGACGGTGTTTATGATAAAAACGACACTTTCGGCCTGCTTTCAGCCCGCGACAACAACCTTGCGATCCTTGCGGCGGCAGGTGAAAAGATTTGTGATATCAATGAAAACGGTGAGATTTCGCTTTCACTTTACAGCGAGCGCGTTGATACTCTCTATTCAAGATATCTCGACATCGTTGACGACGATACGCATACATTTAACTGGAAATACAACTACATAACCGGCGCTGCCGGTGACCAGGCAACTAATGAAGAGCGCGTCAGCATGTTTGACAAAGACCAGGCACTATTCTATTTCCACATGCTTTCATATACGGATTTTCTCCGTGAAATAGATACAAACTTCGGTATTTTACCTTTCCCAAAGTATGATGAGAATCAAGAAGAATACGGACATTATGTCAGTGCATGGCACTCGCAGTTCCTTTGCTTGCCGGTGCTTGTTGAAAACAGAGAGAGAAGCGGATTTGTAGTTGAAAAACTCGCTGAACTTGGCGCAGGCGGGCTTACAAGCGCATATTATGAAAAAACGCTTCAGGGCAAGTATGTGCGTGATGCCGAAAGCTCTGCAATGCTTGACTTGATTTTTGACAGTCGTGTTTATGACGTCGGTGTGTATTACAATATCGGCGGATACAAGGACGAAATCGGCTATATCCTTGAAAGAGGAAGCTCGCTTTCGGTATTCTATGAGAAAAACAAACTCCTCGCAGAGCAACAAATTGAACAAATAAATGCCTATTTTGCAAAAAATGCGGCAAATTAAAAGAAAGAGGTAAAAAGCATGAAAAAACAGATGTTAAAATTTTTGTGCGTTATGGCGCTTGCCTGCCTTATGGTGTTTGCACTTGCAACCGCTTCGGGTGCAGCAGAGTACTACACCGAGGTTTATCTTAAGGGTGGCGCAACAGGTAGCGGTACATCTGACTCCGATCCTGTCGGCACATGGCAGGATGCATATGAAGCACTTGACCTTACCAAGGATTGTACTATTGTAATCTGCGGTCCCACCACTATGACCAAGATGTACAACTATGGCAAGCCGTATACCGGATCTGTAACAGTTACCAATAAGTTTGACGGTGTTGACTACCGTGAAACTGCAGGTGCTTGCCTCAATATAGGTGCATCCGGCCACTTTGTATGTAATGGTGATACACGTTTTGAAAACATCGACCTCAATGCAACCGGCGGCAGATGGTTGCTTATGGCAAATCACAATCCCCTTACAATGGGAGAGGGAATCAACATCACCGGCGAGGGACTTACCGGCGGTAAGATCAAGACCAGTATCGCCATTATTGGCGGCTATCAGAACGGCATCAACAATCCTCCTCTCAGCGATACAAAGGATGTAAATATAACTGTTCTCTCCGGCAAAATGTATTATATTGTTGCTTTCAACCGCGAGTTTGAAGGTACATTTACAGGAACAGCAAATATTCATATTGGCGGCGATGCAGAGGTTGCAACACTCCACTGCTCGTCCGATAAGGATAATTCTGTTCTTGGTGATGTAAATATTACCGTTACAGACAATGCGCATGTAAATGTTCTGTACGGCGGAACCGCAAATGTAAGCATTAACAATATTAAGCTCACCTGGCTTTCGGGTACTTTCGGCGATATCGTTGAATGGGATTGCCGTTACACCCCCACAAAGAAGCTGAATATCACCGGCGAAACTACTTTGGTAGTGTCTGAAAAGACCGAGCGCCGCTCCAATTTCTCAACTATTGCCGGATTGTTTGACAATGTTGAAAAATACAGCGAAGGCGGAGAGGATAAGCCCCAAACTCCCACAGTAACAAAGCCGGATGTAAAGACCGATTACGGTTGCGCAGTAGGACTTTTCAATCTCGGACTTGCGCAAGGGTACGATTCAACCGGTACAAACTTCGGTCTTACCGATAAGATGACCAGAATTCAGACTGTAGTTCAGGTTATCCGTTTCCTTGGCAAAGAAGCAGAGGTTAAAGCGGGCAACTTTACACATCCCTTTACCGATGTTCCTGCATGGGCAAACAACTATGTTGGCTATGCATATGCAAATAACATCACTGCAGGCCGTAGCGCGACAAAGTTTGACACCGACGGTGTAGTAGACGAAATGCAGTTCCTCACATTTATGCTCCGCGCAATCGGATACAAGGATGCAGAGGGCGACTTCGTATGGAACAATCCCTTTGCACTTGCAAAGAAGATAGGCATGAGCGATAGCGACACCGCAGCAGCAACCTTTGTTCGCGGCGATGCTTTCCGCATTTCATGGAACGCGCTTTATGCCACCGCTAAAAATGGCAACGCAGTTTATACAAATCTTATAAACGCGGGCGTATTTACTAATGACTCACTTGACAAGGCTGCTACGGCAGCCTTGTCCGCCGTTGAGCCTTCTGTATCAAAGCCGGATGTACCGTCAGGCACAGTAACTCCCACAGTACCGGCAGACCCTGAGGGCTACAATGTAATTTCCAAAAGTGATTACTATGATAAAACTCTTGCAGGTTTTATGTCAAATATAGTAGGCGTGCTTACGGGCTACGAGCATGTTTACAAGGGCGGCGTTCCCATGGTTGCACTCCCCGAGGAGTGGTATAAAGGACTTCTCAAAGGTCCCTACGCAGAGGCAAACGAAAATAACAAGCATGCTGATCACCTCCTTTACAATGAGGAAACCAAGCTTTGGGAGGTGTGGACTGACGATGACTATTCCATCGACATTCTCAATCAGTATGTTCTCCGCGATTCTTATGCAAAATACGGTGTTGTAACCTCCGACGCTATTCAAAACGCATGGGTTGGATACAATCAGTGGGATATGGGCGGCGGTCACCGTTCAAACGGCGCATACGGCCTTTCTGCAAAGCTCGGATACATGGCTCCCTTTACGGGTAAAGCCGAGTTTGGCAATCTTTATTCCACAATCGGTGAGCCGATTATCGAAAACGAAACTCTCGGTATGGACGCGGCAGGCATGCCTAATGTGGCGTTTGACCTTACCGCGATGTTCAGTGATAACGTAGCCGACTCGGACGCAACACCTTGGGCAAAGTATCTCAGCGCAATGTATGCAATGGCATATTTTGAAAATGATATTCCTTTAATGATACGCAAGGCGCAGAGCATGCTCCCGAAGGATTCATATGAGTACAAGCTTATTGACGAATCTTTTAAACTCTATGAAAAGTACCCCACTGACTGGCGCAAAGCGGTGACTGAGGCAGATAACGTACTTCTCCGCGAGCATTATAATCGCGAGCGTATGAGCGAAAATTCGATCAATGGTCCTATTATGACGCTTGCACTTCTTTATGCAAATGGCGGCTATGAGGAAACCTGTAAAATTATCGGTCTCGCCGGTCATGGCGGTGAAAGTGCAGCTGCAAGCGCGCTTGGTATCATCGGTGTAATGCAGGGCTGGGAAAATCTTGAAAGCAATGCAAAACCCATTGTAAATGAGTATATTTTCCAGGATGGTAAAGGTGTTGTTGTAAATCTTCCTATCCCCGATGTTAAGCAGATTTATTGGATGCACGCCGAGGGACTGCCTGCACGTATTCTTATAACCGATATTGTAAAGATGTATCAGGCAAACTTTGAAAAGATTTTGCTTGAAAACGGCGGCAAGATTGAGGGCGACAAATACTATATTCCCAAGTATCGCATTTATGAATCCATGTCGGTTTGCGGTGAGGATTTTGAAAAGGGAACACTTGGCATCTTCAAGGCAAACGGTAATGCCGCAGTTAGCGAAAGCTTCTATACAGGTAAATATGCAGCACAGGTCAACGGTTCTTCCGCTGCAGAAAACAGCGTTTACACAACGGTCAGCGGTCTCACCGTTGGCGCACAGTATAAGGTGAGTGCATATATCAACGCGACCACAAAGGCCACATCCCATCTCTTTGCAAGAGAAGTTGGCGCAAAGAACTATCCGTTTGTAACAGTCAGCGACCCCTCTCGTTATGTGCTACGCACATTTGTGTTTACCGCAACTGCATCCACTATGGAAATCGGACTTTCTGTACCTCAAGGTACAAGCGAGTTCAAGTATGCGTGTCTTGACGATTTTGTAGTAGTCCGCGCAGAAGAAAAGGTTGAAAACGCAAAGGTTACGGTTGCAGGCAACTCTTCTTCAAACAAGTATACCGGAGTTGTCAATGTAAGCGTAAAGGGCGGTGTTAAGACAAGCACCGGCAATGATGTTTACCTCAAGGTTAGATTTGCAAATACTGCTTCTACCACTCTTGATGTTCCCATGACCTGGAACGGTGAGACTTATGCAACCATTCCTTTCTACAAGACCGGCTCCGATGTATATGCATCCTCATCCGATGCAACATATATTCCGATAGTGCTCGGCGAAAATACCGAGGTTACACTTGATACCGGCGCAACCGGACTTTATATCTACTCCGCAGAGATTGTAACCGTAAAGGATAGATGGTAACGCGGCTCAAACTGCCATCGAAGATTAAAGTTTAGCTCTGCCGCGTCTGCTCTCGGCTCGCGGACAATGAGTGTCCGCGGTTTTAAGAAAATACGCCGAGCGCCAAACTTTTGTTATTTGTTGTATAAACTAAAAACACCGTGAACGCAGTTGCGTTCACGGTGCTTTTTTAATTCAATGTGGATTTTACAATTGCCAAAACATCGCCGATGTCAAATTTTTCGTTGTGGTTTACGTCCATCGCCGCTTCGTCCAAGCTAACCTCGTCACCAACAAGCTTTTTCACAGCGCGCAGCGAGTCAAGCAGGTTTATTTCGCCGTCTGCGGTGGTGTCACCGTAGAGCAAAATAGGAACGAGCGTTACTAAATACGTACCGCTTTCGCTCGAATTAAACACAACGTTTCCGTGCGTTGTGTTTGCTTCAAGCGGAGTTATAAAGCTACCGTTTATACGGTAAAGGTAAATAGTATCATTATAATCGTTAGGCGATGCAATCTGTATTTCTGCATCGGTACCGCTTTTGTTTGTAACTCTTCCCAAGGTGAACGGATTTTCACCCATTCGCGCACTTATACTGTCGAAAAGTTCGCCCTCGGTAATTCGCTCTAACTCAACACCGTCAACACCGTTTCCGATATCCGTTGCAAATAAACCGTCATCGTAGGTATATTTTGTGTTAAGCTTTGTATAGTCGATTACATAGCCCTCGACATCATAATCAACTTTGGCTAACGGGTTTCTAATTTCGATAATATTGTAAACACCATTATCAAGTCTTTGTTCTGATTCGCCCGAAAGAATAGTTTTGTGCGTGCCTCCGGCAATTGATATTTCATAGGCAACGGTGGATATAGATTGCCCTTTTAACTCTAAAACTCCGGCAGTAAGTTTTGTGCGGTAGAAATGGCATTCGCTATTGAAAACAGCATATCCGTTTTTATCTTCCATGATTAGGTTGAAGCCAATCGCTTTGCCGCCTACAATAAATGTACCTGACTCTACAAAAACCGTTCTAACCGGTGTTAAAATAAATGTGGGATGATCATGAAAGTTGCCATAAACATGAAATGTTCCTGTTCCGCAGTATATTTTTGCTTCATTGTAAGAAGAAGACCAGTCACCATAACTATATACATCTTCGAATACCGTTATTGTACCGTCATTAATATGAATCTTTGGTGGATTGTAAAATTCTTTGTCAAGTATAATTTTTTCAGCGTTGATGCAGGCTTTGTCCGTAAGTGTTAATATGCTATCTCCACCAAGGCGGCAGCTTTCTAAAAATGTTGCTGTGCATTTAGAAACTGTAATATCTCCGCCACCATATCCGGTAACCTTGGTATAAACCCACGGTATCGTAGTATCGCAAGTAATATACAAATGTGCGTGATCCCAAACTAATATACTGTCTATCACTTCACCTTTAAACGGCTTTATCCAATAGTCATGCTCGGCTTCTGGTTCGGTTTCGGAAATATATACGATTGCACGGTCTTTGATAGAGTGAGAATCTTCCGATTTAGTCTTCATCACTCTATTTTCAAAAGGAATTACGGCAATGTCACCGATGCACTTTTGTACCAAAGCATCATAGGATAAAATATATTTATAGCTCTCGCCAAGTGCCGAGCCGTCAATTTTATTTGCGTGTGCAAGCATGGTGCTTGCCGCCGCGGCATAAAGCTTGTGGAAATACTCAAAATCATCAATGACTTTGGAATTCATAGGCTTTGTGAGAATACTTTTAGTTTTTGCCGTCATATCCTCGCTTAAAGCGCAGTAAAAATGCGAGATATATGAAAATGTCATCCAATCATGATAGTTTGGCGTGTCATTCAGCACGTCAAAGAAAAACCACTGTATCGCTGTGCAAGCAGTTCCGAGTATTGCATAAGTTCCTGCAGTGGAAAGCGACAACGCTTTTGATATAAGCGCATCGTAGGCGGCATCCGCTGCAAAGTGTTTAATGATGTAATTGAAACCGTTACTGTTAATATCGCTTTTGATGCGCTTGAATGCTTTTAATAGCTCGCCGTCTGCATAATTGTTTTTGATAATGTAATCGACAAGCTCAACTTGGATGTTCTTTATCATCCACCAGTTAGCAGTGGCATTAGCAAGGTCAAAAGCATATTTTGCAATGTCAATTATGGGTGAGCCAAGTCCTTTGTATACCTCATTAACATCATTTTTTGCAAGAGTTGGAATCTCTGAGTATTCAACTATGGATAAAGAATGGTTTATCCCCTCAACATATGCGTCATAACACTGCAAGAAGTATTCCATGTCCGTCATGCCTTCTTTTCTGACAATTGTTATGATTTTGGCGGCATCAACTGCGGTGGTTACCGCGTTTTTGTAGGGATTGATATAGTTCAATACATCCGCTGAAACGGTAGAAGAATACTCGTCACTTGAATAATACGTATTAAGTATCGCCGTTGCTGCGGCATCTGCCGCATCGCGCGTGTCAAAGTCCACGCCGGTCATGCATTGGAGTATAGCTTCGGCAATGGCAGAGGGATTTGCCATCTTCTCCAAAAAAGTTTCATAAGAAGATGCGGCAAGGCTACCGTTTGAAGCTTTTGAAAGAGTATTATTGGCAAGCTGCAGCATTTGAATATCACAAGTTGCAGTGTTTTGCAGCAAGTAGTGAGGATATGCGTAGAAAATATCGGTATATTCTACGTCATTTTCATTAGCAGTTTCCTTCGAATATATACAAAGTGACAACAAAGAGGAAAGTAGTAAAACAATTGCAACAACTCTCAAAAGTAATTTCATAAATTCCTCCGAAAAAGCGTTATTTTACATTATTATAGCATGATACAATTGCGTAGTCAAATTAAAGTTTATGCGCATTATCAAGGCACACCCCACACGTCATTCTGAGGCTTAGCCGAAGAATCTGCAAGCCGTAGGCTTGTCTTAGAAAAACCGCAATGCGTTTTTCAGATCCTTCACATTCGTTCAGGATGACGGATAATGAGTAGGGGCGATTATCAATCGCCCGTATAAACAACGTAAAGCCGCAGCAGGGCGGGCGAATACTATTCGCCCCTACGTGTTTGGTAACCTTTTTTACTTCGTCACATAAACATTAATTTACATATCAATCTCAAAGCAAAACTCCCTGAACGCATATGCGTTCAGGGAGTTCCTTATTTAACCAATATATCTGCAATTCGTTTGCATGCAAAGCCGTCGCCGTAGGGGTTTGACGCTTTTGCCATTTTGTCATATTCACTCTTGTCTTCAAGCAAAGTTTTAAAGTTTTTATAAATTACTTCTTCGCTTGTGCCTACAAGTTTGAGAGTGCCGGCTGCAATGCCTTCGGGACGCTCGGTGGTGTCACGCATAACAAGTACGGGCTTGCCGAGAGAAGGCGCCTCTTCTTGAATTCCGCCGCTATCTGTGAGAATGAGGTACGAGCGCGCAAGGAAATTGTGAAAATCAAGCACATCAAGCGGCTCGATAATGCGTATGCGGTCGCAGTCGCCAAGTTCCTCCTGAGCGGCGGCGCGAACAACGGGATTCATGTGTATAGGATAAATTGCCTTAACATCGGGATGCTCCTCAATGATACGGCGAATTGCGCGGAACATATTGTGCATCGGCTCGCCGAGGTTTTCGCGGCGGTGCGCGGTTATCATGATAAGGCGGCTATCCTTTGCCCAATCGAGTTCGGGATGTGTATATTCATCACGAACAGTTGTCTTAAGAGCGTCAATCGCGGTATTGCCGGTAACATATATGCTGCTTTCGTCCTTACCCTCGCGGAGCAAATTCTCTTTTGAAAGCTCCGTTGGTGAGAAGTTATATTTTGCCACAATGCCAACTGCCTGACGGTTAAACTCTTCCGGATAGGGAGAATAGATGTTGTATGTACGGAGACCTGCTTCAACATGACCGACAGGAATCTGCATATAAAAGCATGCAAGAGCGGTGACAAAGGTTGTAGAAGTATCGCCGTGAACAAGCACAACATCGGGCTTTTCTTTCTCCAGCACCTCGCGGATGCGGTCGAGAATGTTTATCGTGATATCAAACAGAGTCTGCTTGTCCTTCATTATAGAAAGGTCATAGTCCGGCTCAACATTAAACGCGCCGAGTACCGCGTCAAGCATCTGACGGTGCTGACCGGTAACACAAACTACAGTTTCAACCTCACTGCGACTTTTTAATTCATTAACAAGCGGACACATCTTTATAGCCTCCGGACGTGTGCCGAAGACGAGCATGATTTTTTTCATATTATTCTCCAAAAAATTGATAAACCTATTTTACCATCAGCCAAGAATTTTGTCAACCGCACGGCGCACGGCGCCTGCTGCAGGACCAACTAAAAATGCGCACACAAGGGTTGTAACGCCTACGGCACTTCCAAGCAAAAAGCCGATGACTACTGCGGCGATATCCCAGCACATTCGCACTGCAACAAATGGCAGTTTTGTTTTTTGCGAGATGATAACAGGCAACGCATCATATGGGGCGCTGCCGAGGTCTGCGGCGAGATAAACCGATACCGCTAAAATGAAAATCACAAGCATTACGGCAAGCAGTACATATCTCATTGTGCCATCAACGCTGACAAAGCCGATTTTTTTCCAGATGAAGCGAAAGAGGTCAATTGAGTATCCAAATCCGACCATATTGAAAACGGTGCCAAGACCAAGAGACGAAATGTCAAAAACGATTACAAAGATCAGCATCAGCGCCGACACTAAAAGCCCTGCTGTGCCAAGAGAAATGACACCGCCGCTTGCAAGTGAAATTCCGTTGTTCATGCAGGTGTATGGGTCGGTGCCAAAGTTTAGCTTTTCAAGAACTGACATTCCAAATCCCATTATAAAAACGCCGATAGCGGCGAGGAGAACTCGAAGGGGAAGTTTGTTTTTGTTGGTTGTTGCACGCACAAGCGTGATAAGTTTTTCTTTCATTTTTTACCTATAGTTTAGCATATTTTTTGCGGTATTCGGTGGGGGTCATACCTGTAATATCTTTAAATACACGGCGAAAATAAGCCGCCGAGCGAAATCCCAGTTCCACGCTTATTTCCTCGACCGTCTGATATCCCGATTTTATGTATTCGATTGAACGCAGTATTCTGAGTTCGTTTTTGTACGATACCGGTGTGGTGTGCATCTCCTTTTTAAAAAGGTGATAAAGACGGGACTCACTGACAAAGCATTCCTTTGCAAGAGATGCGGTGGAGTATTCCTCTTTGAAATGCTTTTCGATATAGTCAATTGCTTTTAGCACACATGGGGAACAGTCGGGGGCTTTCGCTTCTTTTAAATGCGGTAAAACGGTTGCAAAAAGGCGGTAGAATTTTTCAAGCGCGATAAAACGCGAGCGGTCGTCGCCGCTCTCGAGCAGCGCATATACCTCCAAAAACTCGTTGCCGATATCTTTGCTTGAAATCTCTATTTTTTGCATTCCAAAGCTCTTGTCAAAGCGTTTGCCGTCCTTGTCTGTACGGAATGTAAGGTGAAAGCAGTAATACTCTACGTCGGGCGAGCCGTGACTTTGTGAGATATAGCGTGTCCCCTCCGGGATGTATATAAGGTCGCCTTCTTCACAGTTAACAGTTACAAAAGATGATGAAAAACAGCAGTTGCCCTGCTTTAAAAAGCCGATGTTTGTCTGTTGCTTTCCGCGGGTGGAGTCAAATGTGGCTTCTCCGGTGTAATGCACTTTTTGTATGCCGAAATCCGAAAGGCAAAATTCTTTTGCTTTTATTGTCCTTGTCATTCTCTCACCTCGCTTTTTAATATTTTATCATCATTGGAAATCGTTGTCAATAAACGCGGCGGTATAAACAGTTTTATTGTCGAAGAATGTATTGAATTTCCAGGAAATATATAGTATAATAATTTTATTATGCAATACGGAGGAGAAAATGTATTTATTTGACTTTTTCAAAAACATTACAAAAAAAGGTAATATAGGCATACTTATTTATCTTATTTTGAATATTGCCTTGATAACGGCAATTTTCAGCGGCGGATTTCAGAGCTGGGGCGGATTTTTCCTTGGACTCGGTGTGTATTTTGTGTCACTTTTGATTGCGCTTTCGCCGATTGGTGAGTGGATCTTAAGAACGCAGAACGGCTGTACAAAGATGACTCGCATTGAGGATATTCAAAGATTCGAGCCTTTGTTTAAAGAGGTATATGCCAAGGCAAAGCAGTTAAATCCCGAACTTCCCAATGATATTAAAATGTTTATTTCAGACAGCCAGGACCCCAACGCATTTGCTACCGGTAGAAAGACTGTATGCGTTACACGCGGTTTGGCGCGTTACTCCGATGAGCAAATAAAGGGTGTACTTGCCCATGAGTTTGGACATCTGGCGCACAAGGATACCGACACCATTTTGATGGTGAGTGTTGGTAACATGATAGTAAGCGCGATTTTTATTCTTATTAGAATCTTTTCCAACATTTCGTTTGGTATTGGAAGGTTTATCACATTGCTTATGGACAACAGCGCAGGAAGCGCATTTGCGTTCATCTTTATGACCCTTGGAAAAATTGTTGCAGATTTTGTGCTTGCAGCGATGATGTGGATCTGGACAAAGATAGGCGTGCTTCTTTGCATGTACTCCAGCAGACAAAATGAGTTTGAAGCAGATGCATATGCATTTAACTGCGGTTACGGTTATGAGTTGCAGGAGGTGCTTGCAAGCTTTGGCAATGGCGGCGGTGCAAAAGGATTGTTTGCGGCGTTGGTTTCAAGCCATCCCGATACAAACAAGCGCATTTCGAGATTGCAGCAGCTCGGCGGCAGATATTAAAAAACAAAGCAGTGACGGCTATGCCGTCACTGCTTTTTGCTTATTAATAAATTCTTGTCCAGTCAAAAAGGTTGCCGAGCGGAGGATTCTTGCTTTCAGCGAGATCGCTGTATACCTTACCGCAGTCAGCAGGGCTGAACTCCTCGCTACGGAGGGGCTTAACCTTGATGTTACCCTTTGCAATGTGGCGGAGAAGTGTGCGGTGGTCACTGTGGGGAACCCAATAGCCGGGGATGTTGTCGCCGTTGGGGCGAACCTTTGTATGGGCACCGAGAAGCTGAATACCGGGGCAATGTACGAGCTTGTAGAAGTCAATCGGAACGTCCGAAACTCTGGTACAGCCGGTGAGAGCAACTCTGCCGCGGTGAGCCATAAGCTCAAGTGCGGTAACAAGTGCATGAGCGTTACCGGTAACCTCAACTGCGCAGTTGATACCTCTGCCGTCAGTAGCCGCCATAACTTTTTCCTTGAGTTCGGGATCGTCAGGACGGAAAGCAAAGTCAGCACCGCATTCTTTTGCGATGGCAAGTCTTTCTTCGTTAAAGTCAATTGCGATAACAGGGGTTGCACCCATGCAGCGGAGTGCCTGAAGTGCAAACTGACCGAGAAGGCCGCAGCCAACAACGAGAGCGCTTTCGCCGATTTCGCACTTGGTCATACGAGCGCCTTCGAGACCGAAACCGCCGATGATAACAAGAGCAGCATCTCTCATGTCAACGCCTTCGGGAATCTTGCAGAGCATACTCTGCTTACATACAGAGTAAAGTCTGTGTCCGCCTGCAAAATAGCAGAGAACCTTGTCGCCTACTTTATAATTCTTTACATTTTCACCAACTTCTTCTACAATGCCAACTGCATTGTAACCGAA
>SVRG01000145.1 GCA_015064965.1 Oscillospiraceae bacterium
CTTTTGACAAAGTCGTAGCAATAGGCGGCAGTTTCTTTGTTAAAGAAGCCTTGGAAATATTTATTGCCAAATAATAATTTGAAGAAGATTTAACAGTATTAGAAATAAAAATAAAGGCTGCGGTTTCGCAGCCTTTGCTATATAAAGGAGGTTGATGCCTATGACCTAACGCATATATCTTTGAATTCACAAATCGAAAGGAGTATTGAATGAAAGTAACGTTAGCCGCCTAAAAAATAGCCCTTGCTATAGCGCTAAATAAAACAAGCAGTCGCTGGTTCGAGCCCAGCAGGGGGAGCCAAAACAAAAGCAGGTCACAAGACCTGCTTTTTGTTTTGCTTCTCGTATTGTGCAGGTTCGACGAGTTTCGCAAAGCGAAACTCTGCGCGGCTTGCTTGCAAGACGCTGCGAGCGTCCAGCAGGGGAGCCATGTGGAGTATCACGCGCAAAATCGGGAAATCAAGAGGGTGCGGCACGCGGTCGCCACTTCATGCTCACGCTCGGGGAGCAAGGCGACTCCGTCTGTCATCTGCTTTGAACCGCATATTCCGTCGCCTATTGAATTTGCCTTGCGGCAAATTCTTTTACAACATAAAACCATAGCCGAGATCGCATTTGCGGTCTCTTTTTTCGTTGTTTACAACGCGTGCCGTGGTGTGGTATAATTTTGTTATATGAGATATTGCTCATGTTTTAGTAGGAGTGTGAGAGAATGAAAATATTACTTTCTGGAAAAGGCGAGTTACAAAGTTACGTTGATGCGGTAAACGGCGTTGGTGCTGAGGCAATTGCCGAATATATGCCCAGGTCTGATGTTGGATATGACGGGCTTATACTTTGCGGTGGCAGTGATATTGACCCCAAATTCTACAATGAAGAGGTCAATGGTTCCGTAGGAATTAATACGGAGAGAGACATGGCTGATTTTGAAGTGGTTGAGAAGTTTATCAGCGCAGGAAAACCGATTTTTGGTACTTGCAGAGGTCATCAGTTCATCAATGTTTTCTTCGGCGGCTCGCTTTATCAGCATATACCGGAAGCCGACCTTCATACCGGTAGCAAGGCGCACCTTGTTACTTCGGAGTCGAATAGTATACTGCGAGAACTATACGGTACTACTTTTTCGGTGAACAGTACGCATCATCAAGCGGTAAAAAGACTTGGAAACGGTCTTCGTGCGACAGCATTCTGGGATGGAAAATATGTAGAGGCAATGGAACATATCTCGCTTCCCATAATCAGCGTACAGTGGCATCCGGAAGGAATGTGCTTTGACCGGAGGAGAGAAGATACAGTAGATGGTGCGAAGATATTTGAGCATTTTATTAAAATGTGCGAAGGTATAAAATAAACAACACGATGACATGACACGCCAAGTTCATATATTTTTGTGCAGTTTTGCGAGACGTTGCGAGCGTCCAGCAGGGGGAGCCAAAACAAAAGCAGGTCGCAAGACCTGCTTTAATTTTTATATCGACAAAATCATTTCTTCCAGTTTTTTTGCGGCGAGGCTTAAAGAAATATCAGTTCTTTTTATCAGACAAATATTTCTTTTCGGTATTTCTTCTTTCAATTTCAGTTTATAGATGCCGGTGTTATTTTTAAGTTGCTCAATGTACTGCGTGGGTACAAATCCGATGCCGAGATCGTTTGCTACAAGGGGAAGTATTTGGTCTGCGGTTGCCGCCTCCACTGTCGGTGAAAAGATTGCACCGTGCTCCATAAAGAATTCCGAGTAGAATTCATGGGTTTTTGTATGTTCGCCGAGTGATATCAGCGGATATTCTGCAATTTCGGCAAGGGAGATCTCTTTGCCGCTTAGTTCCGAGAAAGCACTGCTACAAACTGCCGTTTCTTCTATAGTTTTAATAACGGTACTTTTTAATGGCAGTGGAACATCAGTATGCAATGTTACAGTTGCGATATCAACGAGTCCGTCCTTGAGCGCGCTAAGTGCCTGTGGCGTAGAATAGTTTGAAACCTTTATTCGAATGCCCGGGTACAGCGTTCTATATTCCTTCAAAACAGGAAGTAGCATGCACCGTAGAGCAATGTCGCTGCTTCCGATGGTTATGGCACCTTGCTGCATACTTTTACTCGATGCTATTTCATTTTCCCCGGCTTCGATATGCTCAAATGCGATTTTTATATGCTCAAAAAGCTTTTGACCTTCGGGGGTAAGCGTTACGCCGTGTCGCGAGCGAATAAAGAGGACACAGCCAAGAGAAATTTCAAGGTTTTTAATTGCTCTTGTAACATTTGGCTGATTGCTAAAAAGGCGTACGGCAGCCTGCGTAAAGCTTTTGCTTTTCGCTACATGATAAAAAATGCGGTAGTAGTCATAGTTTATATTCATTGCAACCTCTATATCAAATTGATATATTTAAAATGTAAAATATACATTTTACATATAGTTTAATTTGTATTATAATCAAATCGAATATAAAAATCAAGCATACGAAAGGAAAAAGCAAGTGAAAAAGCTATTAAAACTATTTTTACTTTGTATTTGTTTAGGATTGATGTTGAATTGTTTTGTCTTTGCAGCAGAAGAGGGAGAAGCTAAAGACGAGCTTAAGATTCTCGCCATCGGAAACAGCTTCAGCGTGGATGCCATGCAGTATCTTTGGGATATTGCAAACGATGGCGGTGTCAAGGTAGTTCTCGGCAACCTTTATATTGGAGGATGTTCTCTCAATACTCACGCAAAAAACATCGAGGAGAACAAAGCGGCATATACTTATTACAAAAACACAAGCGGAAGTTGGTCAACTACTGCGAACACAAGTATTGCAACCGCACTTGCGGACGAGGAATGGGACATTATCACAGTGCAGCAGGCAAGCAATTACAGTGGTGTTGCATCGTCTTATTCGAAGCTTTCTTACATACTTGATTACATCGCCGAAAATGCTCCTGATG
>SVRG01000045.1 GCA_015064965.1 Oscillospiraceae bacterium
GACTCTCCTGCAATCATTGAAAACAACCGCACATACCTCCCTGTAAGAGCAATTGCAAACGCTCTCGGCGTTGACAATGCAAACATCGCATGGGATGCGGCTACTTCGACTGCAACTCTTGTTAAATAATAAGCAAACGGCATCGGGAATATCCCGATGCCGTTTTTGTCTCACGCCTCTCTAATGTGTCATTCTGAGCGTTAGCGAAGAATCTGCGAGCCGTAGGCTCGTCTGAGAAAAACCTTGATAAATCAAGGTTTTCAGATCCTTCACATTCGTTCAGGATGACAGATAGAAAGATAAACTATAATTTACGCGCTCTTTTTAAGTCCGTGCGCAAAGCCGCTCGGGTCAGCCGAACAAATGTCCGCACCGATAACTTTATTCTTGTAAACAAGCAGATTTGCGTAAACAGTATCGGAATATCCGTCATAATTTGTGACCTTGTAGGTATACCGCATCACGCTTTTCCCCTTATAGCGTCCAAGGTCAAGCCCCTCGCCCTTCTGGAGCTCGTTATATGCTGCAAACACCTTGTCAAAATTCTTTGGTATCGTGACCTCCACACTCTCAATGGGCGAGGCGTCAACCGCATACCCAAACTGTGACAGAAAGTTTACCCTATCCTCATCGGTTTTAATTTTGTCAAAGCGAATCTCGCTGTTTTTGGCAACATCACTCACAACCGGTGCGTCGTTTGACGGAATAAAAATCACAAGTGCAGCTATCGCAAGCACCGCAAGCGCGGCGATTGATACAAGTCTTATCGTAGCCATACGTATTGAGCGAACAAACATAAAAAATCCTCCTTTGCCCTATTGGTAAATAATATAGCAAGGAGGATTATTTTATGCCTTAAATAAATTTTTCTGCCTCGGAAACTGCAAGCGTGTCGCATCTTTCGTTGTACGGATGCCCTGCGTGCCCCTTTATCCAATTGAATGTGACATCGTGCACATCAAGCAACGGGAGCAGCTGTTCCCACAGGTCCACGTTGAGCGCCGCTTTGCCGTCAGCTTTTTTCCAGCCCTTTGCTCTCCAGCCGTACACCCATTTTTTCGTAACTGCGTCAACGAGATACTTTGAGTCAGACGTGAGCACAACCTCGCACGGCTCCCTCAATGCGGAAAGCGCAACTATCGCGGCAAGCAGCTCCATGCGGTTGTTGGTGGTTTCCTTTTCTCCGCCGGAAAACTCCTTTTCGCGTCCTGCATACACAAGCACCGCGCCATAACCGCCGGGACCGGGATTTCCCTTGCAGGCTCCGTCGGTGTAAATTTCAACTTTTTTCATCTGCTCATACCGTCATCTGTCAAATTTGTCGCAAAGTGCATTTATCTGGTCTGCAAATTTAGCAAGATCCTTATTTGCGCCGCCCTTACTGCGTGTAATAATTGCCATAAGTCGTCTGCCCGCGGACAAAAGTCTCTCATAAACCGCATTTGCACGCTTCGTCGGCGCTCCTTTTTTAGCAATGCGGACTGCAGTACCCCTTTCTATGCACTCGCCGGTAACAAGGTCATAAGCCTCACCGCTGTACGGTGCAACCGCATCAAATCCGTAGGTTTCGTTAACTGTTTTGGCAAACGCATCGCATACTGCGTCCTCGCCGTGATTTACAAACACCTTCTTCGGCGAAAGATTTTTAAGCCAGCCAAGAAGCATATCGCGGTCTGCGTGTCCACTGATACCGTCAAGATTTGCAATCTCTGCGCGCACCTCGATCTCTTCACCGAAAAGTTTTACACTTGTCGCACCGTCAAGCAGCTTTCTGCCGATCGTGCCGTCGGACTGATAACCGACGAACAAAACCGTGCTCTCCTGGCGCCACAGATTATGCTTGAGATGGTGTCGGATACGTCCTGCCTCGCACATTCCGGATGCAGAAAGAATAACCTTTGGAATCTTATCGGCATTGATAAACTTTGAGTCGTCCGAGGTAACGGAACGCTTTAAATCCCTGAAATGAATCGGGTTTATTCCCTTTGCCAAAAGGTCCATGGTTTCGCCGTCATAATATCCCACAAGGTCGCCGCCATAGATATTGGTGGCCTCAACAGCAAGTGGGCTGTCCACATACACCGGGAAACCGTCATGCCCCTTTACAAGTCCGGCATCCTTGATAGTCCGGATGAGATATAAAAGTTCCTGCGTGCGTCCCACCGCAAAAGACGGAATTACAACATTGCCGCCGCGATCAAAAGTACGCTGCAAAATCGAAGTGAGCTGAGAAATATAGTCGGGGCGCTCGCCGTGCAGACGGTCTCCGTAGGTGGACTCAATCACCACATAGTCCGCATTTTCAGGCGCCTTGGGGTCACGGATAAGCGGACGGCTGACATTGCCAACGTCGCCTGAGAAAACCAAAGTTTTCTTTTCCGCTCCCTCAGTTATCTCAAAGCAGATGCTGGCAGAGCCAAGCAGATGTCCTGCATCAATAAACTTAACCTTTATTCCCTCGAAAGGCGAAAAAGTCTGCTCATACGGGTGCCCCTCAAAAAGCGAGATGGTCTTCTCTGCATCCGCCATTGTATAAAGCGGAACATATTCTGCCTTGCCCTGGCGCTTTGCCTTTCTGTTTCGCCACTCCGCCTCAAACTCCTGAATATGCGCCGAGTCACGAAGCATAATAGTGCAAAGACTGTGAGTTGCCTCGGTTGAATATATCGCACCGTTATATCCGCTTGCCACAAGAAGCGGAATTTTTCCGGAGTGGTCTATATGGGCATGAGTGAGGAAAATTGCATCTATATCTCCTGCAAGCACGGGAATGTCGCGGTTTTCATATATATCCTCGCCCTGCTCCATGCCGCAATCTATAAGAATATGCTTGCCGCACGCTTCAAGCAGCGTGCAAGAGCCGGTCACCTCATGCGTTGCACCCAAAAATGTCAGTTTCATTACGTCGCCTCCTATTCATACTTATGTTAATTATAACACAAGAAAACAGAATTTTACGTATTTTTTGTAAAAAAGTACGAGTGTTTTTTGAGTGACAAATATTGAGATTGTTTTTCTTTTATGGTATACTGTTTATTATGCAAAATTCTCAATTTTCAAGGAGGCAAACATGCTTAAACGACTTGCGGCGTGCATAAGAGAATACAAACTCCCCGCGCTGCTTACATTTGTTTTCATAGTCTGCGAAGCGGTAATAGAAACATTTATTCCGTTTATCACCGCCAATCTGGTAAACCAGATAGAGGGCGGCGCAGCACTTGAAGTTGTTTTCAAAACGGGCGCATTGCTCGTAGGTCTTGCCGTGCTTTCACTCGGTTGCGGCGGTATTGCTGCAGTAACTTGCGCAAAAGCATCAGCCGGCTTTGCAAAAAACCTGCGCCACGATATCTATGACAAGATCCAGGACTTCTCGTTTGAAAACATCGACCGCTTTTCTTCAACATCGCTTGTCACAAGAATGACAACGGATGTTGCCAACACGCAGATGTCATTTATGATGATCATCCGCACCGCTATCCGCGCGCCCCTCATGCTTATCTTTTCGATAATCGCAGCGTATATAATGGGCGGCGCACTTGCAACATCTTTTGTCGTGATCATCCCCGTGCTTGCGTTAGGTCTTTTTGCGGTTGCAAAAAAGGCAATGCCTGCGTTCCGCAGAGTTTTCCGCAAATATGACCGCCTGAACGAATCCATTGAAGAAAATGTACGCGGCATGCGCGTTGTAAAAGGCTTTTCGCGAGAAGAATACGAAAAAGAAAAATTTGGAGATGCATCCGAGGATATCTGCGGTGACTTTACCAAGGCAGAGCGTATCGTTGCGCTCAACTCCCCCATCATGCAGTTCTGCATCTATTTCAACATGGTTTTTGTGATGATCGTCGGCGCAAAGCTTGCAATTGAAAGCGGCGGCACGCTGATAAATGTTGGTGAGATCTCCGCCATGCTCACCTACGGTGTGGCGATTCTGATGCAGCTTATGATGCTCTCGATGATATACGTAATGCTCACCATGTCGGGCGAGTCCATAAAGCGTATTTACGAGGTGCTTGAAGAAAAGCCCACGCTCTCAAGTCCCGATGATCCTATAACTGAGGTTAAGGACGGCTCTATTGAGTTTACCGACGTTGCTTTCAAATACTCCGAAAAGGCAAAGAAAAATGCTCTTTTTGACATTGATTTAAAAATCGAAAGCGGCATGACCGTGGGCGTTATCGGCGGCACAGGCTCCAGCAAATCCACACTGGTCCAGCTTATACCGCGACTTTACGATGCCACCGAGGGTACAGTAAAGGTCGGCGGCGTTGACGTGCGCAACTACGATATCGAAGCACTGCGCTCCTCAGTTGCAATGGTGCTTCAAAAGAACCTGCTTTTCTCAGGCACAATCGCAGAAAACCTGCGTTGGGGCAACGAAAACGCAAGCGACGAAGAACTCGTACATGCGTGCAAGCTCGCGCAGGCGCATGACTTTGTTTCAAGTTTTCCCGACGGCTACAACACCTATATCGAACAGGGCGGTACAAATGTTTCCGGCGGTCAGAAACAGCGTCTTTGCATTGCTCGCGCACTGCTCAAAAAGCCGAAAATCCTCATTCTCGATGACTCGACAAGCGCGGTTGATACCAAAACAGACGCGCTTATCCGCCAGGGCTTTAAGGAATACATCCCCGAAACCACAAAAATCATCATTGCTCAGCGCATCGCATCTGTAATGGACGCTGACATGATAATAGTAATGGAAAACGGCAAAATCAGCGCGCTCGGAAAACATGACGAGCTTCTTTTGTCAAGCGAGATCTACCGCGAGGTCTATGAGCAGCAGACAAACGGAGGTGACAAAAATGAATAAGCCTAATATGCAAAAACCACGGGCTAAAAAGGGTACCCTCCCCCGCGTATTCAAATATCTGTTCAGTTTTTATCCCGTACTCCTCCCCATTACCGCCGTTTGCATTATTTTGTCTGCAACCGTGTCGGCAATCCCATCTGTTTTCACAAAAAAGGTTCTTGAGGTTATCACAAAATACGTCGGCAGCGGCATTTCTGACTATTCGGCGGCATTATCCGAAATCCTGCCCGCAATTTTACTGCTTATTGGTCTTTATGTAACTTCTCTCATTCTTATCACCACCTATCAGCAGTTAATGGCGTTTATCACCCAGGGCTTTCTCTCCAAAATGCGCCGCAAAATGTTTGACGGTATGCAAAACCTCCCCATCAAATACTTTGACACGCACAAACACGGCGATATCATGAGCCATTACACAAATGATATCGACACCCTACGCCAGCTCGTTTCGCAAGCTTTTCCAAGCCTTCTCAACTCCTGCATAATCGTGCTGACTGTGCTCTCCATTATGCTTTACTACAGCGTATGGATGACACTTGTAGTGCTTGTGGGCGTTTGCTTTATGATCTTTGTTTCCAAAAAGATTGGCGGCGGCAGCGCAAAATACTTTATGCGCCAGCAAAAGTCAATCGGTGAGGCTGAAGGCTATATTCAGGAAATGATGAACGGTCAAAAGGTCATCAAGGTTTTCTGCCACGAGGACAAAAGCCGCGAGGGCTTTGATAAAATCAATGAAAAGCTCTACGAGGACAGCCGCCGCGCACATGCATACGCAAATATGCTCGGCCCCGTCATCATGAACATCGGCAACATCCTCTATGTTATCTGTGCAACAGTGGGCGGCATCTTTTTGCTCTCGGATATACCCAATCTTTCCATATCGGGCGAGGCTTTTTCAATTGCAATCGTTGTGCCTTTTCTCAACATGACAAAGCAGTTTACAGGCAATGTAAACCAGCTTTCTCAGCAGATCAATTCTATAGTAATGGGTATGGCAGGCGCAGACCGTATCTTTACTCTGATGGACGAAACCGCAGAAACCGATGACGGATATGTAACACTTGTACACGCAAAATATGACGAAAACGGCAACATAACCGAAACAAGCGAGCGCACCAGAATGTGGGCATGGAAGCATCCGCACGGCGACGGCACGATAACCTACACTCCCCTCATGGGCGATGTACGCATGAGCGAAGTGGACTTTGAATATGAAGAAGGCAAGCCGGTGCTTAAAAATGTATCGGTTTACGCAGAGCCGGGACAAAAGGTTGCATTTGTAGGCGCAACAGGTGCCGGTAAAACCACTATCACAAACCTCATCAACCGATTTTACGATATTGCCGACGGCAAAATCCGCTATGACGGCATAAACATCAATAAAATCAAAAAGAGCGACCTGCGCCGCTCACTCGGCATAGTGCTTCAGGAAACAAACCTATTTACCGGAACGGTTATGGACAATATCCGCTACGGCCACCTTGACGCAACCGACGAAGAATGTATCGCCGCGGCGCGCCTTGCAGGTGCTGACGACTTTATTACGCGCCTTCCAAGCGGCTATGACACAATGCTCCACAACAACGGCGCAAATCTCTCACAGGGTCAGCGTCAGCTTATCGCCATTGCACGTGCGGCAGTTGCGGACCCACCGGTTATGATTCTTGATGAGGCGACATCATCAATTGACACCCGTACCGAAGCCATAGTTCAGCGAGGTATGGACAAGTTGATGGAGGGCAGAACCGTATTTGTTATCGCGCACCGCCTTTCCACCGTCAAAAACTCCGATGTTATCATGGTGCTTGACCACGGCGAAATTATTGAGCGCGGTGACCATGACAAGCTGATTGCCGAAAAGGGCACATATTATCAGCTCTACACCGGCGCATTTGAACTTGAATAGCAAAAATTCCTCGTTGATTTCAACGAGGAATTTTATTCTATAAAAGTGCTTTGACTGTTGAGCTTTGAAGTGACGGCATATCCGGCTCGCTCACCCTTGCTTCTTCAGTGAATTTTTTGGCAATTGCTAAAGCGTCGCCAATGGCGGCATTCGCCTTTACAAAATCCGCAATGCGTTCAAATGCGTTCTGAGCCTCTTTGATATAGGCTTTTACTCCGTCGCCGAGGGCAACCGAACCGAGCGGATAGTATTCATGCGAGGCAATTATCATTTGCGGCGAAAGCTCAAGCACGCGCAAAAGTGTTTTTCGGTATTCGTCCGGGAATCCGACTCCGCAGCCGTAGCGCGTGATGCCGTAAAGCTGTACCGCATCGCCGAGAATAAGCGTGCCGGTTCGCTTGTCAAAAAGCCCTGCACTGTCCATGGAATGACCGAAAAGAGAGTGCACGCAAAGTCCGCAAAGTTCATCTCCTTCGCCGACGGTGCATACATTTTCACTGCCGTAAAGTTCTATAGCGCGGTGCGAAATTGCCGCAACCTTTGCGTTTTTAAGATGGGGCAGCAAAAACCTTATTCCGCCGCCGTGATCACCGTGAAGATGTGTGCAAAAAAGATATTTTATATCGCGAACATCGACACCGCACTCACCAATTGCCGGCAAAATCACTCCCGTAGCATCGCTTTCGGTTGTAGCCGCATCTACTAAAACATACCCATTATCGGTATTTATCAAAAAAACTGCAGTGTATATGTTTTCAAAAGGCACCTCAAGGCGCATAATATGTTCTGTGATCTGTTTGAATTGTGACATAGAAATCTCCGATAGTAATGGTTTATGTTGGCAAATTAGAAACCACAAACCGGCAGGGGCGATTAATAATCGCCCCTACAGGTATGTGAAACATTTTCGCAGAGTGAGCTAACCCTTAATTCATCTTATCACCTTTATCGCATTTTTGCAAGCGCAATAAATTGTTGACAAGTCAACATCTTTGTGTTATACTGATATTTGTAATAAAAACTAAATGGTGGGAAAAATATGAAGCAGGAACGTTTTATGCGATTTATCAGCCTTATTGACGGCATTCACAAAGGAGTACAAAGAATAAGGGTTGACAATGCCGCCGCCTTTGGCATCAAAAGTGTTCACATTCTTTGGATATATGAGCTTTTGCTCCATCCGGAGGGGCTGAGCGCGACTGAACTTGCTGAGGCGAGCCATATCGACCGCTCGCTGATTTCCAGAGAGATCTCTGTGCTTGAGGCAAACGGATTTATTGAAATAAAAAAGCAAAACGGCAAGCGGAACTACAATTCCAAGCTCACGCTTACCGAAAGTGGCATTGAAGCCGCCGCAAAAATCAAGCAACTTGCTATGAATTTTCAGACAATAATAGGCAAGGACATTCCCGAAAACGATCTTGCAACTTTCTACAATGTCCTTGCAAAACTATATGAAAACTTAGAATCTTTAAACGAGGAAAAAGCATGAAAAACTACCCCTTATATGAATCAAGAACCTATGTAAACATCCGCGAATACCTCGAACATCTTGACAAAAAATTTGATAAAAACATCGCAATTTCTTTCAGAAAAAATCCGCACGATGACGAAATACATCTGCGCAGCTACGCTCGTCTTTGCGAGGATGTGCGCGCAATTGCCACAGCGCTTGCAAATCGCGGATACGGCGCCGGCACTCACTGTGCACTTGTGGGCAGACTGTCATACGGCTGGATCTGCACTTATTTTGCAATGCTCTCCGTAGGTGCGGTGCTTGTTCCGCTTGACCCCGATTGGCATGCAGAAGACCTTGCAGATACCGTTAAAAAAGCAGAATGCACATCCCTTTTCTGCTCCGACGATGTGCTTGCGGGCAAAGCCGAAACCATCTGCAAAGCGGCAGGCATCGAAACCGTAGTGGCAATCGACTACGCAGATAGCGAACTCACCCTTGAAAAGCTCCTCCTTGAGGGCATTCAGCTCCGCGAGGGAGGCAACCGCGGATACGAAAATGCACGAATCAACCCCGACAAGCTCTCAATGCTTGTATTTACATCGGGCACAACGGGCAAGGGCAAGGGCGTTATGTTAACGCAAACTGCCATTTTGTCAAACCTCCACGGTGCGCTCAAACTCATTAAAATCAAGGACCTCGGCAGAACCGTCGGCGTACTTCCTCCGCACCACACATTCGGTTCCACTATCAACATTCTTGCAAACATGGCTTTCGGTACCCATATGTACATCTCCTCAGGTGTGCGCTATATCGTAAAAGAACTCAAAGAGCAGCGCCCCACTCACCTTATTCTCGTTCCGCTATATCTTGAAACATTCTACCGCAAAATCAAAGCGGCAATCGCGGATAGCGGCAAGGAAAAGATTCTTGCCGGAATGATGAAGGTGACAAACTTTGTAAGCCGCACAGGTCTTGATATGCGCCAGAAGCTATACAAAAATATGCTTGCGGCATTCGGAGGTGAGCTTAAACTGGTTGTTTCGGGCGGCGCTCCGCTAACAGATGAGGTTGCAAATACTTTTGAGTCATTTGGCATCACCATCATTAACGGCTACGGAATCACCGAGTGCGCACCGCTTCTCTCTGCAAACCGCGATAAGCAACAAAAGAAAGGCAGCATAGGCATGCCGGTGCCCAACACCATTGTAAAAATCAAAGACCCCGACGAAAACGGAGAGGGCGAGATCGTTGCCAAGGGTCCAAACGTAATGCTTGGCTACTACAAGGATGAAGAGGCAACCGCACAGGCATTTGACGAAGACGGCTATTTCCGCACAGGCGACATCGGAAAAATTGATGCAGACGGTTGGCTTTATATCACAGGCAGAGCAAAAAACCTCATCATTCTCTCAAACGGCAAAAATGTTTATCCCGAAGAGATTGAGATTGAGCTTGCTTCGATTCCCGGAATCATTGACGTAGTTGTATATGAAGGTATTTCAAAGCGCGGCGGCGAGCACAACGCAATCGTCGCAGAGATTTTCCCGGATGCAGACTTCCTCAAGAAAAACAATATCGAGGATAAGCAAGAATACTTCCGCAAATTCATCAACGACTTCAATCGCACCGCCGTTGCTTATAAAAAAATCGGTGTTCTCAAGATAAGAGACACCGAATTCCCCAAAAATACGCTCCGCAAAATCACAAGATTTAAAATTGACAGAACAATTGATTAAACTTTTTTCAAAAAGTTGTTGACAAATTGATTTTTAAGTGATAATATATATAGGTCAGCAAAACTGACCTATATATGCGCTTGTAGCTCAGTGGATAGAGTGCCCGGCTACGAACCGGTAGGTCGCAGGTTCGAATCCTGCCAGGCGCGCCATAAAACTCCAAGGACAAAAGTCCTTGGTTTTTTTGCATTATTAGACTGGTGGGATTCGAAGGGTCGGTAGTGAATGACTGCCGGTGGCAGTCAGAGCCGACCACCGCTCCGCCCGCAGGCGGGCGAATCCTGCCAGGCGCGCCATAAAAACCAAGGACAAAAGTCCTTGGTTTTTTTGCATTATTAGACTGGTGGGATTCGAAGGGTCGGTAGTGAATGACTGCCGGCGGCAGTCAGAGCCGACCACCGCTCCGCCCGCAGGCGGGCGAATCCTGCCAGGCGCGCCATAAAAACCGAGGGCAAAAAGCCTTCGGTTTTTTCTATTCTTCAAGTAGCGAATAGAGTATTTGCTTCATTTCCTCTTTAGTAGCCGCAAAATTAAGCTTGCCGCGCGCCGCAGACGCACCGCGGATATCGTGAATATAATGCGACATTATCTTGCGCGCCTCGGGAATTGCAAACTGCTCCTCCTTAAAGCTGCACACCATGTCAAGATGATGCGCCGCCTCATCTATTATCTCTCTTGGTGTTGGCGGTGTATAAGGCTTGTCCTCAAAAAACGCGGTAAGCTCGTCAAAAATCCATGGATTTCCCATTGCGCCGCGCGCAATCATTATGCCGTCGCATCCGGTTTGGCAAAGCATCTGCTTTGCCGCCTCTGCGCTGAAAATATCGCCGTTGCCGACAACGGGAATTTTAACTGCGGCTTTAACTGCAGCAATGATTTCAAGGTCGGCTTTTCCGCTGTACATCTGTGTGCGAGTACGTCCGTGAACGCAAATCATGGATGCACCTGCCGCTTCAAGCGCCCTTGCCATCTCGGGGGCGTTTTTATTTTGCTCGTCAAAGCCTGCGCGTATTTTTACAGTTACGGGAAGTTTTACCGCCTTGACCGTTTCGCTTACAATTTTTGCGGCAAGCGGTATATCGCGCATAAGCGCACTGCCCTCACCGTTGGAAACGATTTTTCGCACCGGGCAGCCCATATTTATATCAATCGCAGCCGGAATCTTAACATAATCAGCAAGAGAGCCGTCAGAAATACGCCGCGCAGCCTCGCTGACAAAGTCGGGGCGCGAACCGAAAAGCTGAAGTGCTATCGGGCTTTCGTCATTGCCAAACTCGCAAAGCTTGGGAGTTTTTTTATCCCCATAGCAAATTGCTGCCGCGCTGACCATCTCACTGCAGAGATACTCTGCGCCATGCGCCTTTGATATTATGCGGAAAGCACGATCGCTAACACCGGCAAGCGGTGCAAGGCAAAGTCCGTGCGGTATATCAATAGTTTGTATCTTCATGAAAAATCCTTCTGTTTTGTGATGCTTAAATGATACCATTTCATCCTCATTATGTCAACTTTTTTACCAGATATTTAGGACTATTCAACCTATACCCACGCATGGTAAAATAGTAACATCCGCGAAAGGAGGCTTTATGAAGAAACTCAAAAAAACAATTACACTTGCGGCTATTGCCGCAACACTCGCGCTGGGCGCCGCGGCTGCCGACGGCGGAATTGTCGATGTTGACACAAAGCTTAATGTACGCTCTTCTCCATCAACATCATCCGCTATCAAGGGCAGTCTGTGGGACGGTCAGGTGATAACACTGCACGAAAAAAACGGCAATTTCTGGTACGCAGAATACGCACCAAATACTTTTGGCTATGTCCATACCGACTATATTGACACACTCGGTCTTAAAACCGCGTCTGTTTCGGTTTCGTGGGGCTCGCTCAACGTGCGCGAGGGTGCATCAACCTCATCAAAAATCAAGGATTCGTTAAATAAGGGAAAAGAAGTGCTGATCCTCGGTACATACGGCGATTTTTACAAAATTCTCTATAATGGCAATACTGTTGGATATGCGTCAAAGAATTATCTCACCTTAAAAGAAGCATCTTCGGCAAGAAAAGCGATTTCGCTATCTGTGCCGTCATATAAGCAGTTAAGCTATCCGTCTCTGCGCCTTCCCGGTTCGGGCGAATCAGTTGCAACTCACGGCTGTGCCGTAACCTCGCTTGCCATGACCGAAAGTTTTCGCACAGGCAAAAGCGTTACACCCAAAACAGTTATTGCAAGCGAAAAATTCACCTCAAGCGGCGCGCTCTATTGGCCGGGCGTGTACAGTTACGGCGGCAGTGATCTGGCCGCGATATACCAAAAACTTGCCGCAGGGAAGCCGGTTATCGTACATGCAAAAAAGTCAAGCGGCACTGCACATTTTGCCGTGATTTATAGCTTTAGCGGCGGCGCACTTAATGCGGGCAACTTTAAAATTCTCGACCCGGGCTCATACACGCGCAAAACTTTAGCAGACTTATATAGCGAATACCCTGTATTTGTGAAAACACTCTGTTATTAACCCATTGTGTCATTCTGAGCGTATGCGAAGAATCTGCACGCCAAGGGCGTGCCTTAGAAAACCCTTTATATACAAAGGGTTTCAGATCCTTCGTCACTTCGTTCCTCAGGATGACAAAAGCCCTTGCTGTTGCAAGGGCTTTTGTCATATCAAAGTATATTCAAACATTTCGCAGTGCAGTCTGCTGCCAACGGTTGCGCCTGAAGGTAGCAATGCAAGGGCAATAAACACCTCGCCGCCGTCACAGTCGGCAAGATATGCGTATTCCCCCTCAATGCGAACTAATGTATAATCACGCGGTTCCATGGGGTGCCTCCTTTAAAACTGATAATATAACTCTACCACAAAATGCCTTGTTTTTCAACATATAAACAAGAACAAGCCCCAAGAAAAATCTTGGGGCCTGTTTTCATATCAAAAATTATTTTTTAGTTTTGCTCGGGTCAACAAGATTGCCGTCAAGCTGATTTGCCAAGAAAAACTGCTCTACCATTTCTTCTACGTCTTTGCGATAGTCAATTGTTACGCCGTTATATTTCTGTCTGCTTGAAG
Source organism: Oscillospiraceae bacterium (assembly GCA_015064965.1). Taxonomy (GTDB): domain Bacteria; phylum Bacillota; class Clostridia; order Oscillospirales; family CAG-272; genus UMGS902. The sequence continues at coordinate 12,983 of SVRG01000045.1, forward strand.
TAAACTGAGGCTTGGTTCTGTTCTCATAATTGGGATTGTTTACGCTGTGAATGCTATACGGAATGTTCTTGCGCTTTTCAGGATCGTTATAATCTGCTACAACTGCTTTAACAGCGGCATCCAATCTCATCTTTACAAGCTCAACATCTCTGACAAGTACTTTTTCTTCAGACTGTGAGCACTTAAACGGAACGATATGGTATTCAAGCTTCTTAACTTTTCCGCAGTTCGGACATTTAAGGTCAATGTATACAACAACAGATGCACTTCCCTTAGCTTCTACCTTGGAAACTACGCCGTTATTGCTTGCCGGGTGACTTACGCCGTGATAAGTAGCCTCATGCTTTCCAACAGTATAAGAAATAAACTCGGCAAATTCCTCTGGAGTTTTAATAGTTGCCAAAGTATTACATCCGTCACAGGTAAGTGCCTTGAACCTATCCTTTGCCTTGCCGATTACGAAGAGCATAAAGCCAAATGCCATTATACCAAATACGCCGATCAAAGCAAAAATCATAAGAAAACCTGTGCCGAGAATACCGTCAAGAATGCTGAACAGCGCTGCAACGCCGATTGAACCGTATAACCAAGGGAGAATTTCTTTTTTTCTTGCGTCTGCTTCTTCAATGGTATTAATCGGGTCTTTCCAAAGGTGCTTCAAATGTTCAATTGGGTTTTTCATTTAAAATTCCTCCAAATGTAAGATTGCGCACAGTCTAAAGCACTCCTCTCTTCGAGAAAATTCGACCGTGTTTTTTACATTATACTCAATCTTTGAGTATTTGTCAACACTCAATTTATGAGTGTGATACGCTTTTTACATAAAAAACAAGGAGGTAAAAATGAATTATCGTACAAGAATGAGAAATCTGCGCGAGGACCGCGATTTTACTCAAAAGCAAATAGGAGCAATTATTAACAAGTCCCAACAAGGATATAGCCATATAGAAGACGGCAGAGCAGAACTGAAAATTGATGATTTGATCAAACTTTGCGATTTTTACAATGTTAGTGCGGATTATTTTATCGGACGCTCGGACAAAACTAAATAAAAATCCTTTTAGCCAACAGTGATCCTTGCAAAAGCAAAAAAGCAACCCGATTGAGTTGCTTTTTTCGTTTGGAGGCGTTTTGACAGAAAAGATACCGCCAAAATTATTTATCAATTCCAAGTACGATTTTTGTCCGCTTCGAATAAACTATGGTTTCAAAGTGTTTTCCTTCGTCAAGGCCAAAGATACCGCTTAATACAGTTCCGTCCTCTAATGTAATCGTTGATGATTTGATGTATCGGTGAACAGTATATTCGAGGTCTAAATCTCCCCCATAAACAACATAGTCTTTTTTAACATAATCCGTCCAACCGGGAATTACTGCAACAAATAAATTAATCAGAATTAAAGCAAATAACAATGAAAAAATCAATGCTTTTTCAAGCAAGCTATGATTCTTTTGCTTTTTTTGCTTGCGTTCTAATTTTTTAAGCTGCCTATTGACATTAGTATCAATTTTAGCCATGGCTTTGAGACGTTTTATTCTATCTTTCATTTTCTTATTTTCGCTGTTGCGATAAGTCAAAAAGGCAAAGGCAGCAATCGCGATAGTAAGTAATAAAATCAATGTAAATATGATGTTGTCAGCGAGCAGTTTACCCTCGTTAATATGAATACCGTTATATATCACAAAAATCTCCTTGTCCGCGCATTTGTTAGATTTTATTTGTTTTTTGACTTGATTTTGCCGCTTCGCTTTTTTGATGTTTAACGGCCTTTGCAACTGTCACAATAATTCCCAAGACAATCTGCATTCCTAAGATTATCAAAGATATAAACGTCAGATATTTACCGATTGTTTCGATTGTCGCATTGTGAGCTGTTAAAAAGCTGACTCCCGTAAGCAGAGAAAGAAACAAGAGTGCAGATACAGTAGTAATTATATTTCGTATCTTCTTTTCCGTTTTTTTAGAAATCTCATTTTCGGGAACAAAAATACAGGCGAGTTTTAAATAAACGTACATAACCACATTCAATGTTCCTTCTATGAATATTTGCAAAAGCATTTCAAAAAGGCATCCCAATATTTACACTCCCTTTGTAACATGCAATATTTCTGATATAAGTATAGCACAAAGGTTTACGATTGTAAATAGACATACGCCGGAATCTCGCCCGCTCACAAAAACAAAAAACCACGCTCTTGCGTGGTTTTTTGGAGGCGCCACCCAGAATCGAACTGGGGAATAAAGGTTTTGCAGACCTCTGCCTTACCGCTTGGCTATGGCGCCATATATAGAAATCGGACACGAAATATTCGTGTCCGATTTTGGAGCGGATTACGGGGCTCGAACCCGCCACCTCCACCTTGGCAAGGTGGCGCTCTACCAAATGAGCTAAATCCGCATAGCGGTCATAATGCCGCTGGTGCCTCCGGTCGGAATCGAACCAACGACACGAGGATTTTCAGTCCTCTGCTCTACCAACTGAGCTACAGAGGCGTAACCATAAAATTGGCGACCCGGAAGGGACTCGAACCCTCGACCTCTAGCGTGACAGGCTAGCGTTCTAACCAACTGAACTACCGGGCCATATGGTGGAAGTTGAGGGGCTCGAACCCCCGACCCTCTGCTTGTAAGG
>SVRG01000146.1 GCA_015064965.1 Oscillospiraceae bacterium
TAATCAGTGGGTCCCGGGTTCGAGTCCCTGAAGGTGCACCATATTCCTCCTTAGCTCAGTCGGTAGAGCGCATGACTGTTAATCATGATGTCGCTGGTTCGAGCCCAGCAGGGGGAGCCAAAAGAAAAACCACCCAATAGGGTGGTTTTTTGTTTGGCTCTTTTTACTTAGTTCAATCCAGCGCCATCTAAAATTGCAGCCATCTCCGAGCGTAGCGAGGAAATGACACGATGTTTGCCGTGTTTTATTAAAACCGATGCGTTTCACGCATCGAGGCAAACTCGTCAAGTCCCGCCCCGCGGGACTTTGTTAATACATGATGTCGCTGGCAGACGTTTCGCTTGCGAAACTCTGCACGGCTTGTTTCGCAAGACGTTGCGAGCGTCCAGCAGGGGGAGCCAAAAGAAAAAGGAACGCGTTTGCGTTCCTTTTTCTTTTGCTTTTCTCTTTTGAGTCCGAACCACCGACGTCTACCGTTACAGGAAGCCACCGTAGGCGGCATGACACGATGTTTGCTATGAAATGATTTTGATAGAAATATCTTTGATGTATCTGTCATTATGCCAATGACGAAGGCGTTCAAGTATTTCAAGCATTTTTGCACAACCTTCAGGAAATTTTTTCTGAAAATTATTCATTCCTAAAATCTGTATATGAATAGGATCATCAACCATGTCGGTAAGGCAATCCCAAAAGGCAGACCAATTTTCGCCATAGTAATCGGGAAAATCGAAGGTTTCTTTTATAATTTTATGTACATCGCCATAGTATTGAATGTTTCTAAAATCGAGAATATAAGGGTTTCTGTATTCGTACATTGTGTGCTCCTTTATTGTAAAACTTCATAAAATGTTTTGTAATGGTCGTATGTAGCAAAAATCAAGCCATCGTTTGAATATAGTATTCGTGAATCGTTTCGATATCCGCCTTCGTAGTCAATATCCGCTTCATACCATATGCGACCGGGTGAAGAAGGAAGCTTAGTGTCATCGTTATTGTAAATATCTCCGCCAATCGTTGCATTGGGTAATACTTCACGAAGATTCCCCTTTTTTCTTCTCCACCCGCTTCTTTCAGCGGTGTCTTTGTCTACATAATTATCAGGTAACTTTCCGAGACAAGCAATATAAACATCGGCACCGTTCCATCTATCCTCGGTAACGTGACCGAGCATTTTGGTACGCATTGGTACAAGTATACATTTACATTTCTCATGTTTGTCGGTTTTGTACGGCGGCTCATACATCAGATAAATAGTTCCATGCAGACTTCGGCAGTCAAAACAGGTTCTCGCAGTGAGCATGGACATCCAATTCTTGTAGGTTTGGCTGTCGCCGTAAATGTTTTCATCCGGTTTTGTAATCATTCAATTCTCCTTCATTATACAATATTTTTTGTAACGGGGCAATTATATTATAAAATAAAGAATCCGGGAAAATTCGGCAAGTTTTAGATAATTGCAAGTAGATTAACATACAAATTTACCGAGCAGAGCGACAGGTTGGAAAGCAAAAATGCGGAAGTGGCGCAAAGCCGCAGCCGCCAAGTCTCAAAGCTTACGTCGGTAGAGCGCATGACCGACGTTTTTCGGTTTGCGATAGCAAATTGACGGCGTTCAGCCGTCAAAGAAAAACTCGTATGGCTCGCTTGCGAGACATTGTTGATACATGATGTCACAGGTTCGAGCCCTGTTCGGGGAGCAAGGCGACTCCGTCTGTCATCTGCTTTGAACCTCATATTCCGTCGCCTACTGAATTTGCCATTCGGCAAATTCTTTTACAACATCAAACCGAAACAGAGATCGCATTCGCGGTCTCTTTTTTCGTTGTTTACAACGGCAGCGGTGATATGTTATAATTAACAAAAAGGCACTTAGAAAGGTGAAATTCGAGTGTGAATTATCAAGATGAAGTAAAAGCGCATTATGATAAATTAATTGACGAAAATAACGATCCAGTATATGATCCTAAACCATTGCGCGAGTATATGGATAAATGGGATGGTTTAATTTTTATTGCACAGTTATTACTAAATAAAGAGAAAACTGTTTTGGAAATTGGCGTTGGCACTGGAAGGCTGGGTATGCGTGTAGCTCCGCAGTGCAAATTGTTCTATGGCATTGATATTTCTCCTAAAACAATAGCGAGAGCAAAGCAGAACTTTTTCGGTTTTCCAAAGGTCGAACTTTTATGTGGCGATTTTTTGACACATGATTTCGGGATTGCTTTTGATGTCATTTATTCATCTTTGACATTTATGCATATTGAGGACAAACAAGAAGCGATAAACAAGGTAGCAACGCTTTTGAATGCCGGGGGTCGATTTGTATTGTCTATTGACAAGAATTTGAGTACCATAATAGATACCGGAATCAGCAAAATCCTCATATACCCGGATACACCGGAAGAGATAGAGCGGTGCATCGGTTGTGCTGGATTGAAATTAAAAGAACAAATTGAAACAGAATTTGCTTGCATTTTTATTGCAGAAAAGTAATCGCCACCATTACTACTTCGCACCCCCGGCACGGGATTTACAACGCCAGCAGTGGCGTGGTATAATGAAGCAAACAGTTCGATAAATAAGAATTTGTAGGTGTGCAATGGAACTCAAACTGATAGAATTAACACATAAAAATGATGTTTGCAAAACATACGAGATATACAAACACTGTATGTTTATGCCTACCGAAGAAAAGTTTAATAAGAAAGTAGAACAATTTTTGAATAATAACTCTGTAAAAATCTTTGCTTGTTTTAGTCACGGAAAGATTGTGGGTGTTATGGCTGTTTCT
>SVRG01000002.1 GCA_015064965.1 Oscillospiraceae bacterium
GCACGAGCGCCTTCACGAACAAGACCGTAGATAAACTTCTTGTTTTCTTTCGCCAACTGAGAAGGGATACTGTTCCACAACATACGGAGTCTCGGCACAATTTCGTTAGGAGCGTGTTTAGAGAAATCTTGTTCATATGCAGCAAGGATTCGCTTTTGAATTTCACGAACCTCGTTAAAGTCCTTATTTTCTGCAAAACTTTGCACTGCCTCAGGCATGCCGCCAACAAAGTAATAGTGTTTCAAGGCATCAATATACGTTTGCTTAAAGCTTGTGATCATCTGAAAATCTCGCTTATCAAGCAGTTCGGCAAATCGTTCTTTATCTGTTGCCATCAAAAATTCCTTGAAGGAAAGGGGATACAGTTTTAAGAAATCCACCTTACCCACGGGGAAAGACGTGCCTTGATGCAAGGCAATACCAAGCAACGAACCGGCGCATACAATGTGATACTGGGGCGCATTTTCGTAGAAATATTTAAGAGACGATAACGCTCTCGGAACTTCCTGCACTTCGTCAAAAATCAGTAAGGAGTTGTCGGGATCGATTTTGTGACCTACATACAGTTCCAATCCCATAATCAAGCGTTCCGTATCCAGATCAGAGGCAAACAACTCTGCCATTCTGGAATTGGAGTCAAAATTGATATATACGGTATCCGCATACGCCTGCCTGCCAAATTCTTTCATCAGCCAAGTCTTACCAACTTGACGAGCTCCTTCGATAATCAAAGGCTTACGGCGTTTGCTTTGTTTCCATTTTAATAGCTTTTCAATAGCAATTCGGTACATACACGCACCTCCGTCATTATAATGCAAGTATAGTATAGCACATAATTACAGAAATTGCAACGAGTTTTAGAAAAATAGTTACACTTTTTGCGGCGAATAAAGTGTGCAGGCTTCAAATAATCTTTGAACACAAAAAAGCAGACCCGGATTACCTTAAAGGAAGTCCAAGTCTGCTTCGCCTATTATTCTTCCATTACCTCCAACATCATTCTCGCACCCAGCTTAAAGCCGTTCTGGAAGATCAAGCAGTCTGTAATTGCATGATGCTCTCGCACACAATCTGTATATTTCTCAAACAGCTCTTTCTGCTCATCCGTCATGGTGGCTTGGAGCTTTTCTTCGTTCCTACAAATCAGCTCCAGTAGCTTTTTGTATTCCTTGCAAGAGGATGTGTCATACTCGGTTGGCTCGATGTTGCCATACCAAAATTCTTCAAGGATTCTCATACCGCATCCTCCTCGTAGATCATCTCTCGCAAAACAATTTCCTCGGCTCGGTTGCAGATACTGTTCATGGCTCCCACCCATGCCATCTGATCGTGCTGTTTCATGTGCTCTGTCACGCCCTCGGCGGCTTGCATTTGCTCAATGATAAGTTCAAGACGATTCTGTGCCTGCACGTTCAAATCAGCCAGATACGTCCATAATTCACCGCTGAGACAAAGATCGTTGAACCGGATGGGATTATGTTCCCTAATATAATCTCTGTGCATACGCCCCCAACGACCAATAGGTCTATTTTCTTCCGGTAAGCGAATATCGGGAATATAGTAATCACTACAACGAATATAGTTCAGTTCCTGCATAATATGTTCCTCCATAATTTCAAAAGAGAAAGCGTTAAGATAAAAAATGAGTGATGCTCGGTCTTTCGACCTGGCATCACTCATTTTTTTCGTTGTTGATTACCAACCCCGTCTGACAGATGCCGTAAAATAGTTAAATTTTAGGTTTAACTGTTTTACGAACACCCGCCAATTGTGCGGTTTTTTGTTTATTAATAAAAAATAAGATTTGATTCCAGCGACACATCATATGTAAAGCTATAGCCCGGCAGGGACTTAGTCTTGCCACAGCCAAGTTCTCCACAACTTAAAGGATGGACGTTGTAATACAACACATCTTCAACAACAGCGTATATATAAATCTCTATCACCAAGTCGTTGTCTACGATAGTGCGCGCCAAATAATCGTCTCCGGTTTTGCCAATAGACAAAACCACTTTTTTATATGGCATCATATCGTTCATGGTTTGTGCCCTTGCATGACAATATTTGTACTCAAACACAATAGAATGGGGCAATTTATTGTTTTTTACAATTCGCTTTCCGGTCTTTTTTGCATCATCCCATGTAAACATAATAATTCTCCTTAATATATTAAAGCAATCTTATACCGTTTTCAGCGCATACGCGGACAGTTTCCGCATCCCAGATGCTCGACTGCACTTCACCGATGTGAGCGCATCCCATAAGCAACATGCAAAGACGCGACTGACCTATACCGCCGCCGATAGTAAGCGGAAGCTCACCATTAAGAAGCATCTTGTGGAACGGCAATTCTCTGCGATGGTTGCAGTTGGCAATGTCAAGCTGCCTTGAAAGCGACTCGGCATCAACGCGAATACCCATTGAAGAAATCTCAAGCGCATTGTCAAGCACATCATTCCACACAAGGATATCACCGTTCAGCTCCCAGTCATCATAGTCGGGTGCTCTTGTTCCGTGCGGCTTGCCGGATTTAAGTGCGCCGCCGATCTGCATAATAAACACCGTTCCGCACTCACGTGTAATTGCCTTTTCGCGTTCAACGGGAGTCATATTCGGGTACATATCCTCAAGTTCCTGCGATGTGATAAACTTTACATCGCGGTTTATCTTGGTGTGAAGCTGCGGAAAATGCACCTTGAGGCGGTTATTTGTATTATACAGTGCATCAACAATCGCACTTACGATCAGTTTAAGATATTCGGGTGTACGGCTCTCTTTTGTGATGATCTTTTCCCAGTCCCACTGGTCAACATATATAGAATGGATATTGTCAAGTTCTTCATCACGGCGAATAGCATTCATATCGGTATAAAGACCGTTGCCAACCACAAAATTATAGCGCTTCAGCGCAAGGCGCTTCCACTTTGCAAGTGAATGTACAACCTGTGCATCCACCCCGATTGCAGGTACATCAAAAGAAACCGGACGCTCATAGCCGTTAAGGTTATCGTTAAGACCTGACTCCTCCGTTACAAAAAGCGGCGCGGAAACTCTTTTTAAATTAAGTGCGCTTGAAAGCTCACTCTGAAATGTCTGTTTAATATACGCAATAGCGCGTTGAGTATCATACTCGTCAAGCAGCGGCTTATACCCTGCCGGAACTGTTACCTTGTTCATGTTTTTGCCTCCTCAAAGGGATAACTTATTATACTTCACTAAAACCGCAAAGTCAAGAAATAGTATCGACATATCGGCAAAAATATGCTAAAATAAAGAAAAACATACAGGAGAATAACATCATGACACGTGATTATGCTATATATGCAAGCAATGTGGCTAAAGAAGTGCTCGCCATTGACAGCCCTACCGGATATACCAAGGAAGCTGCTGAATGGGCAAAAAGTGCTTTTGAAGCTCTTGGCTTTGGTGCTGCAATAACAGCAAAAGGCGGCGTTCTTGTAGACCTTGGCGGCGGCAATGAAACAGATGCACTTTTACTTGAGGCGCATCTCGATACGCTCGGAGCAATGGTTGCAGAAATCAAATCAAACGGCCGACTTCGCGTTACAAACCTCGGAGGACTTCGCGCAGAAAACTGTGAAGCAGAAAATGTGCGAATCCGTACAAGAAGCGGTAAAGTTCTCGACGGCACGTTCCAGCTTTGCAACGCATCGGTTCATGTTAACGGAAAATACGGCGACACCAAGCGCACCTTTGACACACTGGAGGTTGTGATTGATGAAGACGTAAACAGTTCAGAGGACACACGCGCGCTTGGAATTGAGGTAGGCGACATCGTTTGCCCCGACCCACGCACACGCATTACCGAATCGGGATATATCAAAAGCCGTTTTCTTGATGACAAACTCTCTGTTGGCATTCTTCTCGGATTTGCTAAATATCTGCGCGACTGCAACAAAACTCCCTCGCGCAAGGTATACGCACATATAACAGTATATGAAGAGGTCGGCCACGGCGGCGCCGCTTCTGTCCCGGACGGTGTAACCGAAGCGATAAGCGTTGATATGGGCTGTGTCGGAGACGGTCTTACTTGCACCGAGCGTCAGGTTTCCATCTGTGCAAAAGACTCCGGCGGTCCCTACAGCTATGAGGTGGTCGGCAAACTTATCGAAGCGGCAAAAAAAGAGGGGGCTGACTATGCGGTTGACGTTTATCCACACTACGGCTCCGATGTTGAAGCAACACTTTCCGCCGGCAATGATATCCGCCACGGACTTATCGGCGCAGGAGTTTATGCAAGCCACGGCTATGAGCGCAGCCACATCGACGGAGTATGGAACACATTGAAAGTTTTAAAAGGATATCTGAAAGTATAAACAAAAACGGCATAACCGTTATGGTTATGCCGTTTTTTATTGGTTCTTCATCTGACGCAAGAATAACAGTACTGCTAAAAAAAGAGTAACTGTTGCGTATCCCGCCACCCACCATATATGGGGGAAAATATCAGCGAAATTCCCCGCGAGCACTGCCCTTTCCATATCAACCGCGTGTACAAACGGAAACAGATAGGCAATCTTTTCAAACATACCGCCGACAAGCTCAAGGTCGAACCAGATGCCTGACAGCCATGCAGAAAGATTTGTGAGCAAGGCTCCGCAAATACCGCCAACCTGCTTGTCATTAAACACACTGCCGCAAAGCAGCCCAAGTGCGATATAAAGCAGTGAAACAGGAATGATAAACAGAACTGCATACAGAATATTCAGAGTTATATCAAGCCCCAGTATTATTGCCGCAATATAGCAAACCGCAGTTTGAGCAAGCGCTATCGGCAAAATGGGCAGTGTATAACCAAGTATAAAACCCAATGGGGTAAGCGGTGTAGTATATAAACGCTGAAGAAGCGATGTACCCCTGTCTTTAGCAATAAGCGTTGCAGAAAACAGTGTCATAAACGATAGTCCAAATACCGTAATTCCCGGAGCAAGGCGTTCTATCTCAAAAAGCTCTACAGGTATATTTGCCTGAATGGCGCTGAGTAACATAATCAATACAAGAGGAAAACCAAGACCGAAAGCCAGATTTATCGGATCCCTCAGGATCTCCTTTGCATTTCTGCTTGCAAAAGTTAGCATTTTCATTCTGCCACCCCCCGAACAATACGCACAAATGCCTGCTCAAAGTTGTCTGTATTTGCAACTTCTTTGATTTTTTCAGCAGTGTCGCATATAAGAAGTCTTCCGTCCCTCATAATAGCAATACGGTCGGAAAGTGCCTCAGCTTCTTCCATATAATGAGTTGTAAGAATAATTGTAACTTTGCCTTTAAGAGAACGGATTATGTCCCACAAATCGCTTCTCGCAAGCACATCAAGTCCAAGCGTGGGCTCATCCAGAAACAAAATCTCAGGCTCACTTATAAGTGCCATAGCAATGCTTAATCTGCGCTGCCAACCGCCGGAGAGTCTGGCCGCTTTTTTATCAAGCACACTTTCAAGTCCCAAAAGAGTTGCGAGTTCGTTGATTTTTGCATCACGCTTATCTTTTGCAAATCCATGAACACCGCACATAAGCTCAAGATTTTCTTTAGCAGTAAGTCCGTTTGCAACCGCTGTTTCTTGCGGCGACACAGCAATGACCTCTTTTACAGCGGAAGTATCTTTTGTGATGCTCTTTCCGTTTAAAAAGGCATCTCCGCTTGTAGGTTGCGCAAGACAGGACAGCATTTTGATCGTGGTTGTTTTTCCTGCACCGTTTACACCAAGCAGAGAAAACAGTTCTCCTTTGCAAACGGATAAACTAAGATTGTCAACCGCCGTCACATCTTTATACCTTTTAGTTAATCTCTCTATTCTGATAGCATCCATGCACTCACTCCATTCCGTACTGCTTCTTAAGTCCCTGATATGAATCTGTAAGCATTTTACTGACAAGTGACCAATCAAGGTCTAAAAATCCCGTTGCAAACATTGTGGCAATTCCGTGAACATATGCCCACATCTCAAGATGGAACAGTTTTGCATCATCACCGCAAAGCCCCGTGCTATTATGGACAATAATCTCCATTTTACCGCTCAGTCCTGCCTCCTCCGGAACATTTTCTCCTGAACGGTCGCGCATATACAAAAGTTTAAACAACTCCTTTTCCTCTTTTGCAAAACGTATATATGCCATTCCGCTCGCCTTATATGACGGGAATTCTCCGTTCTCTATTTCGCGGCTAATATACTCACCGCACAACATGTCCGCTCTTTCCACGACTGAGAGCCGCAACTCATCCATCGTATTGAAATTTGAAAATATCGGTTGAGTTGAACTGTTTAATGCTTTTGCCACATCTCTTGCATTGATTGCCGCTGCCCCGCTCTCGCGAACAATTTCAACAGCAGCATTTATAATTTCTTCTTTTGTTACTTTAACTTTTGGCGGCATGCTAACCTCCTTAATATAACACATGTTATATATCAATTGATATTTTATCACAGAAGTTCAAAAAAGTCAATAGGGCACCTGCTTTTTACAGGTGCCCTATTAAATATTTTAGAAATTAAGTTTTTCTTCAATATATGCCTTAAGGTCAGAAATCTTAACTCTTTCCTGCTCCATGGTATCGCGATCGCGAACGGTTACGCAACCGTCGTTTTCGGTATCAAAATCATAAGTAATGCAGAAAGGTGTACCGATTTCATCCTGACGGCGATAACGCTTACCGATAGAGCCGGTTTCGTCAAAGTCAACCATGAAATACTTGGCAAGTTCTGCGCGAACTTCCTCTGCCTTGTCAGAAAGCTTTTTAGAAAGAGGAAGAACTGCTGCCTTGAAAGGAGCGAGTGCAGGATGAAGGTGCATAACCACGCGGGTGTCGCCCTCTCCAACAGTTTCTTCATCATATGCTTCAACAAGGAACGCAAGTGCTACGCGGTCTGCGCCGAGGGACGGCTCAACAACGTAAGGAATGTACTTTTCATTGGTTTCGGGGTCAAAGAAGTCCATGGACTCGCCGCTGTGATTTGCGTGCTGAGTAAGGTCATAGTCAGTTCTGTCGGCAATGCCCCAAAGCTCGCCCCAACCAAATGGGAAGAGATACTCAAAGTCGGTCGTAGCCTTGGAATAGAACGAAAGCTCTTCCTGATCGTGGTCGCGGAGCTTAAGATTCTCTTTCTTCATGCCAAGGTCATAGAGGAACTGTGCACAGTAATCCTTCCAGAACTTGAACCATTCGAGGTCGGTTCCGGGCTTGCAGAAGAATTCAAGCTCCATCTGCTCAAACTCTCTTGTACGGAAAGTAAAGTTGCCGGGGGTGATTTCGTTACGGAAAGACTTACCGATCTGGCAAACGCCGAAAGGCATCTTCTTTCTGGTGGTACGTGCAATATTCTTGAAGTTTACAAAGATACCCTGCGCGGTTTCAGGACGGAGATAAAGCTCGCTCTTGGAGTCTTCGGTAACGCCCTGATATGTCTTGAACATAAGATTGAACTTACGGATATCGGTAAAGTCCTTTGCACCGCAATCGGGGCACTCAATACCCTTCTCTGCAATGTACTCTGCCATCTGCTCGTTGGTCCAGCCTGCAGGATTGTCATTAAGACCGTTTGCTGCAACATAGTCCTCGATAAGCTTGTCCGCACGGTGGCGTGACTTGCAGGCACGGCAGTCCATAAGCGGGTCGGAAAAGCCGCCAACGTGACCGGATGCAACCCATGCTTCAGGGTTCATAATGATTGCGCTGTCAAGGCCTACATTATACTTGCATTCCTGAACAAAACGCTTCCACCAAGCCTTTTTAACATTGTTCTTAAACTCTACGCCGAGAGGACCGTAGTCCCAAGAGTTTGCAAGGCCGCCGTAAATCTCGGAGCCGGGGAAAATAAAGCCGCGGTTTTTACAAAGTGCGACTACTTTGTCCATTGTCTTTTCGGAATTGTTCATTTTGTACTCCTATATGTCAATATTTTAATTATCAATATAACCTAAAATGTGCGTTATCGCCGCGTTTGTATTTGGCATGCCGGCGATGTTTACAGGATACTCCATAGTAACAAAATCAAATCCCGCAAGCGAAAATACAAGGTCAATATTTGCAGTGAGGTCGCCTGATTTTACATCAGTATAAATATGCTTGTTGATATTTGCAAAAATCGAATCAGCCTTTGCAAGATTTGACGGATTGGTCATCTTTTTGGCAAGAGTGATCAAAAACGAAAGTGTTGTCTTTGCCCTTGAATTGCCGGATGTTGGAGCATACGAGTCATACGCAAGCAACGCAGCCGCCTTTGCACCGTCGATGGGCTGCGAGCCGGCTTTGAGCGAAATCACAAGTCCGTTGGCATCATCGGTGTACTCCATATCACAGGGCACATTGTATGTCACAGGACCGATTTTGTCAACTGTGCTAACCAAGAGTTCAATGCTTGTAAGCGCGAAATAATCAATTTCTGCACCGGTTATTGCACTGACCTTATCCTTGAAGACTTCAAGCCCTTTTTCAAAGTAAAGGTCGCCGAGTACGGTTTCTCCTCCGCCATGCTCAACGCGCATATGTGACGGAATGTTTATACAAGCAACGGTGCGCGTGGTTTTATTTACGCAAATCAAAACGATTGCATCTGCGCTTACAGTACGGTATGGATACTCGGGTAGTTTGCCCTTATAACCGATAAGCTTTTCAGACGCATCAAACTTTGGATACTGCGAAGCAATATCGGGGTGATAATCCTTGTTGAGACTTGGGCGGTAGTCAGTACCGATAAGCAGAATATTAAACGACTCGCCCTCAATTTCATCATTGATTATCGGTTTGATAACCTCATTTGCGCCGCCAAGATCATCTTCTTTGATCGGCTCGGTGGTTTCGGCCACGTCGCCACCGTTAATCAAATTTAAAATACTGTCGGAAACAAATCCGGTTATAAAATACGCGCAAGTTCCAAAAACGACGAGCGCAATTAAAAATGTGATAAAAAAATTTCTAAGAGAAATCAAAAACATTCCTCCTTTATAGTACTAACATCTTATTATATAACAGTTTTTTGCTTTTTTCAATACATAAAGTGATTTTTCCCTCCCTTGACTATATTTAATAAAGATGATAAAATAACATAGAAAGTTGGTGAACCAATGCTAAAAAAGAATGATGTATTTACCGTCACAGTTGAGGATATGAACTTTCTCGGCTTTGGCGTTGCTAAAATAGATGGTATTGCCGTATTTATCAACGGCGCTGTGGCTTTTGATGTTGCAAAAATCAAGATAATCAAAACAGCCAAAACCTATGCTGTAGCAAGAGTCGAGGAGATTGTATCCCCCTCCCCTCAACGCACAAATGACAATTGCAAAGTTTCGGCGGCGTGCGGCGGTTGCGCCTTTCGCTCGGTATCATATGCATATGAAAAAGAGTTAAAAGAAAACTTTGTAAAAATGAGTTTTATAAAACAAGGACTCCGCGATGTGAAAGTTGCTCCGCTTACACATGCAAAGCTTTCAGGATACCGCAACAAAGGACAATACCCCGTGCGCAAAGATGCAAACGGAAAAACCGTAATCGGTTTTTTTGCGGCAAAGAGCCACCGCGTACTCGACTGCGCATCATGCGACCTGCAAAATGCTGCTTTTGCGCCGATAATAGAGGAAATCCGCACATTTATTGATGAAAACAGCATCAGTGTTTACAATGAAGAAACCAATAGCGGTCTTGTACGACATATATATTTGCGCATTGGTGAAAAAACAGGCGAAATCATGCTTTGCATGGTACTTTGCGGCGAAAAAATGCCATGTGAAGCTGAATTTGTAACGCGCATCACAAACAAGTTCCCTGCAATAAAATCGCTATATATCAACACCAATAAAAAAGAAACAAACGTAGTGCTTGGCGACAAATACCGCCTGCTTTACGGCAAAGAATACATCACCGATATTCTCTGCGGTGTAAAACTTATGATCACGCCGCAATCATTTTACCAAGTCAACCGCGATGCGGCAGAGATGCTGTATCAAAAAGCCGCATCTCTTGCAAATTTCAAGGGTGACGAACTGCTCCTTGACCTATACTGCGGAATTGGCTCAATAGGGCTTTCAATGGCTGACAAGGTAAAAAAACTCATTGGAATTGAAGTTGTGCCATCGGCAATTGAATGCGCAAAGAAAAACGCTGCCGAAAACGGCATCAATAATGCATCTTTCTATTGCGGAGATGCGGCAGACACCGAAAAAATGCTTGACGGCGCTAAGGCTGCCGAAGGTGATTTCATCCCTGACGTAGTTGTATTTGACCCGCCGCGAAAAGGGTGTTCAGAAGAGCTTCTCGATTACATTTCAAGACTCGGTGTTAAAAATATCGTGTATATCTCATGCAACAGTGAAACCCTTGCACGAGATGTAAAGATTCTCACTGAAAAGGGCTACAAAATGAGCGAAGTATATCCGTTTGACCTATTTCCAAGAACAGGTCACTGCGAATGCGTCGTGCGAATATATCGTACATAACACTATAAATATTACGTAAAGGAAAAAAGATATGAAATACATGAGAATATTCGCTCAGGTTCTATTGGTCGTTTTGATAACGACGGTTTTGGCCATTTTTATTTCGCTGAGTTCTCCCAGTGCGGCAGAAAAACTTGTAGTCAGTGTTGCAGGAGCTTTTCCGTTTTTTGAGATTTGGGTTGATCTGTTATCAACATTTCATTCCTTTGAGCTTTCAAATGTAACAGAGATTTACATAGATGTTTTTTTCGAAGCTATTATTATGGGTATATGTATGGTTGTGTGTAAAAAAATAGCGGATTTCCTTCATGCAACAAGAATACTTCCGTTTGGTAACGTTCTGGTCACTTTTTTGGGGGTATTGCTTGGCTGTTTCATTTGCAGCCCATTGGCTGATACAGAAGGAATATCATCAATTGCTGTAGGGCTTATTGCCATTTACGGCTTGCTGCTTATGATTTCCTCGATTTTACCTATTCACAAAACTCTTTCAAAAATTATTACGCTAGCAGACATTTTGCTTATTATTATAAGCAGCCTCGTTTCTGTAATTCTTACAGGCTATATTGCAGCTCTATTCCTTTTCGCCGGCAGAGAAATCAGCCTTTCCGTTCTTCTATCAATAGCTACTTTAACAATAATATCGTTACTCATACTTTATACAGTTGATGGTATTAAGGCTAAGGATAAGGATTAAGAGTTCCTTGGAAATATGCTGAAAAACAAATTGCACTATTTCCACGGCAAAAACAGAAAGGAACAACCATGACTAACGAAAACTTTATCTGCCCGATATACAAAAAATGCGGCGGATGCCAGCTTGATGTAACATACCGCCAGCAACTTTCATACAAGCAACGCACCGTTATTAAAATGCTTGGTCGCTACTGCCGAGTGTCGCCGATTATCGGTATGGAAGATCCGCTCCACTACCGCACAAAAGCGAGCGCCGCATTTGGTTTTTCACGCGGTCAGGTAATCAGCGGAATCTGGCAATCTTCGGGAGGCAAAATTGCCAAAACTGATGCCTGCGCGCTTGAGGATGAGCGCGCTGAACGTATCATTACCGCAATCAAAAAACTGCTTCCCTCTTTCAGACTCAAGACATACGACGAGCGAACCGGCAACGGATTTTTGCGCTTTGTTACCATCCGCATTGGAAAAGCTACCGGTGAGATTTTAGTTGCGCTCGGCACCGGCAAAGGTGTATTTCCAGCAGTGAAAAACTTTGTTCAAGCACTGGTAAAGGCATGTCCCGAAATCACAACAATCACACAAAACACAAGCTGCGACCGTTTAAATCTTATACTTGGCAAGGACGAAACCGTACTTTACGGCGACGGTTTTATAACAGACCGTCTTTGTGGCTACACTTTTAAAATCTCCGCGCGCTCATTTTTTCAGGTAAACCCGAAACAAACCGAAAAACTCTATTCGATAGCGGTTGATTTTGCAGATCTTTCAGGAGAAGAAACAATAATTGATGCATACTGCGGTGTAGGTACTATAGGTATTATCGCATCGGCAAAAGCCAAAAGCGTTATAGCCGCAGAGCAAAACGCCGATGCGGCAAAAAATGCTGCAGAAAACGCGGCACTTAACGGCGTTAAAAACTATCGCGTTGTAAACGCCGATGCGGGCGAGTTTATGGATGAAATGGCAAAGCTTGGCGAGAGTGCCGACGTAGTCTTCACCGACCCTCCGCGAGCCGGCTGCTCAAAGCAGTTTTTGAACTCACTCCTCACACTTTCCCCAAAGAAAATCGTCTATGTTTCATGCAATCCCGAAACACTTGCAAGGGATTTGTACTTCCTCACCAAAAACGGCTACAAGGCAGTAAAGATACAACCTGTTGATATGTTCCCCTATACAAAGCACGTTGAGTGCGTGGTGCTGCTCCAACGGGAAGCAAATCAACAAAACCCAAATGATGGATAACAATATGAAAAAACAAAAATTAAGCGGTCCTGCGATATTTATGTATGGCACTATCGTGCTGACCGTGCTTATCGCAGCTATCTGCTTTACTTTATACTACTCAGGTACATATAAAAACGATCTTATACTATGGTGCGGAATTGTATCATTTATGATTCTGTATCACTTTGGTCTGCGCATACTGATGGGCGAAGTGACAAAACGATTTAAAATCAACTACCTACACCCATTCTACAAAGAACGCCGCTTTGAAAAAAGCTTATACAAGCTACTAAAAGTGCGCAAGTGGAAAGACAAGGTGCTTACATTTGAGCCGGAAAACTACGACTTTAAAAACCGCACACTTGAGCAACTTGCAACCACGATGTCAAAATCCGAACTTGATCACTGGATAAATGAAGTGATTTCTGTTTTCAGCATCCTTTTTATCTTTATCTGGGGCTGTCCGCCGGCATTTTTGATATCAGCAGTTGCCGCAATGCTTTTTGATGCACAGTTTATTATTGTGCAAAGATACAACAGGCCGGTAGTGTTAAGGTTAATGAACAGAAAATCAAAAAGAGAAAAAACAAACAGTGGTGAAAAACATGCAAACATCTCCTAAAGCATATATTTTTGATATGGACGGAACGCTTATAGACTCTGTTTACGCGCTTGATCAAAGCACAAGAGCGTTTTTAGATCCACTTGGGATCGAATATCCCGACAACATCGTAGAAATAGTCACGCCCCTCGGCTACGCCGGCGCAGCAGAGTATATACAATCGCTCGGTGTAAACATACCGGTTGACGAAATCACAACCCTTATGAAAGAGGGCATGCTAAAAGAATATGTTGAAAGCATCCCCGCAAAACCGTTTGCCACCGAGCTTTTGCAAAAACTTAAAAAAGAGGGACACCGACTTTGCATACTTTCGGCAAGCCCGCACTTTTTGATCGACCCATGCGTAAAAAGGCTGGACATTGAAAAGTATTTTGATTTTATATGGTCAACGGATGATTTTGCACTCAAAAAATCCGATGAAAAGATCTACACCGAGGCCGCAAAGCTGCTCGGATTTGTTGAGGGCAACTGCATATTTGTCGATGACAACCTGACAAATATCAAAACAGCAAAGGCGGCAGGACTAAAAACTGTTGCCGTATATGACCTGGCAAGCGCTTCAAGTGCTGATGAACTCAAAAAAGTCGCTGACAGATATATTTACACATTTGATGAGTTTTAAAAATAAAAAGGCTTCCTTTCGGAAGCCTTTTATTCTTTAATTACTCTGCATCGGGTGCTTCAAGACAATCAAACTTTTCCTGGCAAGAGGGGCAAAGGATTTCGCGAGGATCGCAGGTCTCGTCAAAGCAAACGTTTGCGCCGCAGTGAGGGCACTCTACTTCGTAAAAACCATCGCAATCTTCATCACAGCAATCGCAATCGCCGTCGCAGTCGAAATCATCGTCGCAATCGCAACAGTCGCACTCGTCATCGGAGTATACAAACTCTTCAACAGCGCCGAGGTCCTCATCAAGTTCCTCAACATAGTCGTTAAGAGTTGCAACATCCTCTGCAACATCGGTAAGGTCATTTGCAAGTTCATCGAGAGTTTCGATAACTGCCTTAAGAAGTTTGCCTTCTGCCTTGGTTTCGTCGATATTCATGCCTTCAAGAAGTCCCTTGAGGTATGCGGTCTTTTCTGTAATAGTCATTGTTTTATCCTCCTTAAAATTAGAGTAAAAACGGCACCGCCGTTGGGCGGCACCGCTATTTTAAATTCGAATTTACGCTCTGGAGAGATATTCGCCTGTACGAGTATCAATCTTGAGCACTTCACCCTCGTTGATGAAGAGCGGAACCTTAACTACAGCACCGGTCTCAAGAGTTGCGGGCTTGAGAGTGTTGGTTGCGGTGTTACCTGCAAAACCGGGGTCGGTCTGTGTAACAACAAGCTCTACAAACGTGGGGGGTTCTACTGCAAATACGTTGCCCTTGTAAGAAACAACGCGGCAAGTCATGTTTTCCTTAACGAACTTAAAGTCATCGCCAAGCTTGTCTGCATTGATAGGAAGCTGCTCGTAAGTTTCCATATCCATGAAGTAATAAAGCTCACCATCATTGTAGAGATATTCCATATCCTTGCGCTCTACATATGCGTTTTCAAACTTATCAGTGGGGCTGAAAGTCTTTTCGATTACAGCACCGGTGATAACGTTCTTAAGCTTGGTTCTAACGAAAGCTGCGCCCTTACCGGGTTTTACATGCTGAAATTCAACAACCTGAAGAACGTTGCCTTCCATTTCAAAAGTAATACCGTTTTTGAAATCTCCTGCTACTACCATTGTAAAAAATCCTTCTCAACGACTTTTGAATTTTTTAGGATGGGGCGTGGATAATTCCGGAGGATACGCGGTCGTTGTCACATACACTCGCCCACAATACTGTTACACATTATTTTACCCCATATATCGAAATTTTGCAATAGTTTTCAAGAAAAAAATCCCGCAAAGAGCGGGATTTTTTTATCTTCTGTGTTTTCGCTTTGTTTCGCGCGAGCCAAGTGCGGCTCCGCTGGCACTTACTGCTACACCGAGAGCAGCCATGGTCAGCTCTTTTATAAAACTGTCACCGCCAAACGCTACCGAGGCAGCAATTACTAAAAGCAGCACTATACCACTTGCGAATATACCGCTTGCAAAACGGCTTTCACCTGCAGTTTTTGCACCAACAAAACCGCAAAAAAACATTGATAAAAGAAAGCATATCTCGCCGTAAAGTGTGAGATTTTTTGTAGGGTCTTCACTTGCAAATGCAACCGCCCCCATAATCATACACAGTGAAAGCGCAAATGCCACAGTTATCGCTGCTACAATTGCGCACCGAGCGGCAAGTGAAAGTTTTTTAAATGAATGTTTCGGCATGGCAAATCCTCCGTTTGATAAAAAATATGCTCATCAAACGGAGGATATGATAGAATTTATAACATTATTTGCTTTTTTCAAGCATTGTGTTCACTTCATCCAATGTGGGCAACGAAGGTATCGCACCCATGCGTGAAACGGTTAATGCAGCTGTATAATTTGCAAAGCGAAGTGCCGCCGCGGTGTCCACACCGCTTGTAACAGCAAATATGAAACCTCCGATAAACGAGTCGCCCGCAGCAGTCGGGTCTACCGCTTTTATACCATCGACAGCTGAAGAATAAAACTCGCCGCTTTCTCCAAAGAAATATGCACCTGCACTGCCAAGGGTAATTACAACATTATCACTTCCGCGTGCGATTACAAGTTTTGCAACTTGCTTAGCTTCGTCAAGACTTGCAGCCGCTCTGTTTCGTGTGATTTTCACGCCTGTCAGGCTTTCTGCCTCGGTTTCATTAGGAGATAGATACGTGACACATGACAAAAATTCATCAGAAACAGGAGCATATGGAGCAATGTTCAAAAACACAGGAACTCCCTTTTCGCATGCATATTTTGCAACAGCTTCATTTATCTCCATAGGGATTTCAAGTTGCAATACCACCATATCATATCCGGCTATTTCGTTTTTGAGAAATTCAACATCCGCAAGTTCAAGCGCACCGTTTGCTCCAGCGTACACGATTATGCGGTTTTTAGCGCCGTGAAGAACTATCACCGCGCATCCGGTGGGCATATCATTTTTAACTGTAATAAAGCTCGTATCAACGCCTTCTCGGCAAAGAAGTTCGCGCATTTCGCGTCCGTCCGCATCGTTTCCTACGGCACCAACCATTGTTACATCGGCGCCAAGGCGCGCAAGCTGGACCGCCTGATTTGCACCTTTGCCCCCGGCAGATTTTTTAAACCCATTGCCCGAAACGGTTTCGCCCTCTTTGGGAAAAACTTCTGTCGATACCGTTAAATCTACATTTATGCTTCCTACTACCAATATCTTGGGTTTTCTACTCAAATTACTCACTCACAATACTAAAAGTTTTATTATTTAAATTATACCATGTTTTTCAGCACTTGTAAATCCGTCACTGATATAAAAAAATCGCTCTCTTTCGAGAGCGATTTTTGTTTTAACCAACGATACCCGAACGCTCGATACCTTGTACAAGGAACTTCTGGCAGAACAGGTAGAGAACAACGAGCGGCAATATTATCATAATACCGCAAGTGTTGTTGATAGCGGATGTATAAAGCTGCATACCTGCATGGTCAATGTTGAGCGAAGAAGGAACGCCAACGATATTGGGCATAAGCACTGTTGAGTTGTTGCCCTGCATGAACATTTCGGTATAGAAGTTATCAGTCCACTGCCATGAGAAAGCAAACAGGAAGATTGTAATCATCATGGGGATTGAAAGAGGAATGATAATCTGAAGGAATGTGCGGAATACACCCGAACCGTCGATGTAAGCACTTTCTTCAAGTTCGTCCGGAACACCTTTGAAGAACTGACGCATCATAAAGATGTAAAGACCGTTCTTAAAAGCAAGGCCTGTAATCGAAATGATTATCATGGGCCAGAATGTACCGGTAAGCTGGAGAGAATTGCCGGAAATCGCATCAATGATACCCGTGTAGCCGAGTGGCTCAAGCAAGCCGAAAAGCTTGAACACGTCGAAGTATCTGAATTCCATGAACATCGAAAGGTATACTGTACCGTGGGGTACTACCATTGTTAGAATAACCGCAGCCATTACAAGACTGTTACCCTTAAACTTAAACTTAGAAAGACCGTAACCTACAAGGCAGGATACAAAAGTCTGAAGAAGCGCTGTGGAAAGTGAAAGGAACAGTGTGTTGAAAAATGCTGAAACATACTCATTTTCAAGGAATATGTACTTGTACTGATCGAAGGACGGATACTTAGGAATAAGCATTACCGTTACGTCGATAAAGTCATCGGGGCTCATAAACGAAGCCGCAATTTTTGTGAAGAAAGGATAAAGAACAATGTAGGAAACACCAAGAAGGATAATAAAGCGGAAAAGGTACCACACGATATCGGTGTAGAATGCCAGGTTTCCGAACTTTGCCTTAAGTCTTTCCTTAAGAGGAGTACGCTCAAATTCAACACGAATCTTGTTCTTTGTTTCCTTTTTAATAGTAGGTTGTGAATTCATTACTTTACTCCTCCTTCCTTAGTCTTTTCTTTGATAGAATACAAATGCTGACATGATACCTGCAACTGCTGCAAGGATGAGGATAACTACGAGGAAGTACATCCACGCCATTGCAGAGCTGAGTTCGCGTCCGCCGGGACGGCCGTAAACTTCATCAATAAGTACCATTACTGCATTGGATTCAGAAGTAAATGCGTCAATAATCGTATAGATTGCGTTAACCAAAATCATAGGAGAAATCATCGGGAAAGTAATCTTCCAGAAGGTTTCCCATGTGGTTGCACCATCCATGCGGCATGACTCATAAATTGCGGGAGAAATGGACTGGAGACCTGCAAGGAAGATAAGAATCTGTACGCCGGAACGGTTTACGATATCGGAGATGCCGTCAACCGCGCTTGCAACATATTCTACAAGTCCTGTACCAACCTTCATGTTGGCAAACAATGCCTCAAGGTCGATAGCCGCAGAAAGCTGCGCCGCAGTGCTCTGTCCTGTACCGGTATCAATACTGTCGGATGTATCCATAAACTCCATAAGGTTATTGGATGCATCAATTGCCTCAATAAGACCGGTTGAAAGAATAACGGGAACGAAGAGGATTGCACGGAACGCTGCGCGTCCGGCAATCTTATCGTTAAGAAGTACTGCAATAAAGAGCGAGAATACTACGATTGCAGGCACTTCCAAAATGAGCTGTTCGATACCCGAAATAAGGGTTCTAACATAATCAGCATCCTCAAAGAGAGCCTTTTGATAGTTCTCAAAACCGACAAACTCAAGCGCATAACCGCCGCTGCCGCCGAGAGGATTAATGATTGTAGAGATTTCATTGAAGCTGAACTTGATCGAGTCAACAATGATGGGCAAATAAATCAGAATAAATCCGATTACGAAAGGTGCTACAAACACCCAACCCGCTTTAGCCTTGCGCTTTTCAAGCGATGCGGGGCGCTTTTTCTTAGGAGCAGGAGAAGAGACAATTTTTGTGTTAGTATTTTCCATCTTTCTTCCCTCCTTACTTAATTACCACATAGCCGTAGCCGTCAACAGTGTACTCTGTGCCGTCTACTGTAGTGGTTATTGCAAAATCGTTGTAGTTGAGGATGAAGGAAGTGCCGCCCTCATAAGTAACAAGTACGATCTGATTGTTATCGGATGTGTACTTGGTGTACTCATACTCATCGGTTTCTTCTTCTACCTCGGTTTCGGGTGCTTCGTAGCCCGAAATGTCAATGGGCTGACCTGCGCCAATCAAACCTGCTTCATACTGTTCGCGAAGCTCGGCAATTGTTGCCTTTCTTGCTTCTTCATCAGCCAAAGCTGCATCTGCCAAAGCCTTTTCCTCGGCTGCTGCAGCATCATCCTCTGCTTCTGCCAAAGAAGGAACTCTTTCGCCAATAAGGAACTCGTGGCCTACGATCATAGAAGTCTGAAGATCAGCAAGTACGCCATTGAGGTTGTTATAATAGTCAGCAAGCTCGGAACCTTCTACCTTGCCTTCATCGTCCTTAGCCCAGATCTCATATCTTACCGAATAATACTTACTGAGGTCATAGTCCTCTTTAAGGAGTTCGGTATTGTCATAGGAAAGAATGAAGTAAAGACCTGCGCCGTTTTCAATTGCACGGAGAAGTTCGTAGTCTGCATCGCCCGCCATGTTAATAGGTGTGCCTGCAAACTCAACAGAGCCGTGGAGTACAACACCCATGAAAGGTACGGATGCGCTTGCATAGAGTGAACGGCTACTCTGGAGCGATACGTTGAGCAATTTGTCAACATACTGCCAGGTGTAAACGTTACCCTTTTCTGTCATGATGCTGCCTAAATCTGCACTTGCCTTTTCAAGGAACTCAACAGTAAGGTTCTTGGCATCGTTACGGTTATACGGTTCGTCCTCATCAAAGTCAGAGTTGAGCGTACTACCAATAGTGGAAATAGAAATGTTGTCGTTGCCGTAGGTAAGGTATCTCGGAGCAAAATTCTCATAGAATGTCTGGTAAGCCGAAGGAGATACACAGAGTGTGAAGTAAGAAACAAACTCCTGAAGAGATGCGTCATACTCACGGTGGCTTGAATAACGGTTGTCAATAGTCTTCAGAACGTCTCTGTCGAACTTGAGGCCGTCAAAGTTCTTGTGGTAGTTTACATATGAGAAGTCGAAGTCGGGATAAACACCGAAGCCCTTCTCTGCAGCGTATGCGAGAAGTGCGCTGTAACCGTCAGCACCGCCGACAGCCTTTTCCCACTTAAGCTTATACGGAACGGTGGAATTCATACCGCCGTTTGCATAACCGGTGAGCTTAAAGTTTACATTGGTGATGCCAGCTGCTGCAAGCTCATCATACATGGTCTGAATATTTTCAAAAGATGTAATCGACTTACTTACAGTTGTAGGTACAGAAAGTACCTTTTCAACAGTCTTGGTTGCACCGAAGGTTTCGATATAGAGCGGAATATTATCCTTTACATCGTCCTTTGTAAGGGGAGTAAGAACGCCATTTTCAGTGAGGTAATCGCGGTATGCAACCGCCATACCCATCCAAGTGGTTTCGTAGTAATCCTCTACATTGTTCTCTTTTGCCATTTCATCGTCGAGAAGCATGTAGTACTTGAGTGTGTAGTTGCCTACATACTTACGGTCGGATACTACTTCGATCTTGCTTGTGCCGCCTACAGAGAGGGAGTCAAGCGAATATGAGTCCTTGGGTCTTGGATTAAAGGAAATCTGTACTGCATTGTACTGGTGGAGCTGGTTTTCATGCTTTGCAGTAATCTTGGAAAGTGCGTCACCCTCCTTAATAATTGCAAAGAAACCGCGGTTTTCAGTATAGCTGTCAACCTGCTTCTTAACTTCCTTCTGCTTTTCGACAAGTTCGGTTACAGGCTCGCCGTTTTCATCAACAACTTCGTTGCCGGCTTCGTCCTTAACAGCAACTTCATCAAGATAGGTTTCGGTTACCATTTCATAAACGCCGCGTTCAACGGTCTCGCGGAGACCGAATACAGGCATACGCATTACGTCCTGGTTTGCAGAACCTTCAAGTGTCTGATAAGCGAAGTCCATACCGTATACGGTACCTGCAATTGATGTGTTCTTGTTCTGGAAATCAGCAAAATCCATCAATGCGCCGCTACCGTCGGGAACGAAGGTGTAACCGTCATTGTTGTAGTTACCTGCGCCCATGAAAGGAAGCATGGTAATACTCTCAAGTTTATAGAGAGTTTCGTCAAAACGGATACCGTTTGCAGGGAGAGTTGCCTCAAGACCGTCTTCGGTAAGAGTGTACTCAATTGCAAGACGGAATACAGGTGTGCTGAGTGTCTGGTCTACATACTGTGTGAGAGTATGGTCGTATTCCATTTCATCATACGAGTAGTCGGGAGCATACTCCTTGATGTAGCCTTCAAGAACTCTGAACTCACGTGTAACGGTGTCGGTAAGTGCATAAACTGCCATGCCTGTTTTGGTTACAGGATAGAGGCTATGCATTCTCTTGATAACCGCTTCACTCTTTGTGGTATCGTTAGGGTCCTGGAGCGCATAGAATGCGGAAAGCTGCTTGTGAGCGAAGTTTGAATAAGGATCTTCCAAATCAAACTTGCTTAAAATCTGGGTTTCAAGTCTGCTCTTTTCGATAAGGCGAGGAACGAGATAGTTTGAGTCTGCACGGCCGATGGTGTACTCTACGCGCACACCGTTCTTGATGGGCTCAATAACTACCTGATTGTTCTTAACCGCGTCGGTGTAAGAGTTGTACTCTTTTGCAACACCGTTATCAATGTAGCTGATGATGATCTGGGAAAGAAGCTTCTGCTTAGTGGAATCTGTACCCTTGGACTTTGCAAGGTCAAAGGGGTTAGAGAAGAGGGTCTGACCTGTTGCTTCGTGTACTACTGCGATCTCAGCAGTTACAGGATGCACATAAAGCTTATAGCCATGCATCTGAAGCATGAGGTTCATTGTTTCGATCTTCTCTTCGGGAGTATCGTATACAGTTTTAATGTATACGTCCTCCTCTGCCTCTGCAGCAAGCACAGCAGTGCTCATGCAGAAAAGCGAGGTCGCACAAAGAAGGAGTGCGAATATAAACGATATTATCTTTTTCATTTTATTAATCTACACTCCTTTCTTACATTCTGTATTGTAACTCAACTACGATATTGGTTACAAAGGAAACCATGTTGCTGATAAGGCTGGTGAAGAGAATGCCGATAAACATTACAATCGCCATGCCGAGAATTGTTGCAACAGTCATAATGATGTTCTTGCCCATGGTGTAGTCATGTGTGGTCTGTGCACCGAAGAAGATAAGGATGAATGTCCAGATGTAACCGATGGATACAAGGAGATTGATAATACCGGTTTCTTCTGCAAGAACGATGTTGGAGAAGAGAGTTGCGGGAACGAGGGTAAGGATAAGCGGGAAAAGTGCATAGCAAGTTGCAACATACACATCCTTAAGGCTGCCTTCACCCTCAAAGAGAGTGGTAAGACACCAGTTTGCAACTACCCAAAGCGCAAGAGGAAGAAGAACCGAGCCAGCCTGCGCGAAAATGGTTGAATACTCATTGGTGGGGTTAACAATGTAGCCACGGCCAATGGAGTTGTAGTAGAATGCAACAATGGTAAGCGCCAAAATGGTTGTCGCTGCACGAACCGAGCCGCGTTTTTCATGCTTCAAATCCCAGAAGCCGTCAAACGGGTGGAAGATGAGGTGGAAAGAATAGAGAAGCTCTTCCCAATATGTCTTTCTGCCAACCTTAAGTGCAGTTTCCTTGTTCTTCTTGGTATAGTACTTGGAGAATGCACCCCAAAGAAGAACAAATGCAATTACAGCGATGGGAAGAACGATAAAGTAATCCTCGATCCACTGCTTACGTACTTCCTTAAATGCGTTGGAATAGTTTGCGGTATCGTATGCCGCCTTGTAATACTCCATAGCTTCCTCGTACTCGCCGGCATTGTAGTGTGAACGTCCAATACCGATGTACGCAAGGTCAAAGTTGGAGTTTCTCATGAGTACGTCTTCCCACTGTTCGATAGCTTCGTCAAACTTACGGTCATTCTCAAGTGCGAGAGCTCCAATAAGTCTGTCACCGTACTCGGTGCGCTTATAAACAGTAAAGAGGTTATCGCTCTTGTCAAGAAGAAGCATGTAATACTCATATACCGGAACTTCAACAGTTTCGTTACCGATCATAATAGTTTCGGTCTCGTCGGTAACAACCTTCTGATAAGTAATCGCCTCAACGCTTGTAAGGTTACCGAGCTGTCCGCCCTTGTCACCGAAAACAAAGAGGAGGTTACCGTTGTCGTCATAAGTATAAATCTTCTGTCGCTTTTCGTCGATGATTGACCATGTGTGCTCGGGACCTACTGCAACGTCAATGATTCTCGAAAGGTTTTCACGGGTAACATTAACTTCGCCTGAGGGAGAGAAATAGCCGAGACGCTTCATGATTTCGTCGCCCGCAGCGTTAAGCTTTCTTACAGGAGAATACTTATCGGACTTGGAGCGAAGCTGTGCATACTGATTTGCAGCAGCGATGTTATCGGATGTTACATAGATAAATCCGTCATCGTCAACTGTGATATTGTTATATTCAGTAGGAATATTCTGTGCAGAATTCTTCTTCTGCTCTTCTGTCTGGAATGCTCTCCAGATGATGTCCCATGCATCGTAGGTAACTGCCTGTGCACCGATAAATCCGGTGAACATACCGTCACTTGTAAGTACGATAACACCCTGGTAGTTAGTAGCAGAAATCACGAAAAGTCTGTCATACTGGTCAACTGCAACAGCTACAGGCTTGTAAATAGAAGATTCGCCAAACAAAGCACTTGTAGGTCTGCCAAGAATTCTTACGAAATTACCTTCGCGGTCGAAAAGCACAAGGCGGTTTGCGTCAGTATCGCAAACATAGATGTACTTATCGTTTACAAAAACACCCTGGGGATTGGTAAATCCGTCCGGAACGCCGTGACCGTTAATAAAGTCAGAAATGATAAACTTAACCGAATAGTTCTGATCAAGAACTACCACGCGGTTGTTGCCCATGTCAACGATGTATACATTACCGTCATTGTCAACGCAGATATCGCGGGGGTCTTTGAGCGCAAGCTCAAGTCCCATATACGCAGAATCTACATTGGTTACGGGAGAGTATACTGTGGGCGACTGGCGGGGAGTGCCGTCTTTTGCGTAGGTGTAAGTAGTATACGGCTCGATAGCGCCTGCAAGAGGGGTAAGCGCCATAACAAGAGCCAATATGAGAAGGAGTATTCTTGTCAAATTTTTCATAATATCTCCTCCTTAATCCTTCATACCACTCGAGCCCATGGTCTCGATGACATTACTCTGGCAAATTACAAATACAGTGATAGGAACTATCATCATAACTACGGTTGCAGCAGCACCAACGCCCGCACGAGCGATACCGCCGGTTACGATCTGGTTGATTGCGTAGTTGAATGACTTGAGCTGCTCGGAATAAATATAAATCGAGCTGCCGGAGTTCCAAAGTCCCTTAAAGGACTCAATCATAAGGGTAAGCCATGCAGGCTTAACCATGGGCATTGCGATAACCCAGAAGGTTTTGAATTCGCTTGCGCCGTCAAGTCTTGCACTCTCAAGAACTTCATTGGATACACCGGTTTCCATAAACTGCTTCATGAGGTAAAGACCCATGGAGGTACAGAACGCGGGAATAATGATTGAGAAGTATGTATCAAGCCACTGGAGTGTACTCATGGTAAGGAAGTTTGCAATAGCAGTAACAGTCTGGTGGAACATAAGGGATGTTACAACCAACTTGAAGAAGAACTTTCTTCCGGGGAACTTGAGCTTTGCAAGTGAGTACGCTGCCATTGAAGAGAGCAAGAGGTTACCGAAAGTACCGGAAACCGAAATAAATACGGTGTTGAAAATGTATCTTGAGAAAGGTACATAGTTTTCACTCATAAGGGTGAAGAGGTCTCCGAAGTTTGAAAGCGTAGGGCTTTCAACATAGAATCTCGGAGGGAACATCCAAAGCTCGTCAAGCGGCTTCAGCGACTGTGCAATAACATAGTACATAGGAAGGAACATGAACGCTCCCATAAGTACAAGGAAAAGATTAATGCCGAAGTCTCCGCCTGCGCTACGGCTGAGGACAACTTTATGTTTACGAGTTCTTAATTTAGCCATATTACTGTCCTATCTTCGATAATCCTTTCTTTATTAATGTGTTTGCGGTAATCATTACAACGAAGAGTATAACCGCGATTGCGGATGCATAACCCATCTCATAACGCTGATGTCCGTAGTCATCAAGGTGATGCATGATAGTGTGCGCCGCATAGTCAACCGAGGGGAAGCCGCAGAGTGCGGTAACGATTGCGCCGAAACCGAAAGACTGGGTAATGGAAAGCACCGCACCGAACATAAGCTGAGGACGCATGTAAGGAAGGGTGATAAACCAGAACTCCTGCCAACGGTTCTTTACTCCGTCAACCGCGCCCGCTTCATAGAGATGACGCGGAACGTTCTGAAGACCTGCGATAAATGAAAGGAACGCGGTACCGAGAGATGTCCAAAGAGCAACTACGATACAAAGTCCCATTACATAATCCGCATCCTGGAACCAGAGAACTGCGTCGTCTATAAGACCGAGGTTGAGAAGTGTACCGTTTACCCAACCGTAAGAGTCAGAGCTGAAGAGTGTCTGCCATACGAGGTAAACCGAACCGGAAATGGAAGGTGCGTAGAAGATAAGTGTTACTACCGCACGAAGTTTAGGACCGAGTTCGTTAATAAACCAAGCGATGAGCAACGCAAGGATATAGGAAACAGGGCCGGTGATAGCAGCAAAGATAAGAGTGTTCTGTGCTGCAAGAATAAATACATCGTCATCAAGGAAAAGTCTGATGTAGTTATCAAGTCCGAGGAAATTCGGAATTTCCAAAAGGTTAAAGTCAGTAAAGCTGAGAGCAATCGACAAAAAGACAGGCCAAACAGTGAAGATGAAGAAGAGAAGCATGAACGGTGCGAGCATAATGTATGCTGTCGTGTTCTTCTTCATTTCTTTCCAGGTCCACTGCAACTTACTCATGTCTTTTTTCGAAGCAGGCTTTGCTTTTGCCGCAGTTTTTGACATGATTTTCTCTCCTTTAATTATATATTAGGTAAATCTGCAAGCCTACGCTCACTTATCTGCCGTTTTCAGCAAGCCATGCTTCCATAGCTGCCTTTACTTCGGGTGAGTTTTCAAGTTTCTTACCGTTTTCAAGTACGGGCAAGTCAAACTCTTCACGTTTTCTTGTGATTTCTTTGTTGATCGTATTTACATAACCCTGAAGTTCAACTACGGGGTCCTGTCCTTCATTAACAACAGAAAGAAGTGCGAAGTTGAGGTAACGTGCAAAAATGTAAGCGCCGGGGAAGTTTGTAACAGCGGAGAGATTATCGAACTGCTTGAGCAGTGCTTCCTTCTCGCTTGTTGTCCAGGGCATCGAAGCAATTGCGTCTCTGTTTGCGGTATTGTACTTTGCAGCCTGACCGATTGTGGTTACGAGGTCGCTACCGTACTTACCCTGTGCATCTGAACCACAGTACCACTTGATAAATTCCCAAGTTGCCTCAGGCTGTTCTGTACCGTGGAGCATGATGGTTGCCGCTACGGTGTTGAACGCCTCATTGTGAAGCTCCTCTACACCGTCACCGTCCGCATCGCGGTAAACACCGGGCAGCGGATGCATTTCCCAAAGACCGCTGATTTCAGTTGCGAATACTGTGAGCTGATTGTATGTAGTGGAGTAATCCGCAATGAGAATCGGCATTTCACCGGTTCTGAAACGGTTAGGACCGTCAAATGTAAAGGGGAATGAATAGTCGGTAAAGAATCTGGTATACATCTCAAACGCTTCAAGCGCTACATTAGTGTCGAGGTCACAGCGTGTACCGTATTCATCGAAACGGTCGCCGCCCATCTGATAGAGGAAGATATCATATTCTTTATTAAGACCGATGGACATGTTATTTGCCTGAAGTTCGGGAAGCATTGCAAGTACATCGTCCCATGTCTTGGGGATCTCAAGACCGAGCTCCGCAAGAATGTCCATACGAACAAACATCATGTAGAAGCCCGCACGTTCGGGAGCGCCGTAAGTTGTGCCGTAAAGAGTTACAGGCTTCTTTGTCGCATCGTTGAACTGTGCCATGAGTTTGTCAAAGTCTTTGTATTCGTTAAGAGGCATTACCGCTCCGCGGATAGCATAGTTGATTACATCAACGCCCGCAGCACCGAGGAACGCATCAGGACCCTGGCCGGAAAGTACCGAAGGAAGAAGAGTACCTGCTGCTACAAGTTTAACGTCTACACCGACATTCGACTCGGAGTAAGGGGTAAAATCACTCGAAACAAGACTCTTGAGAATCTTTGCCTGGTCACGGCCTTCAGTTGTCCATACTTCAATGCTTGTAGCAGTTTCACCGCTATCAACAGCACCCATACGGCTGTAGTCGGTAAAGAAGCTTGCGATGAATGCACGAAGTTCGAACATAATAGCATCGCCAAAAGACGCATTCGCACGAGGCATTTCAGCATCAGTGGGCTGAATGAAGAAGTAGTCCATGCGGACAGGCTGGCTTCTTACACTGTTAAGCCATGTACCAAGGGTACCGATGTATGTCTTGAGGTTATCAAGATTGGGAGCAATTTCGTCTTCATCTCTGCCCATCTTATCAAGAAGGAATGCAACTTTATCGAGTGTTGCTGTCTGAGAACCCTTTTCTCCGCAGAGAGCGGTAAGCTTTTCAGAAACACTGTAAAGCGTAATCGATTCTCTGAGCATCGTTGTGATAGTCTCGGGCATGAGACGTGAGAAGCCATAGTCGCGGTACTCATCGGGATCCGCACCGGTAAGCTTCATGATATCAAGATAGCAATTATTAATTTTTGTAAGAGAGGATTCAACAGTACTGATAACTTCAGCAAGCTGTCCAAGGCTTACCTCTAAGCGAAGAGTATGTTTCTTTCCGCCTTCAAGGTAGAATTTAAACTCAGTGGTGCCGTCGGTAATGCTTTCGCACTTCCAGTCCTTTGAATAGTCAAAGCGGAGAGAAGCACATTCCGCAAAAGGAATTTCGCCATCGATATAAATTGTTCTCGACGCGAACATACCGGACATATCGTTCTGCTTTGAACGCATACCGATGGTGTAAAAGCCGTCAGCCTCTACTTCAAACTCGTACTCAACCCACTGACCAACAGTCTTGAAGTTTTCAGTACCGCCCATGAAGTTGAGAATCTGGAGCTTGGGGTCCTGAGGAGAAGTGATAGCACTTGTACGGTCGGTAAGAGGATAGATCGACTCGTCCGACTGGTACTTAGGTGTTTCAGCCTCAATGAAGACAGGAGCAACATTCGCGTTTGCATCAGCCTTGCCGGCATTAGCAGCAAGATACTCCTCATATGTAGGAAGTTCTGCATAGGGGCGAAGAGTGATACTTCTCACACTCATCGGCTCACGGGTAGCCTCAAGTGCGACTGTGTTTTCTCCAGCCTTGAAGTAGAACTTGAGAGGATCCGAATAGTAACCGGACGAATCCTTAACGGTATATGTTATCCAGTCTATAGCCGCTACGTTATCAGGGCGAAGGTCATTGCCCGAAACGTCGGTCCTGAAACGTCCGTTCTCCTCATACTGTGCGGACCAACGCTTTGTAATAGAAATCGAGCGAGCCTCAGAATAAGGAACCTTTCCGTTGACATAAAAGATTCGCTCAACGTTGGTAGACATTTCAGTTTCACCCTCACCGAGCATCGCATTGCCGGGGAAGCAGTCAAAGTCAACCACATAAAGACCTTCAACGGGAACGTTGACAGTCCAGGTAACCTTACCGCTATCAGGGGTGTAAACGGAGTTGTCGTCCATAACCTTCACCTTTGAAGTGGAGAGTTCTTTGTTAAGGCACTCAACCGCATCAAACTCATAGGTTTCGGTTGTAGGAACAAGCGACGAGTAATCTTCAAGATAATCCTCGTACTCACTGGTGTTCAGGATCTCGTTCCACTCAGCCATGGTACGGCCGGGCTTTTCATCCTCGGTGTCCAACGCAAACGCCGGGAAAGAAAGACAGCTCATAGCCATAACCAAAGCGAGGAAGAGAGCCAGTGCTTTTGACAGCTTTGTTCTCATAAATCTTGTCCTCCCTAAGATAAAGCTTACACGTACGCGCACGCGCGCACGAAAGAATAGCGGAATCGCAAAAGCGATTCCAAAAAGCAAACTGCACATAATGTTCATGCTCTCACTCCGTTTTCGACACAGAATGCGCACAGTATGTGCAATATTACCTATATTTGTATTTGTTATTGTACCACGCATTCAAAGTATTGTCAAGAGTGACAAATCATGCATGCTTTTTGTTTGGAGCCGCATTCTTTGTTTTTTCTCTTCACATTTTATATATAAGCATCACTTTTTCAAGAATTATTTTTCGGTTTTGAAAAATCAAATACGCAAAATTCGCAAAATATGTTAATATAATTATCATTTTGCTTGATTTTTCTCGCTATTTTTCACTTCTGCGAGAGCGTTTTTTTGAAATAGTTAATTATATTAAACTAAATATTCTCAAATTCTCCTATTGTAGCCACATTTTACCGTAGCAAAGTGTTTTGTGCAAACACCACAAAAAAAGCTTGTTTTTTTCTACAAATGTACAATTTGCACAGCATGCACAAAACATTTCACACAAATCGGCTTGGCACCGAGAGATTAGCGTTGTTTTTTCTAATATTTCGTTTTAAAATTAGAAAATTAGCAAAACAAAAATCCTATTTCCGGGGAAATACCGAAAATAGGATTTGTTTTATTCTCAAGCTTATTCTTCGGGAATCTCATGCTCATGCTCGTCGTCATGGCCCATAATTTCCTCAGCTTCTTTGATAACGGGGTGGTCAATTCCCTGCTTTTTGTAGTAGTCGGCAAGAGCGCACTTAACCGCCTCTTCAGCAAGCACAGAGCAATGCACCTTAACTGCCGGAAGACCTCCAAGCGCATCAACAACCGCCTTGTTGGTAAGTGCAAGCGCGTCATCAATACTCTTACCCTTGATCATCTCAGTAGCCATGGACGAAGTAGCAACCGCCGCACCGCAACCAAATGTCTTGAATTTTACATCAACAATAATGTTATTTTCAATCTTGAGGTACATCTTCATGATATCGCCGCATTTTGCATTGCCAATCTCGCCAATACCGTCAGCGTCCTCTATTATACCCACATTGCGCGGATTGGCAAAGTGGTCCATTACCTCTTCACTATAAAGCATACTCATGGTTTATATCTCCTTATTTCTTTGCTTTTTTCGCCACTTCTTCATAAAGCGGACTCATATCACGCAACCTCTGAATAATCGGAGGCAGTTTTTCGAGAATGTAATCAGCATCCTCTTTTGTAGTTTCATTTGAAATTGAAAGGCGGAGCGAACCGTGCGCCCTCTCATGAGGAACGCCAATGGAAAGCAGCACATGCGACGGATCAAGGGATGCAGACGAGCACGCTGAACCGGTTGAGCAGGCAATTCCTTCAAAATCAAGCAAAAGCAACATACTTTCGCCCTCAATAAACTCAAATCCGATATTTACGTTGCCCGGTAAACGCGCATCGCCACGCGGACCGTTAAGAGTGCTGTACGGAACTTTAGAAAGTATTTCATCAATAAGATAATCGCGGATTTCTGCAACCTTTACCATCTCCGGCAAACGTGCAATTGCATTTTCCATTGCGGTTGCAAGTCCGATAATATATGGCATATTCTCGGTACCGCCACGCTTTGAACGCTCCTGTCCGCCACCGTCTATAAGATTACTTATACGCACACCTTTTCTGACATAGAGCGCACCAATGCCCTTGGGAGCGTGAATCTTATGTCCCGAAAGAGCAAGCATATCAACGCCGAGTTCCTTTACATTCACAGGAATGTTACCAATTGCTTGAACTGCGTCGGTAAACATAAGTGCGCCGTGCTCGTGAGCAATTTTTGCGATCTCGGCAATAGGTTCTATCGTTCCTATCTCATTATTTGCAAGCATTACGGAAACAAGCGCGGTCTTGTCGGTAATCGCCGCTTTAAGTTCTTCAACCGACACAACACCTTTTTCGTCAACACCGAGATATGTTACTGTAAAGCCTTCTTTTTCAAGCGCAGCGCAGGCATGTAATGCCGCGTGATGCTCAATTTTACTTGTAATAATATGAGTTTTTCCCTTTTGTCTGCCGGCATAAGCCGCGCCCTTTATCGCCCAGTTGTCAGACTCACTTCCGCAGGAGGTAAAGAAGATCTCCTTTGCATCGGCGCCGAGGCAAGCAGCGATTCTGCCCCTTGCATCTTCAAGTGCAACAGCCGCTTCTCTGCCCTTTGCATGAAGGCTGGAAGGGTTGCCCCACTTTTCAGTGAGATACGGCATCATTGCATCTACAACCTCACGCGAAACCGGCGTAGTAGCCGCATTATCGGCATAAACAAATCTTTTCATTAATTATATTCTCCTCGTGCTTTCACTTGCACTATAATCTTTCCATCATAATATTTTATACTGTATTTATTCGAAATGCAAGCGATATTTTAAGATTTTCAAGATTTTTCAGTTTTTAATGCTTTTATTGACTTTTCTTTGTTTATATTTTATACTATTTGAAGGAATAATAATACCACTGCTTCAAAAAAGGAGTATTTAAATGTACAAAATCGGTATAGACCTCGGCGGTACAAACATAGCGGCAGGTATTGTGGACGATAACGGAAAAATACTTTTAAAAAAGTCAGTCCCCACCTGTGCATCACGCCCGAAGGAAGAAATAATAGATGACATTGCATCACTCTGTTATGAGCTAACAAGTGATGCAAGCATGGATTTTGCTGATATAGACGCAGTAGGAATTGCAGTCCCCGGCGGTGTTGACGAAAAAAGCGGTGAGATTCTTTTCACCCCTAATATTCCCTTTTCAAACATCAACATTTGCTCAATCCTTTCCGAAAAGTTTAGCGGAAAAAAAGTGGGGGTTGCAAACGATGCAAACGCTGCAACCCTTGCCGAGGTTATGTGCGGTGCTGCAAAAGGCGCCGACAATGCCGTAATGATCACGCTAGGAACCGGTGTCGGCGGCGGAATTGTCATCAACAAAAAGATTTACAGCGGCTCAAACGGTCTTGCGGCTGAAATAGGACACTTTGTAATTGAATTCGGCGGCGAAAGATGCGGTTGCGGCAGACGCGGCTGTTTTGAAGCATATGGCTCAGCAACGGCACTGATACGCATGACAAAAGAAGAACTCAACGAGTGCTTCATGAGCGGCGAATCCACGTTGATGGCAGAAAGCTCACGCATCAGCGCGCGCACACCCTTTGATGCATTCAAGGCAGGTGACGCGGCGGCGGCAAGAGTGATTGAAAAATACATTTCGTATCTTGCAAACGGCATTTCATCACTTATCAACATCTTCCAGCCCGATGTATTCATCATCGGCGGCGGAATTTCGGGCGAAGGAAAGTTTCTCACCGACCTGCTCGAGCCAAAAATTGATGAAGAAGATTTTGCGCGCACCGCCCAAAAGCGCACCAAGGTCTGCACTGCGCTTTGCGGCAATGACGCCGGAATAATAGGTGCTGCTTTTGCAGTTTGAGGTTGAACAATATGAAACTTAAAAACGTATTTAAAGCTTTAGGACTTACTTTGTTTTTAGTCGCTCTTGTCATATTTATGCTTTCGCAAAATGACAAAGTGCACCCGGATACGGTTCTCTTCCCCGTTGCCTTTGGAAGCGTGCTTGCATTCAGCGGCGGTTGTCTTATCATAGGCGAGCTCATCGCCAAAATAGAAAAGCTTGAAGAGCGCGCTTTCTGGCTTGAAGAAGAAGTTCGCAAATTAAAAGAAAAATCAAATAACAAGGAGTAAATATATGTCATCACTCATCACCCTCCGCTCCCCCGACGGAGCATATGAAGTTAAGATTTTGCCCTCAAAAGGTGCAAACTGCTTGCGTTTTGAGCATATTCCCTCCGGAATTTCCGCGCTCCGTACATATGACCCGGACACCGTAGAAGAACTTGACAATGCGTTTTTATACGGCACCCCGCTTCTCTTTCCGCCAAACAGAATCAAGGGTGGAAAATTCACTTTTGAAGGCAGGGAGTACAGTCTGCCGATAAACGAAGAAGCAACCGGTTGTTTTCTCCACGGCACGCTCCACGAAACTCCTTTTGAAGTTGTAGAGGTCAGCGAAAGTTCTGTGATTTGCAAATACGAGGCAACCGAAGAATCCCCATATCTCACATATCCTCATGCTTTCTCTTTAGTTGTAAAATATGAACTTTGCGAAAAGGGATTAAAGCAGACCGTTTCTGTGACAAACAACTCTTCCCTCACTATGCCTGTCGGACTTGCATTCCATACAACATTTGCAATGCCATTCATCAAAGGCGGCGATGTAAAAAATATCAAGATGGCGCTTCCTGTAGGTGAGGAATACGACCGCGACATGTCCGATTTCTCAATGACTTGGGAAACCGTAAAGGATACCGAATTCCATGAAAGGCTCTGCAATGGCAACGTGGTGCCCGCCGAACAGTTTATCAGCCGTCATTTCTCGCGTCCTGCCGGTGCAAAACTCCGTTTGACAGACACCGCGAGCGGTTATAGCGTGGTGTATGATGCAGACGATTCTTTCAAATATTGGATGGTTTACAACGGCGGAAACGAGGATTTTCTCTGCGTTGAGCCGCAAACTTGGATAAACAGTGCGCCGCAGGCTCCTGCAAAAATGGGCGACGTTAACATCATTGGCATCGCCGCAGGTGAAAAACGCGACTTTGTAACATATATGTATGTAGAAAAATAAAACAAAAGCGACTGCAATGCAGTCGCTTTTGTTTTTACCACAATCCTTCGATATATACATGTCCGTCTTTAAATGACAACGGATAATATGTTTTTTCATCGGTATCGTTATCAACCGTGCAAAGGAAAAACTTGCCGCTTTCATCCTCATGGAAATAGAAATCGCTCCAATTTCCGCCGTCAAGTATACTCTCAAAATGCTCGTTGTTTTTCTTTATTACCGAAAAAGTAATCGTAAACCTTCCGGATGTCGGTCCCATGCTCATTATCACGGTTTCATCTTCTCCGTCACTGTCTATGTCAAATGTAGCGGTATCGTAAATCATACTGAAGGGATCCATACGTCCATCAAGCTGAAATACTGCGCCGTCAGGTACGGGGCACTCTGCCTTTGGCGCATCAGCAGAATATTTATAACTTGGTATTGGCGAAGAACGCGACGCATCAAACACATACGTATCACCAACTACATCGAACACATAAGTGTACATTCCGTCATCTGTTTTCAGCGTGAGTGTGTCTTTTGTCTCCTCATACTTTCCAATGGCTATATAGGAGCTAAAGCCCGACCAAGAAAAAGTAAATGTCTTTGGATCGTCATAAAGATTAAGTGCCGGCTTTATCGGGTCCACAGATTCATAATATCTATAAAGATTATATCCGCCAAACTCAGTGACCTGGTAAATGTAAGATTGACGCTCTTTTTTCACCTTGTAAACCCAACGTATAATATCATCGCCGTCATCACCGCAATTATAGTAACCTACAGCGATATAATATGCACCGTCATTTTGTTCAAAAAGCATATATAGATGATAGATGTAATTAAGCTTGTCCAAATATCTGAGTTCCCATGTTCTACGGTTATTCTCACGGATATTTGCAGCAACTTCTATACCGTAGCCATCAAACGCTTCGTCAAAATCATCGGTCAGCGTAATTTCTTGCATAGTACCAAGCGTATTAATCGTATCGTCCGTCATTTCCTCAAAAGTGAGGTCGCCATGAAGCCTATAGTCCGGTGCGGCATCAGCGCTCATAACAAATGAAAACATCGGGCAATCATACACAAGTTCCTTGGGATAAAACACGTAACCATCCCGTGCATCAAAGGTAAGCGGCGCTCCGTTGAAAACAACCTTTTCCTCATCTTTGGGATTTGTCAAAAAGCATACGGCAGTGACAATGCACAACGCTACCGCCAAAATAATCAGCCAAAAGGCAGGCTTTTTATAGTTCAACACGCCTTTTACTCTCGATTTTACCGAAGTTTCACCAAATGCAAGCGGACATGCAGAAATAAGCTTGCGCGGCACACTTGCATTTATCAGCGCATTTGAGTACTCTTTTTTGATCTCTGCTCCCTTTTCTTTCAGCACCTTCTCGTCGCATGCAAACTCTATATCACGGCAAAGCAAAACATACGCAATCCACAAAATGGGGTTGAACCAATAGAACGTAAGCAACGCAAATCCAAGCGGCTTCCATACATGATCAAGCCTTTGAATATGCGCCTTTTCATGCGCTATGATATATTTGCGATCACTCTCGTCAGTACTCGAAGGCAGATAGATACGCGGACGGAAAATACCAAGAATAAACGGCGTATCTATGCGGTCACAAATCCATGCGTCGCCATCCTTTACCGCTTCGCGCACACGCAAGCGGATTCTGATATAACTCACTGCCGTATAAACGAGCATGGCGACAATACCAAGCGCCCATATCTGCTCAACGAGAAACAGCCACACCTGTATTGGGTTTATACTTGTAAGCTCGTTTGACGGTGCAAAAGAAGCGGTGATAACAGGATTTACAGCCGAATTGAGAAACTGTATGCCTGTATGGATTTTCGGCTCTCTTGCAAACACTATGTCGAGCGGCACAGTGTTTGCACTTGGGATAAGGCTAAGCACACTTTCAAATGAAAACGGACACACAAGGCGTACTGCAACAAGCGCCCACAATGTACATACTATCGCTCGCGGCGCTTTTTTCAGCAAAAGCCTGAGCACTGCAACCGCAAGCACAACCCATGAGGCCGTTATGCTCATATTTACCAGCGTTAAAAAGAAATTGTCCATCATTCTTCATACTCCTCTACCATACGGCGAAGTGCGGCTATTTCATCCCCACTTAAGTTCTTGCGCTTTGTAAAAGCAGCCAAAAAAGCAGGCAACGAGCCGCCAAAAGTATCCTCAACAAACTTTTCGCTCTGCATCGAATAAAATTCATCGCGCGAAATAAGTGATGTAACCGTTCCGCCGTTATTTTCAAAGATTCCCTTTTCAGAAAGACGGCGAAGCACCGTAAATGTGGTTGACTTTTTCCATCCAAGCTCATTTTCGCTTTTCTTTACAAGCTCAGAAGACTGTACCGGCTCATTCTGCCAAATAATATCCGCAAATTTTGCTTCGATTACACCAAGTTGAATATCGCTCATATTTGTCACTCCTTTTTGGTTTACATACTGTAGACTATAATCAGTTTACACGATGTAAACCGATTTGTCAAGAGGGGAATTAAAAAAACGGTTGCAAAAGCAACCGTTTTTTTAAACCAAATCATACACGTCCGGAAAAAGTTCAAGACTGCGCTTTAAAATACCGTTCATATGCGCAATAGCGACGCCGTAATTGACAATGGGCAGATCTGCTGCGCTTACTGCCGCAATACGGCTCTTCATTTCTGCTTCATTCAGCATACATCCTCCGCAATGTACAACGATCTTATACTTTGAGAAGTCTGTAGGAAATTCTCCGCCGCTTGTAAAGTCAAACTCGACCGCGGCACCCGAAAACTTTTCGATCCACGCCGGCATTTTAACCGTACCGATATCTCCGCACTGACGGTGATGCGTGCATCCCTCGCTAATAAGGATTCTGTCGCCATCACTAAGCGTTGCAAGTGCCGCAGCACCGCGAACCTGTGTTACAAGGTCGCCCTTATAGCGCGCAAACAGTATTGAAAACGAGGTAAGCGGAATACTTTCGGGAACTATTTTTGAAACTTTACCAAACGCCTGCGAATCGGTGATGACCATTTTAGGCGGAGCCTTAAGCGCACCAAGTGTTGCCGGAAGCTGCTCAACTTGCGTAACTATCGCCACAGCCCCATGATCAATAATATCTCGAATAGTCTGCTGCTGCGGCAGAATAAGCCTGCCCTTTGGCGCAGACTCGTCAATCGGTGTGACAAGCACCACAATATCTCCCTCATCAAGAAGGTCGCTGACGATACGCTTTGTGTTCTCTTTGGTTTTTGCAAGTGCACCGAGTTTTTCTTTAAACTCATGCACGCCCTCTCCGCTTATCGCGCTAACGTAAATGGCATCGGCAGTACGCGAAGTGACAAGGTCCGCTTTATTGAATACTGTTATGCTCGGTATTCCCTTTTCATTTACAAGTGAAAGAAAGTTTGTTTCTTCCTCGCCGATACCAACGGATGCATCAACAACAAGCACTGCGACATCAGTCTTTGCAAGTACCTCACGTGTCTTTTTTACGCGAAGAGAGCCAAGGTCGCCCTCATCGTCAAAGCCCGGAGTGTCAATAATCATTACAGGGCCGATTGGCAGCAGTTCCATTGCTTTTTTTACAGGGTCGGTGGTTGTGCCCTTTACATCGGAAACCACAGCCAGGCTCTGCCCCGTAACAGCATTTACAAGGCTGGATTTACCCGCGTTGCGCTTGCCGAAAAAGGCAATGTGAACGCGGTCAGCCGATACAGTAGAATTTAAACTCATAATCAGAACCTGAAGTCACGTCTGTTGGACTTTTTAATCTCTTCGATATTATCAGCCGCAATGTTTCTTACCTTTTCTTTAGGAACATTGAGGAGTTCTTTTTCAATCATCTCAAAGCCGACTTTCTTTGTTTCCTCACTTGCGTAGTCAACAAGATACTCGGTAAGAGTCATAAGCGCGTTGGGATGGCAGCAGTTTGCGATCTGTCCCGATTTGCAAAGGCTCATAAAGCGGTCGCCGGTACGTCCTTCACGGTAGCAAGCGGTGCAGAATGACGGTATGTGTCCGTTTTCCATAAGCCATCTCACAACCTCGTCAAGAGTCCGCTGGTCGGAAACGTCAAACTGTTCTGTATCGTGCGGGCGCTCCTCGGTGGTGTAGCCACCAACAGATGTGCGCGATCCGCCGCTAACCTGCGATACACCAAGGCGAAGCAGTTTTGCACGGACTGCCTCGGTTTCACGAGTGGAAATAATTATACCGGTATAGGGCACTGCAAGACGTATGCAGGCGGTAATTTTTGCGAATGTTTCGTCGTCAATACCGTTGTCAAAATCGTCGGGATTGATGTCATCCGCCTTTTTAAGGCGCGGTACACTTATGGTGTGGGGTCCGACACCGTGAACAGCCTCAAGATGTTCTGCGTGCATGATAAGACCGGCAAACTCATACTTATAGAGTTCAAGTCCAAAGAGTACGCCAAGACCTACATCGTCAATGCCGCCCT
The DNA here is from genome assembly GCA_015064965.1 of Oscillospiraceae bacterium. Taxonomy (GTDB): domain Bacteria; phylum Bacillota; class Clostridia; order Oscillospirales; family CAG-272; genus UMGS902. The sequence goes on from SVRG01000002.1 coordinate 37,834, forward strand.
CCATTGCGCGGTCCATTGCCTCAGTATGATATGCATAGTTGTGCTTGGGACCGGTGGGGTGAAGCTGCTCATAGCTTTCCTTATGGTAAGTTTCTTGGAAAAGTATGTATGTACCAATGCCGGCATCGTGAAGTTTTTTATAGTTTTCAACGGTGGTTGCAGCGATATTTACGTTTACGCGGCGGATGTCGCCATTCTTGTGATGCACGGAATAAATGGTGTTGATACACTCAAGAATATACTCAATGGGGTTGTTTACAGGGTCTTCGCCTGCCTCGATCGCAAGACGCTTGTGTCCCATATCCTGAAGCGCGATAACCTCCGCTTTTACTTCCTCTTGAGTAAGCTTTTTGCGCGGTATGGTCTTATTCTTGAGATGATATGGGCAGTAAACGCAACCGTTTACACAATAGTTGGAAAGGTAAAGCGGCGCAAAGATCACTATGCGGTTTCCGTAGAAAGCAAGTTTGATTTCCTCTGCAATTGCATAGATTTTTTCAATGATTTTTGGGTCATCGCACGCAAGCAACACCGACGCCTCGCGGTGTGTAAGGCCTGCGCAGTGCCAGCCGTCCTCGGTTTTGCGCGGTCTTGCCTTTTCGAGAATTTCGTTTATAAGTTCTGTGTTATTTTTGTTTGCCTCGGCATATTCGAGAGTTGCGAGTATCTCGCCATCGTTTATAAACTCCTCTGCCTTAAGCGATTTCGGATTGTAAATTGCCATAGTTGTTCTCCTTTATATTCCAAACCTTTATGTAAAAATATTTGTTATCTCTTTACATCGCCGCGATTGGCAGTTACCGTACAGCCTATTGCGGCGAGCTTTTGCTTCAGTTTGTCAAGTTCCTCGGCACTCTCGGCACCGCTTGACAGTTTGTTATCGTAAAGCATATATTTTTTGCGCACAGAAACCGGCGAAAGATTGGGCATTACTACATTTGCACCTGACAAAATACCGCGCTCTCTGCCGTCATCGCTAACCGTACCAAGCGCTGTGGTAGCAGGAAGCAACACCGTCGGATGAATTAGCCTTATCATACTGAGAAGCATGCAGGTAAGCGTTGCGCTGCCGGCACAAAAACCGCTGAACTCGGTATCCTTATGAGGGATAAACGGACCGATGCCGCACATATCCGGCTTGAATTTTTCAATAAACACAAGTTCGTCCGCAAGCATCTCGACACTTTGATACGGTGAACCAACCATAAATCCGCAACCGACCTGATAGCCTATCTTTCGCAAATTTTCAAGGCACTCCATGCGTTTGTCCCACGAAAGATTCTCAGGATGAAGCTTTTCATAGTGCGTCTTTGTCGCCGTTTCATGGCGAAGCAGATATCTGTCTGCACCGGCATCGTAAAGACGCTTATAGCTTTCAAAAGTCCGCTCACCAAGCGAAAGTGTAACGGCGCAGTCGCTATGCGCCTCCTTGATTTTTGAAACTATTGAGCAAAGCCGCTCATCGGTAAAATATGCATCCTCTCCGCCCTGCAACACAAATGTGCGAAAACCAAGTTCATATCCGGCGTTACAGCATTCAAGGATTTCTTCCTCTGCGAGCCTGTATCGCTCGCAGTTTTGATTACTCTTTCTGATTCCGCAATAATAGCAATCATTTTTGCATATGTTGCTGACCTCAATAAGCCCGCGGATGAAAACCTCTTTTCCGTAGTGCTTTTCTTTTTCGGCACGCGCAAGTGCGGCAAGATAAGCGGCATCAGCGCAAGTTGCGTTTTTTATTATTTCTAAATACTCACTGCGGCAAAGTGAATGCTTTTTTGCGAGTTTATCAATAAGTTTACGCATTGGCACCAACACTTGAAAACGCAGTCTTCACGCTTACTCCGGAAAGCTTTCCCACCTTGCCAGCAAGCGCAGAAATCATATCCTGCGGTGCATCAATAGCAATGCTGATGATATTGATTTTCTTTTCGCGATATGGGATTCCCATTCGTCCTATTATGTATTTTCCATACTCGTGAAGCAGCGAATTAAGCTTTTCAACCGACTCCTCTGCTTCAACAATTATACTCATTACCGCAACTCTTGTTTCCATAAATACCTCGCAATAAAAAATGCCGCGCCCAAAAGGCGCGGCAAAAAAAGCATTGATTTTTGCGAAGCGCCTTTCACTCAGACAACTCTTTGTGTCAGGGGTTTCTATAATCATTATATACGAATGTTAAAACTTTGTCAATATATTTAATTAAGTATTCCGCCTTTTTCTATAGCAGAAATTGCCTCTTTTATTTTTTCAGGCGGCATTGTAAGTGCAAAACGAACATATCCCTCTCCTGCCGGGCCAAAGCTGCATCCGGGAGTACAAAGTACTCCGCACTCCTCTACAAGCTTCATGCAAAAAGCCATACTGTCGGTGTATCCTTTGGGAAGTGGCGCCCACACAAACATACTACCACGGCTGTTTGGAACGTCCCAGCCGATTTCACGAAGCCCTGCACACAAGGTGTCACGGCGCTCCTCATACATTTTGTTCTGCGCTTTTACAGAGTCAAGGGGGCCTGTAAGCGCGGCAATTGCCGCATACTGAAGCGGCAAAAACATGCCAAAGTCAATCTGCGAGCGAAGCTTGCGGAATGCGCCGACAACATCCTCACGTCCAACAAGAAAACTGATGCGTCCGCCCGTCACATTAAAGCTTTTTGAAAGGCTGAAAAACTCAACACCAACATCTGCTGCACCGGGAATATTGAAAAAGCTATGTCCTTGTGCTCCGTCAAAAATAATATCGCTGTACGCATTATCATGAATTATAAGAATGTCATACTTCTTTGCAAATGCAACGATTTCGGCGTAAAGCTGCGGAGTACCCACGCTGCCAACAGGATTTGCAGGGAGTGAAACTATCATGTACTTCGCACGGCGAGCCACATCCTCCGGGATCTCTTTTACATTGGGTAAAAATCCGCTTTCCTTTGTCATAGGATAATAATAAGGCTCCGCCCCTGCCATTTTTGCGCCTGCAATAAATACAGGGTAGCAAGGTGTTGGCAAAAGCACAGTGTCACCCTCGTTGCAAAGTACCATTCCGATATGCCCCATACCCTCCTGGCTGCCTTGACAGCTTGCTACCTGCTCATGAGTAATATCCACACCGAAACGCTTTTTATAATATGCGCAAACGGCATCGAGAAGTTCGGGAATGTCGCGCAAACTGTACTTCCAGTTATTTGAGTCCATTGCTGCATCCGCCACAGCACGGCGAATATGCTCCGGCGTTTCAAAATCGGGCGTACCGATGCTTAAATTGTATATCTTTTTGCCTGCAGCTTCAAGCTGTACTTTTTTTACATTCAGTTCGGCAAAAATCTCATCGCCAAAACGGCTCATTCGTCTTGAAAATTCCATGGTCTGCTCCAAAAATATAGAATGAAAATATTATATCACAGTTTCTTTTAAGATACAATGATAAATTAAAGTTTATATAGCGAGAAAAAAATACTCACATATAGTTTCCGGCGATTCTTTCATACCGTTATCTATCCACCAGCGAACCGTTTCGACAAAGGTAGAAGATATGTGATTTATCCAAAAACCGTCAGGTATTTTTTCGCTTTTGCGCTCTTTAAACAACGGAAGCTGGCTGACAACCATTTTTTGAAGATTTACTTTGAAATACTGCAAAAACAGCGCGTTGTTCTGACAAGCCAAAAGCTCTAAAATGTTATTGTCATTCTTTTGTAAATGCTGAAAAAGGTGCAAAAAAACAGAGCTTGGTGCATCGCAATGAAAAATATGCCTATGCTCTGACGGCTCTTTTCCCATCGCATCAAAGATGTGACAAAACAGCTCTTCGCACAGCTCTTTCAAAAGATAGTCCTTAGTTTCAAAATGCGCATAGAATGTCGCTCTGCCTACATCCGCTTTTTCGATTATTTCGCCTACAGTAATCTGCCCGAACTCCTTTTTTGACAGCAGTTCAACAAAAGCAGAAAAAATAGCTTCTCTCGTTTTTCTTTGACGTCTATCCATTACATTCTCCGTACATTATTTTAAAAATGTTCAGTATCGTACACAGAAAAAAATCTGAATGTTGTTTTTACTTATTATATCATGTACAATAACAAACAGCAAGTTCTATATTGAACTGAATGTTTATTCTTAGAGGTAATTATGAAAACCGAAAAAAACATATTAATTGCATTTATTCTTAATCTGGCTTTTTCAATTTTTGAATTTGTGGGTGGCATATTTACAAGCAGCGTGGCAATTATGTCCGATGCAGTACACGATATCGGAGATGCCGCGAGTATTGGACTATCCTATTTTCTTGAAAAGAAAAGCAAAAAGCAACCGGATGAGATATACACCTACGGATACGCGAGATACTCTGTAATCGGTAGCGCTATCACAACCCTTATCCTTCTCATCGGTTCTGCAATAGTCATTTATAATGCCGTTTGCAAAATTATAAATCCAAGCGAAATCAACTATGACGGCATGATAATATTTGCGGTTTTTGGCGTTCTTGTAAACCTCGGCGCGGCATTTGTCACACGCGAAGGCGACTCGCTCAACCAAAAAGCGGTAAACCTACATATGCTTGAAGATGTTCTCGGTTGGGCAGTTGTGTTGGCAGGAGCCGTTATAATGCGCTTTACGAATATCGCAATAATCGACCCGCTTATGTCCATTGGTGTAGCAGTATTTATCATTGTAAACTCGCTTAAAAACCTAAAGGAAGTAATCGAAATATTTCTTGAAAAAACTCCGCACGGTATCGAGATAAACGAGATCAAAGAGCATATTATGGGAATTGACGGTATTATTGACGTGCATCACATACATATCTGGAGCATGGATAATCAAAACAACTACGCCACAATGCACATAGTAACCGATGAACCATCCCACGAAATCAAAAATGCGGTCCGCAATGAGTTAAGCGAGCACGGTATCACTCACGCAACGCTTGAGCTTGAAGCATCGGGGGAACATTGCCACGAAAAGCACTGCCATGTGGAATATAAAGAAAGCTCCGGGCACCACCATCACCATCATCACCACCATTAAAAAGCAGTCATGCACTGCAGACCGACCTTAAGGCAATAACTTTTATATTCCGTAACGGTGTGGAAAAGCAAATATAACAGAACACTCACTGCTCAAATATGAGCAGTGAGTGTTTTTCTCTGAAGTAATATAATACAAAATGGTTCTTCAATGATCATTCAGATAGCATCTTAATTATTGGTGATATAGCCTCGAAATACAATTGACCGATAAACATAGCACCATTCTGATTGGGATGTACACCATCACCGGAATAGTATTGCGGAGTAGGCTGTGCTTTTAATGCCTTTGCAAAATGCCTGTCAAGCGGAATATACGCATCCGCAAACTCCTCCGCCAATCCGCTAACAATGCTTACAATACGTTCCACTTCTTCTCGCCAGGATTCCTTATCCTCATTATCTAAAAGAAAAGGGGAAAGTATAAGGATTTTTGCATTTGTCCGTGCTCTCAAGCGTTCCAGAATAGCGCGGTAGTTTGTTTCTATTTGCACATCGGTAGTTTCGATGCGGCTTGCTCCATGTCGATGCCAGACATCGTTTATACCAATCATAATAGAGATTATATCCGGCTCGAAAGCAATGGCATCTGTATAAAGCCTGTCAAAAAGTTGGTCTGTACGATTACCGCCGATACCTAAATTGAAAAATTCAAAATTCACATTGGGAAAGGCATTTTTAATTTCTTCTGCCGCATATTTCGGATACCCATTTCCCATATGATGATAATTTCTGCGATCACGACCCGCATCAGTGATGCTATCACCTATAAACAAAATTTTCATATACATGCTCCTTGTTATGTAGCATTTAATCAATAGCATGACTTATAACTTTACCGTCATGCCACTCTATATTGCCGGTATGTCCATGACATAGTCTGTAAAAACTATAAAATGAAAGGTTATCCGAGCGAATGCGAGGATAACCTTTTTTTGCCTCGGAGAGGCTAATTCAGTTTTGCTAAAACAAGAATGCTTATTCCCACTCGATGGTGCCGATGGGTTTGGGAGTGAGGTCAAGAAGAACACGGTTGATGCCTTCTACCTCGCGAGTGATTCTGTCTGTAATCTTATGGAGAACTGCATAAGGAATCTCTTCAATTGTTGCAGTCATAGCGTCAGTGGTATTTACCGCACGGATGATTGCAGGCCAGCCCTCATAGCGCTTGCTATCACGCACACCAACACTCTTGAAATCCGGAACAGCGATAAAATACTGCCATACCTTTTCTGCAAGACCGCAATTGTCAAACTCCTCACGGAGAATTGCATCAGCCTCACGGAGCGCATGGAGTCTGTCGCGAGTAATCGCACCAAGGCAACGAACACCGAGTCCGGGGCCGGGGAACGGCTGACGGTAAACCATTGCATGAGGAAGGCCAAGTGCCTCGCCTACAACACGAACTTCATCTTTATAAAGAAGCTTGACAGGCTCAACAAGCTCCATCTCCATATCTTCAGGAAGGCCGCCAACATTGTGGTGAGCCTTTACGCCGTCACTCTCAAGAATGTCGGGATATATGGTGCCCTGAGCAAGGAAGGATATGCCCTCAAGCTTTGCGGATTCCTCATCAAAAACCTTGATAAACTCTCCGCCAATAATTTTTCTCTTCTTTTCGGGTTCTGCTACATCTTTGAGAAGGTCAAGGAAACGGTCGGTTGCATCAACATAAACGAGGTTGGCATCAAGTGCCTTGCCGAAAACCTCAATAACCTGTTCGCTCTCGCCCTTGCGCATAAGGCCATGGTTAACATGAACGCATACGAGCTGCTTGCCAATCGCCTTAATAAGGAGAGCCGCAACAACAGAAGAGTCAACACCGCCGCTGAGCGCGAGGAGAACCTTTTTGTCACCAACCTGCTCTCTGATTTCTTTTACCTGTTCTTCAATAAACGCATCTGCAAGTGCTTTTGTTGTGATGCGCTCCATTGTTTCGGGACGAACATTACCTTGCATTTTATTTTCCCCCATTAATTAGTATAGTTGTCAAAATAACCCTGTACAAGTACAATAGGTGTACCCTTATCACCTGAACCGCTTGTCAGGTCGCAAAGCGAACCTATAAGGTCGGTGAGCTGACGGGGAGTGGTGCCCTGAGAAGCCATATTGCCCACAAGATTGGTTCCCTTTTCACGGATGCTCTTAGAAATTGCTTCTTTGAGTGCCTCTCCTGAAAGATCCTTGTAATCATTGTCCGCGAGGTACTTGAGTTTAAGCTCGTTGGGCGTTCCAACAAGACCGTCGGTAAACGCAGGAGAAACAACCGGGTCTGCAAGTTCCCAAATCTTTCCTTGGGGGTCCTTAAACGCGCCGTCGCCGTATACCATAACCTCTACGTGCTTGCCGGTTGCATCAAAAACTCTCTTTTGAATGTCAAGCACAAGATCCTTACACTCTCTGGGGAAAAGTTTAACCTTATCCTCGGTAGCCTTGTTTGAACCGAGAAGACCATACTTTTCATTGCAACCGCTTCCGTTTACAGGAGCATTTAAAATCTCATCAAGATTGAGGACCCTTGCGCCTGCTTCGGTAAGAATGCGCTTTGTGCGCGCTCTTGTATGAATTGAGCAGTTAATAACTGTATTTGTATATTCAAGAATTGCCTTTGGTTGATTTGCAAAAACGACCTCAACCTCAGCTCCGCATTCGCGAACAAGATTTGCATAGTATTCAACATAATCGACACCGGTAAACTCATGCTTGTTAACGCCGAAAAGTTCACGATATTTTGCCTCGGAAAGGACATCAGAATACGGGTTAACTCCTGCCGCGTCAATCTTATCAAGGCTCACAAGCTCGTTTCCGACTTCATCGGAGGGGTATGCAAGCATAAGGACTACTTTGCTCACACCCATTGCAATACCGCGAAGGCAAATTGCAAAACGATTACGCGAAAGGATGGGGAAAATAACGCCAACGGTTCCGCCGCCGAGTTTTGCCTTAACATCAGCTGCTATATCATTAACGGTTGCATAGTTTCCCTGTGCACGTGCAACAACTGATTCAGTTACGGAAATAACATCTCTGTCACGGAGTTCAAAGCCCTCGGACTCTGCCGCAAGCAATACGCTTTCTGAAACGATAGCCGCAAGGTCATCTCCCTCACGGATGATGGGGCAACGAATACCTCTCGATACCGTACCAACTCTTCTTTCTGTGTTTGCCATATACAGCACTTCTTTCTTTATAGAATAAGTTTGCGAAAAGACATTTACAATATATTTTACTACTTTTTTTAAAACTATTCAATAGTTATATCAGAAAAAAATAAAGTAAATTTTTAGAATTTTGTCATATTGTTTTATATAAAAAGCACAAATACCGAAGCATAGTTAAAAAAGGTCGCCCATTGGACGACCTTTTTATTATAATTCAGGTTTAAAGCAAGGCATAAGCTGAAGCTTGAAAAGATTTTTAGCGTGTTTATCGTCAATGAGCGCTTTTTTCGCTTCATCCTCGATAACACCTTCGCGGATGTATCTGTCAAGCTCGGCATAAGTAAAGCCGAGATTTTCCTCATCGCTCTTGCCGCAAAGACCGTCAATCGGAACCTTATCGACAAGCTCTCTCGGAAGTCCCAAAAGATATCCGATTTCCTTTATTTCAGTAACGGTAAGGAATGAAAGGGGTGAAAAATCACCAACGGAATCGCCGTAACGGGTGGAATAGCCAACCCAGTCTTCAGAAAGGTTACAGGTGTTTGCAACTCTGCCGTTGCAGCTCTGGGAAATAGCATAAAGCGTAGACATTCTGATTCTGGCAGGAAGATTCTGAAGTGTCTGGGATGTGATTTCAAGGTCGGAAGTAATATTATTAAGAATACCGTCTACAGCATCCTTAATGTTAACAAGATAGTGCTTGATTCCAAGATGATTAACAAGCATATATGCCTTGTCAATATCATGCTGATCGCCCTGAGGCATAAGAACGCCGATAACACGATCCTTGCCAAGTGCTTCAACGCAAAGTGCGGCAACTATGGAGCTGTCTTTGCCTCCGGAAATACCGAGGACAGCATTGCATCCCTTGCCGTTTTTCTCAAAGAAATCGCGAATCCATTGCACACAGTCATTTTTCACTTTTTCTGCATTAAACATAGAAATATCCCCCATTTAATTTATTGCTAATATGATACCACATAAATACACAAAAAGCAACCTGAATTTTACGATTCAGGTTGCTTGATTTTTTATTCCCATTCTATTGCTGCCGGAGGCTTTGATGTTATGTCATAGAGTACCATATCAACTGTATCTCGGAGTGTCTCTTTTATACGCTTTGCCGCTGACGCGAGCACCTCTTTTGAAAAATCTTTTCCGGGAACCAGCGCACGTGCTGTTTTGAAATCTGCAGTCGAAACCGCACGAATAACCACTGAATAATGCTTTTCTGTATCCTCCACTATCGGGAGTAACACCGCAAAAAACTGCGCTGCCGGTGTTTTGTCAAACTCCTCTGCAACAATCTCATCTGCAACACGAAGAATGTCAAATCCCTCTTTACAAAGATGGGATGGATGGCTATGATACGGAAATGCATGCGAATCCGAGTCCACTCTGCAAACTACGCGGTTTACAAATGTGGCTTTGTTATTCAGTTCTACGGCGATTTCAAAGAGTTTATCAAAATCGCTTTGTTCTCCTTTATCAGAAATAAGAGCCATGCTCTTGTATGTACGAACACCTTCGTGTATACCGACCGTGCGTAGTGGCACAAGACGAGCTGAAACCGCATCTGAAATTTCATTTGCAATGTTATAAACCAACTCTCTTTGCTCGGTAGTAAGCGCAATAACCGACTTGTGACAAAGCATACGGATTGCATATGCCTGCATCGGAAACGGCTGACGCAAAAGTGATACGTCCGCCCCCGCCGCTTTTGCAATATCTGCGGCATTATCGCCCACATCCGCAATACTTTCGCCGCCAACAGTATGCATACCGGTAACAAGCAGATCAGGCACGCCAAAGCTTGCAACTGCGTCTGCGTAAATCCGGTTCATTGCAGACAGAATAATCTCACGCTTTTCGGCAGGTATACATACCATTGAAAGCGGACCTATTATTCTTTCTTCTGCTTTTTTAACCGAAGACATCAAAAAAGCGTTTTCACACTTGACAAAAACCGAGTTTGCGATTCCAAGGTTTTCGATGTATTCTTTTACTTTTTTCGCCTCGTTTTTTCGTAGCATACCGTGGTCAATGTGAACGCAGTATACCCTTTCTTTTGAAAGCGCTTTCACACAAAGTGCAAGAGTAGCAAGACTTTTGGCATCACCAAAAACGGGCATGGCTATCGCCCTGTCCGCTGCTTTGCTTTCAATTGTGTCAAGTATAAAATTCATACAAAAAACCTCATATTTTATACATTTATTATATAGAAACTCATCTGGCTTGTCAACGCATATAGCCGCTTTATCCTTCAAATTTTCGAGTGCAAGTTATCTCGTTTTTTGAAGTGTTTAATTTTTTTGTTATTCCTATTGACTTTAGTACTGTAAAGTGGTAATATGTTAACAAATTAAATTGAAAGTGAGGACCTATCCATGGTCAAACTCAAATCGGCATCCATTGACAGACTTTTTGAGGCAATTCTCGGTTTGGAAACTACAGAAGATTGCTACAAATTTTTTGAGGACATCTGCACAATAAAAGAACTGCAGGACATGGCACAACGCCTTGACGTTGCTTTCCTTTTAACCGAAGGAATCAACTATCAAAAAATATCCCAGGAAGTAAACGTAAGCACTGCAACAATCAGCCGCGTAAGCAAATGCTTAAACTACGGCAGCGGCGGATATATGGCAGCCATCGAAAAAATCAAGGATAAAAAATAAACGTAATGATACTTAACGACTCCCTTTTAAAAAACGAAGAGAAAGCAATATTTGCCCTGCGTGAACTTTATGCAGCATACGGTTATTCTCAATACAAAATGAGTAAATTTGAAGAGTATGACCTCTATGTACGCAACAAGGACTTTCTCATATCGGACAGTGTAATCACCTTTACCGACACAAACGGAAAACTCATGGCTCTTAAGCCTGACGTTACCCTCTCCATACTCAAAAACTGCAAGGATAAGTCAGGGCAGGTACAAAAGGTTTACTACAACGAAAATGTTTACCGTGTTTCCGGAGCCACACACAGTTTTAAAGAGATTATGCAAGTTGGGCTTGAATGTATCGGAGATATTGACGACTACGCACTTTACGAGGTGTTGCTGCTCGCGGCAAAAAGTCTTGCCTCCATCTCTGTTTCATCCGTGCTTGACATATCGCATCTCGGTATTATAGAGGCACTTTTCGACGCACTCGGTATAGACGACGGAGAACGTACCCAGATGCTGAAATGCATTGGTGAAAAAAGTGTTCATTCGCTTACGGCAATATGCGAAAAATGCTCGGTTTCAAAAGAAGATACCGAACTTTTAAAATCGCTTATTACGCTTTACGGCAAACCGTCCGACATTGTCCCAAAGCTTTTTTCTCTGCTTGACGGCAAAATCGACAGCGCACCGTTGATTCAGTTTTCAAACATCCTTTCTGCACTGGAAAACACCGAAATATACAACATGCTCCGCATAGACTTTTCAGTAATCCACGATATCGGATACTATAACGGCATTGTGTTCAAGGGCTTTATCGAAGGTATCCCCGAGGGAGTGCTTGCAGGCGGTCAGTATGACAAACTTCTTTATAAAATGGGCAGAAAATCCGGTGCCATCGGATTTGCAGTTTATCTTGATTTACTTGAACGAATAAACTCAAGTGAAAAGCAAAGCGACGTTGATATTCTTCTTATTTATAAAGACAACACTCCTTTGTCTTCGCTTGCCAAAGCGGTTAAGGACCTTTCTGCAAACGGCAAAAGCGTAATGGCACAAAAAGGGATCCCCGAAAAGATAAAATACGCAGAGCTCATGAAACTTGACGAAAGCGGGGTAAGCAAAATATGAAGATGCTGAATATTGCCCTGCCCAAAGGCAGACTTGGAGAAAAAGTTTATGAACAGTTTGCAACAGCCGGTTTTGAATGTCCGTCGATAAAAGAAAACAACCGCAAACTCATTTTTGAAAATGAAGAATGCGGCGTAAGATACTTTTGGGTAAAACCGTCAGACGTTGCAATTTATGTTGAGCGCGGCGCGGCAGACATCGGAGTTTGCGGCAAAGATATTTTGCTTGAATACTCCCCCGATGTGTACGAACTCTACGACCTTGACATTGGCAAATGCCGCATGGCAGTTGCCGCAAAAAAAGACTTTGCAGACGACCAAAGCCGAACTTTAAAAGTTGCGACAAAGTTTACAAACATAGCAAAAAACTACTATGCGTCAATAGGTCGCGATATCGACATCATCCATCTCAACGGTTCGATTGAAATAGCCCCCATACTTGGACTTTCAGACGTTATAGTTGATATAGTTGAAACAGGTACGACACTTAAGGAAAACAACCTTGAGGTGGTTGAAACAATAGTGCCGATAAGCGCAAGACTTATCGCAAACAAAGCAAGCTTTAAATTTAAAAACGAGCTTGTCGAAAGAATTATTCACAGCATGGAGAATGGCAATGATTAAGATTCTAAAATACGGCGAGGTTGCTACAGAAGATATTTTTGCAAGAGCCGTGCCGGAAGTTGACGTTGCAGGCGTAGTTTCGGACATTATCACAAATGTGAGAAACCGCGGCGATGAAGCACTTTTTGAATACTGCAAAAAGTTTGATGGGGCCTCGCTTGACACGCTTTTGGTCAGCGAAGCCGAAATCAACGAAGCTTTTGACGCAGTTGAACCAAGATTTATAGACGTACTTAAAAAAGCGGCGGCAAATATCCGCAAGTTTCACGAAAAGCAGCTACGCAACAGTTTTATAATCAATGACGAAAGCGGTATAGTTGTAGGTCAAAAGGTCATCCCCGTTGACCGTGCCGGGCTCTATGTGCCGGGCGGCACCGCTGCATACCCCTCAACCGTACTCATGGACGCAATTCCGGCAAAAATCGCAGGAGTCCGCGAGGTTGTAATGGTTACGCCCCCTTCGCGTGATGGCAAAGTTAACCCCGTTATCCTCGCCGCGGCAAAAATCGCAGGAATTGACCGTATTTTCAAAGTAGGCGGCGCACAGGCAGTTGCCGCACTCGCATACGGCACAGAAAGCGTACCCAAGGTTGACAAAATCGTGGGGCCCGGAAACGCATATGTTGCCGAGGCAAAAAAACAGGTTTACGGTATTGTATCAATTGACATGATCGCAGGCCCAAGCGAAATTCTGATCGTTGCAGACGGCAAGACAGATCCGCGCCATGCTGCGGCTGACCTGCTTTCACAGGCAGAGCATGATAAAATGGCAAGTGCTGTGCTTGTAACCGACTCCTATGAGTTTGCAAAAGCGGTTCAAGCCGAGCTTGAGGTGCAGATCCCCGAACTGCTACGCGCAGAAATTGCACGGGTTTCAATTGACAACTGCTCAAAAATCATTGTTGCAGACACATTGGACAAAGCAATTGAGATAGCTAATGAAATTGCACCTGAACATCTTGAACTGCTTGTGGACAATCCGTTTGACTACCTCGACTCGATTCGCCATGCAGGTTCGATTTTCATGGGCAGAAACTGCCCTGAGGCACTCGGCGACTACTTTGCAGGGCCAAATCACACCCTACCCACAAGCGGCACAGCAAAGTTTTCAAGCCCGCTTTCGGTTGATGACTTTGTAAAGAAAACACAGTACACCTACTACACACGCGATGCGCTCAAAAAGGTTGCTGAAGATGTTGCATTTTTTGCAACAAAAGAAGGGCTTACTGCGCACGCTAAAAGTGCGATTATCAGAACGGAGAATGAAAAATGAGTCGCTTTTTCAGCGAAAAATATAAAAATCTGACACCGTATACACCGGGCGAACAGCCGCGCGATATGAAATATATCAAGCTGAATACAAACGAGTCGCCCTATCTGCCAAGTGAAGACGCAATTGAAATGGCGGCACAGGCAGCAAGGAGCTTACAGCTTTATCCTGACCCGGAATGTCACGAGCTTCATGAAAAACTTGCATCGCTTTACAAAGTTGACAAATCAATGGTGCTTGCCGGCAACGGATCTGATGAAATTTTAAACTTTGCATTTATGGCATTTTGCGACAAGGAACACCCCGCACGCTTCCCCGATATCACATACGGTTTTTACACAGTTTTTGCAGAAATCAACGGTATCCCATATTCCGAACTTCCGCTAAACGAGGATTTTACAATAAACATCTCCGACTATACTAATAAAAACGAAACTGTGTTTATCGCAAACCCCAATGCTCCCACAGGCATTGCTCTATCACTTGAAGAAATTGAACTGATTGTCAAAAGCAATCCCGATGCCGTAGTGGTAATCGACGAAGCATATGTCGATTTCGGCGCGGAAAGTGCAGTTCCGCTCACTAAAAAATATGACAATTTGCTTGTGGTGCAAACTTTTTCAAAATCGCGTTCAATGGCAGGTGCACGCCTTGGAGTTGCTGTTGGAAACGCTGCTCTGATTGCGGATCTAAATACAATCAAGTATTCGACAAACCCATATAACATCAACCGCATGACAATGGCGGCAGGAATAGGAACTCTCTGTGATGAGGAATATACCCAAAAGAACTGCGCCTCCATCATTGAAAATCGCGAGTACGCAACGGAGCGTATGAAAAAAATGGGCTTTGAAATGACTCCTTCGCTTGCCAATTTCATTTTTGCAAAGCATAAGAAAATCGGCGGTGAGGCACTTTACCAAGCACTGCGCGAAAGAGGAATTCTTGTGCGGCATTTTTCAAAAAAGCGACTTGAGGATTATAACAGAATCACCGTTGGCTCGCGTGAGCAAATGGAAATTCTGTGCGACAGATTAGAAGAGATTTTAGAGGAGAAAAAATGAGAGAAGCAAAAATCGGCAGAGTCACTGCTGAAACAAATATATCGCTTTCGCTTTTGCTTGACGGTAAAGGCGAAAGCCGCATTGACAGCGGCAGCGGTTTTCTTGACCATATGCTGACACTTTTTGCAAAACACGGCAACTTTAATCTCGAAGTGGTTTGCAAGGGCGACACACATGTTGACTATCACCACACCGCTGAAGATATCGGCATTGTGCTGGGACAGGCTTTTTTAAAGGCTCTCGGCGACAAAAAAGGCATTGTGCGCTACGGCAGCATGATGCTTCCCATGGATGAAACGCTGATTCTTTCAGCTGTTGACCTCTCCGGCAGAAGCGGTCTGTATTTTGATTGCGAAATTCCTGCATACAAAGTAGGCAACTTTGACACAGAGCTTTGCGAGGAATTTTTTGCAGCGTTTGTCCGCACTGCCGCATGCACGCTCCATATCCGCAAAATTGCAGGCAAAAACTCACACCATATCATAGAAGGTGTATTCAAGAGCGTAGCTCGCAGCCTGCGTGCAGCAGTTGCAATAGACAAAGACAACGCAGATTCCATCCCCTCTACAAAAGGAGCTCTTTAATGATTGCAATTATCGACTACGGCGTTGGAAACCTGTTCTCGCTTAAATCTTCTTTTGAAGAAATCGGCGTTGAAACGGTAATAACTGCCGATACTGATGTGATAAAATCCGCAGACAAAATTTTGCTCCCCGGCGTCGGCGCTTTTGGAGATGCGGCGAAAAAGTTAAAAGAGAGCGGGCTTGACAAGGTAATTGTAGCTGAAGCAAAAGGCGGCAAACCGCTGCTTGGTATCTGCCTTGGCATGCAGCTTTTGTTTGAGCGCGGTTTTGAATACGGCACTCACGAGGGGCTTGGACTTATCAAAGGCGAAATTCACCCGATTTCAACCGTTATACCAAGCGAACTTAAGATCCCGCATATCGGATGGAACGCGCTGAATATAAAAGGCGAAAAAAGCCCGATTTTTAAATACATCAACAACGGTGACTGCGTATATTTTGTTCATTCGTTTTACGCAAAAACTGCTGATGAAAACATCATTGCCACTGCGGAATACGGCGCTCAACTGACAGCTGCCGCCGGTAGCGGCAACGTATACGGTTGCCAGTTCCACCCCGAAAAAAGCGGCAAAGTGGGACTTAACATTTTAAAAGCATTCAGCGAGGTTTAACAGATGTTTATTTTCCCTGCAATTGACCTTTACGGCGGCAAAGCAGTGCGCCTTTACAAGGGCGACTACGCGCAAATGACCGTCTACAGCGACACCCCGATAGATGTTGCTCGCGACTTTGAAAAAAGCGGCGCCAAGCATCTTCACATTGTTGACCTTGAAGGCGCACGTGACGGCACGACCCCGAATATTGATACCGTTTGCGCCTTAAAGAAAAACACCTCTCTCTTTTGCGAAATCGGCGGCGGAATACGCACAATGGAAATAGTGGACCGCTATATCGAAGCAGGAATCGACAGAGTTATCCTTGGTACGGCTGCGGTGACAAATCCCTCTTTTGCCAAAGAAGCAGCGGACAAATACGGTGAAAAAATCGCCGTTGGCGTTGACATAAAAGACGGCTTTGTAGCCGTTAAAGGCTGGACGGAAAAATCAAACGAAAGTGCATTTGACTTTTGCAAAAAGATGCAGAGCATTGGAATTGGCACGCTTATTTGCACCGACATCTCCAAGGACGGTGCCATGCAAGGTACAAATGTGGAACTCTACAAAACCCTGTCAAACGAACTTAATATGAAAATAGTAGCGTCGGGCGGCGTTTCATCGCTTGATGATGTAAAGGCACTCCGCGCACTTGACATTTACGGTGCAATAATAGGCAAAGCATATTACACCGGCGCGATCTCAATCGAAGAGGCGGTGAAGATTGCTAAATGATTACTAAAAGAATCATTCCCTGCCTCGATGTAAAAAACGGCAGAGTTGTCAAAGGTGTAAACTTTGAGGGACTTTCAGATGTTTCCTCACCCATTGAACTTGCAAAATACTACAGCGAATGCGGCGCAGACGAGCTTGTTTTTTATGACATTACAGCCTCTGCAGAAGGCAGAGAGCTTTTTACCGATATTTTAACCGAGACTGCACGAAAAGTGTTTATTCCGCTTACAGTTGGCGGCGGAATAAACACGCTCGATGACTTTGACCGCGTACTCAAATGCGGTGCTGATAAAGTTAGCGTCAATTCCGGCGCTATCCGCAACCCCTCGCTTGTATACGAAGCGGCAAAACGCTACGGCAACCAATGCGTTGTCATCTCTTGCGATGTAAAGCGCGTGGACGGCGCATTTAAAGTATTTGCCAAGGGCGGCAGAGAAAACACAGGCATGGACGCACTGCAGTGGATAAAACAATGTGTTGACATGGGGGCCGGCGAGGTGGTGCTCAACTCCATCGACACTGACGGTGTGAAGAAAGGCTTTGACCTTGAAATGCTTGATGCCGTATGTAAAATTGTCAATGTTCCCGTTATCGCTTCCGGCGGCGCAGGATGTATAAATGACTTTATTGCGCTGTTTAAAACTCTGCCAAAGGTTGACGCAGGACTTGCTGCATCGATTTTTCACTTTGGAGAGGTAAAAATCAGCGACCTCAAATCCGAAATGGCGGCACACGGCATACCCACAAGAAAGGACTAACCAATGATAAATATCGACGAACTGAAATTTGACGAAAAAGGGCTTATCCCTGCTATAGTAAAGGATGCGGTCTCGGGCAGAGTGCTCACCCTTGCATACATGAACCGCGAGAGCCTTGAAATCTCTATTGAAAAAGGCTTGACCTGCTTTTTCAGCCGCTCACGTCAAAAGCTCTGGCTCAAAGGCGAGACAAGCGGCAACTATCAGCACATTGTTTCAATCACCGCTGACTGCGACAAGGATGCTCTCCTCGTTTCTGTCGAGCCCGACGGTCCTGCATGTCATACGGGCACATTTTCATGCTTTGAAAATCCCCTTTGGAAAAGCGAAGAGCGCCATGATTTCTCACTTGATATGCTGATGAAACTTATCGAGGGCAGAAAACTTGACAAAAAAGAAGGCTCATACACCACCTATCTTTTTGAAAAAGGAATTGACAAAATTCTCAAAAAAGTCGGTGAAGAGTCCACCGAGGTTATAATAGCGGCAAAGGCTAACGACAAAGCAGAAACGGTTTATGAGATTGCCGATCTTGCATATCACATTATGGTGCTTATGGTTGAAGCCGGAATCTCTCTTGAGGATATTCACCGCGAGCTTGCAAGCCGCCATGTTATAGACCACAAGGTAAAGCAGGAGAAAATGACCCAATGACACTCTTTGATATACACACGCACACAACTTACTGTGACGGCAAAAACACTCCGCGTGAAATGGTTGAAGCCGCTATTAAAAAGGGGCTGTCCTGCATAGGCTTTTCCGGTCACTGCTACACCTACTTTGATGAGCGGTATTGCATGTCAATCCCAAACATACTGAGCTATATGACCGAGATAAATCAGCTAAAAGAAGAATTCAGAGGAAAAATAGAAATACGTCTCGGTGTTGAACAAGATTATTATTCAAATTTTTCGCGCATGGGCTTTGACTATATTATAGGCTCCGTTCACTACTTAAAAGCAGGCGATGAGTATATCCCTATTGATGAAAGCGAAGAAATTTTGCTCGCCGCAACAAAAAAATACTTCAACGGCGATATTTATGCGCTTTGTGAAGAATACTTCCGATGCGTTAGTAACGTCGTCGGAAAGACCGATGCGGATATAATAGGGCATTTTGACCTCATAAGCAAGTTTAATGAAGGTGGAAAACTCTTTGACGAAAATCATCCGCGATATGTTGCGGCATATAAGAGTGCAATTGACCGCCTTATAGAAGAATGCCGACCTTTTGAAGTTAACACAGGCGCAATTTCGCGCGGATACAAAAAGGTTCCCTATCCGTCGCTTGAACAAATTAAGTATATCGCCTCTCTTGGAGGCACAGTGGTTTTGACGGGCGACACTCACGCGGCAGAAAACCTCTGCTATGAATTTGAAAAATGGTATGCCGAATGTGAAAAAATCGGTGTACACATAAAAACGCATTGGTAAACCAATGCGTTTTTTGTTTTATATCAAATTCAACCTTACCATTTCGTCTTTTATCTTTACTTTCAACTCATCGGATATATCCCACATAGGAAGACGCATTTCGCCGCTGCACAGTTCAAGCAGGCTCATTGCATATTTCAGCGGTGCAGGATTTGTCTCGGCAAACAGCAGCTCTATAAGATGTGCATAAGTATGTGCTATCGGAAAAGCGGTTTTAAAATCGCCGTCAAGAGCCGCATGCGTCATTGCCGACACCGCTGCTGGAACAAGATTTGAAAGCACTGATATAACTCCCCTGCCGCCCACGGAAATTACCGGCAGAATCATATCATCGTTGCCACTGTAAAGCGTCAGCGAGCTTTCGCCGGCAAGGCGCGTCATCTTGGTAAGACTTGTTGCCGCCTCTTTTACTGCAACAATATTTTCAATTTTAGAAAGCTCCTTATACTGCTCAAGGCTCATATCAACACCGGTGCGCGACGGCACATTATACAGTATCACGCTTATGCCGCCTGCGGCATCGGCAACTCGCTTATAGTGTTCAATCAGCCCTCTCCTTGTACCCTTGTTGCAATAAGGCGTGATCACAAGCAGCGCATCCGCTCCGATACTGACCGCCTCCTTGCAAAGTGACACCGCCGTCGCAGTATCGGACGAGCCGCATCCTACAACAACCGGCACTCTCTGCGCAGCAACATCCATGGCAGTTTCGGCTAAAATCCTTCGCTCTGTGCGCGCAAGCGTTGCCGCCTCTCCAGTAGTTCCCGAAACCACAAGTGCATCAACTCCCATATTTATCTGCCAATCGCAAATACGGCGAAATGCCGAGTAATCTATTTCTCCTGCCGAAAACGGTGTTGCGAGTGCGCTTGCAACACCCTCAAACAAGGATTTTTTCATTTTATATGTATCCATAGCGTTCTCCACTTGAAATTATTAATTTTTAGTACTATAATAGTACTAATAATAAAATATGTAGAAAGACTAATTTCGGATAAATGATTACAAACGAAAGAATTAAAACCGAGCTTAAAAAAAGCGACTTTTTTTACGATTTGCCCGAGGAGCTTATCGCGCAGACTCCTGCAGAAAAACGTGACTGCTCGCGCCTGATGGTGTTAAACCGCCAAACCGGCAGTATTGAGCATAAGCATTTTTACGATATAATCGACTATTTAAACCCCAATGATGTTCTTGTTGTAAACAATTCAAAGGTAATCCCGGCGCGTATCTTCGGTACCGATGCAGAAAAAGATGACCGCGTGGTTGAGTTTTTATTGCTCCGCCGCCACGGCGACCGCGTTTGGGAAACACTTGTGCGTCCCGGTAAAAAAGCTAAAATCGGCAAAAAGTTTATCTTTGGCGACGGCGAGCTTGTCGGTGAAATAACCGATATCGTAGAAGAGGGCAACCGCCTTATTACATTTTCTCTGGGCGGCGCAGAAATCTACAGCGCGCTTGAAAAAATAGGAAATATGCCGCTTCCTCCCTACATCACCGAGAAACTTGAGGACAAAAGCCGCTATCAGACAGTGTACGCAAAAACAGAAGGCAGCGCAGCGGCTCCCACCGCGGGGCTTCATTTCACCGAGGAGTTACTTGACAGAATAAAGCAAAAAGGTATTGCCATTGTACCGGTTATGCTTCATGTAGGACTTGGCACATTTCGCCCTGTAAAAGAGGACGATGTAAAAGACCATGTTATGCACAGCGAATACTTTTCAATTTCAAAAGAAAGCGCTGATGAAATTAACCGCAGAAAGGCAAACGGCGGCAGGGTAATCTGCGTTGGAACCACCTCGTGCCGAGTACTCGAAAGCGTGGCAAAAGACGACGGAACTCTCTCTGAAATGGCAGATGATACCGCAATTTTTATCTATCCCGGATACAAATTCAAAGCAGTTGATGCGCTTATAACAAATTTTCATCTACCTGAAAGCACACTGCTCATGCTTGTAAGTGCACTTTACAACCGCGAAAAAATGCTTGAGGCTTACAAAACCGCAGTCGATGAAAAATACAGATTTTTCTCTTTCGGTGATGCGATGTTTATAGAATGAGGATATAATTATGCAAAAAGTAATGGGCGTAGACTACGGCGATGTTCGCACGGGCATTGCGTTATCGGATACCGGACGCTTTTTGGCAAGTGGACTTGGTACCATAAAAGAAGGCGGAATGCGAGCAACCGCCAAAAAAGTTGCCGCGCTCGCAAAAGAACATGATGTTGGTATAATTGTTATCGGTTTACCCAAAAATATGGACGGAAGCGAAGGCGCAAGCGCGGATAAAATACGTGCATTTGCTGACCTTTTAAGACCAATGACCGAAGCAGAAATTGAGTTTTTAGATGAACGTGTTTCTACAATGGCGGCTCATCGGATTCTCAACATCACAGACACCCGCGGAGAAAAGCGCAAAGCAGTAGTTGACACTCTCTCCGCAGAAATAATACTCCAGAATTACCTCGACAAAAATTCAGTTTAAATACCGTTTTTAATCATAAAAACATCACATTTAAATTTTATACTGTAATCAGAAATACACACGGAGGACTTGTGCAATGGAAGAATATACATTCTATTCAGACAATACAACCAATGAAAACAGCGATACGCCGCTATACAATACCTTCCCCGAAGGCAACGCGCCTAAAAAGAAGCACGGCTCTGCTAAAAATGTTATCCTTACACTCAGCGCACTTCTGCTTGTAATCTGCATTTCCGTTTCAAGCGGACTCATCGGTGCATATTACATGGTAGAAAACCGTATTGCCGAGCTTGAAGACCAGTATGAAAGAATTGCTGCCATAAACACCAATGACGACCCAACCGGTACAGACGTTGTTAAAAACGAAAAGCCCGAAAGACCCAAGGTAAATATTGATACAGACAGCGAACACTTTGACTCTATCGCAGCGGCTCAAAGTGCTTCTGCCAAAGCCGAGCAGCTTGCAAAACTTGCTAACAAGACTGCAAACGGCGGTTATGCGGCAGTTGCAGCAGCCGTAAAAGATACTGTTGTTGAAATTTCCACTGAAATGGCTGCCGGTAGCACCTATTTCCAGCAGTTTATCCAGAGTGGCGCAGGTAGCGGTGTTATCATCAGCGATGACGGCTACATCATCACAAATAACCATGTTATTGACGGTGCAACCAAAATCACCGTAAGACTTACATCGGGCGATGAATATACAGCAGAACTTATCGGCACGGATGCACAGGCCGACATAGCAGTTATAAAAATTGACGTTACCAACAAACTCACATATGCCATTATCGGCAACAGCGCAGGGCTTTTAGTCGGTGAAGAGGTGCTTGCCATCGGTAATCCCCTTGGCGAACTTGGCGGAAGTGTTACCAACGGTATCATCAGCGCACTTGACCGCGAGCTTACCATCGACGGTCAGACAATGCGCTTGCTCCAGACCAATGCTGCCATAAATCCCGGCAACTCCGGCGGCGGTCTTTTCAACATGAAGGGCGAGCTTGTTGCAATTGTAAATGCAAAGTCTTCAGGCACCGGCATCGAAGGACTTGGCTTTGCAATTCCTATTAACTATGCATACGAAATCGCAACCGAGCTTCTTACAAACGGATATGTCAGTGGCAGACCCGCTCTTGGCATTTCTTACATCGAAATTTCAAACTACATGGACCTTATCCGCTACGGCGTTAACGCATACGGTATCTATGTATATGACGGCGGCGAAACTCCCCTCCAGAACGGTGACCGCATCATAAGCTTTGGCGATTATGAAGTTTCGGACTCTGCAACCCTCAAAAATGCAATAGGACAGTTCAAGGTTGGCGACAAGGTTGAGCTTCTGGTAGCGCGCAACGGAAAGTTTACAAAGGTTTTTGTTACTCTTATTGAAAGCAAGCCCGAAGAAACATCAGCCCCCAAACTCGAAATCAACAAATAACATAAAAGCCCCGGCATAGGGGCTTTTTGTGACTGCAAGGACGGAGAAAACAATGTACAAAATTTTAGTAGTAGACGATGAAGAAAAGATCCGCGAGCTTATAGGCAAATATGCAAAATTTGAAGGTCACTCGGTGGACTTTGCCACCGACGGCATGGAGGCAGTTGAAAAATGCCGTGAAAATGCATATGACATCATAATCATGGATATTATGATGCCAAACCTTGATGGCTTTTCTGCCTGCCGCGAAATACGCAAAAAGAGCGATGTTCCGATACTCATGCTTTCAGCACGCGGAGAGGAATATGACAAAATCAACGGCTTTGAACTCGGCGTTGATGACTATGTGGTAAAACCGTTCTCCCCAAAAGAACTCATGCTCCGCGTAGAAGCCATTATGAAGCGTGCCCGTCAAAGCGAGACTTCATCAGATGTAGATATTTACAAAAGCCGAGGTCTTGAGGTAAACTTTACAGCACGCCGCGTATATGTTGACGGAGTTGAGGTCAACCTTTCTCCAAAAGAATACGACCTGCTCTTCTACATGATAAAAAATAAAGATATCGCCTTAACACGCGAGAAACTGATCAACAAAGTTTGGGGATATGACTTTTTTGGCGGCGATCGCACGCTTGATACACATATCAAGTTACTCAGAAAGAGCCTTGGCGATTACGCATCATACATCATAACACTCCGCAGTGTAGGATACAGATACAGCGATGAATAATGAAGTTAAATTAAGACGTCCCAAGCGAAAGATGCATATGCGCTCAAAGCTATTTGTAGGTTTTGTGGCGCTCTCGCTTGTAACGCTGCTCCTTCTTTGGAGCTTTCAGATTTTTATGCTTGACACCATGTATTATCAGCTTACAAAAAGCAGAATGTCGAGCCTTTCAAACCAGATTGAAACTCTTTACAGCGAAAATGACAAATCATTTTCGCAAAACATCTCCGCAATGGCGGTTGACAACGAGTTTTGCATTTATATTTTTGACAAACGCGGAGCGCCGATTGCAAACGCGCATCCAAGTAGCGGTTGTATCATACACGGTATAAACAGCGAAAAACTTACCGAGCTTTACCACTCCGCAACCGAAGCCGGCGGCGACTATTTCCACCGCGCAAACTTGAACGGTTTTCAAAGTGAGAATAGCGGGCGTTTACGTTTTTCGCACAGCAAATACAGTGTACGCGACAGAATTTTGAATGTTTCGGTAAAGGATACTGAAAAAGGTTCTCTTATTATAATGCTTGATGCGGCAATCACGCCGGTAAATATTATAAAAACTGCGCTTACAATTCAGCTCTTTATTACTACCATAGTAACCGCAATCCTTGCAAGTATCGTGGCTAACGTGACAGCAAAAAAGCTCTCGCAACCTATAACCGATGTTAACCGTGCGGCAAAACGCCTGACACGCGGAGAATACGATATTAAATTCACCGGCGACGGATATCGCGAGATTTATGAGCTTTCCGACACGCTCAACCAAACCGCAAAGGACCTGAGAAAAACCGATGAGCTTCAAAAAGAACTTATCGCAAATATCTCCCACGATTTGCGCACGCCACTTACACTCATTACAGGCTATTGCGAAATGATGCGCGATATCGAGGGCGAAAACACCCCCGAAAACATGCAGGTTGTCATTGACGAAACGGCGCGCCTTTCTTCACTGGTAAATGACCTTGTGGACCTTTCAAAATATCAGGGAGGCGGCGAAAAGCTTGATATCGAAGAGGTTGACATTGACCTGCTCCTGCTTGAAACGGCAGAACGCTATCGCAAACTGATGCAGGAAAAAGAATATACCTTTATTTACGAAAGCATCGGCGAAACGATTGTTAAATGCGACAAGAAGAGAATTCTGCAAGTAGTTTACAATCTCATCAACAACGCAATTAACTATGCAGGCGATGACAAAACGGTAATCATTGAAGCGCGCCGTCTTGAAAACGGGAAAACCCGCATAGAAATTACCGATCACGGTGAAGGTATCCCCGGCGACGCCTTGCCATATATTTTCGACCGCTATTATAAGGTTGACAAAGTTCACAAACGCGCCGTAACCGGCACAGGTCTTGGACTTTCAATAGTTAAAACTATTCTTGAGCGCCACGGCGCCACCTACGGTGTGCGCAGCGAAGTCGGCATGGGCAGCACATTCTTCTTTGAGGTATAATAAAAATGGTATCAGCATAAAGCTGATACCATTTTGTTTTTACTCGTAAAGCGCAAGGTCGGTGAGTGCGACGCAAGCATTTTCATTGTGTGCCGCAGTATTAACTTTAACAGTGATTTTATTTACTCCTTTAACGTTAATTTCAAATTTGTACGGCAAAGTTTCAACAACACCATTAATTCTAAACAATTCGCTACCGGTATCAACATCACAAATACTTACACTCGTTTCTCGAACTCTAGGATTTCCGCTTCCGCTTGATATGGTATATGATTTTGGCAGAACTATCGTACCAGTAAGTTTTTCATACTGACAATTTAACGGATAGTCTATTTCACACCATGGATCGCTGTTATAAGCGCTCTGTAGTCCCATAATTAATCCGCTAGTATAAGTTTTTCCATTATAATCTTGAACATTTCCGTTAATTATTCCTAACCAACTTCCCGATGCGCCTTCTCTATAATCAGTATACATTAAGTTACTCAAATAAGCGTCAGGCTGATTTTGATCTTTTTTGCCAAGATATACGGTCTGATTTGCGCCATCCCAAATTACATCTTTACCGAATGCATTTGCAACCGCACGAACAGGAAGGTATGTAGTTCCGTTGTAAATGAACGGCTCAACTACTTTGCCGTTTGCATCGGTGGGAATATACTCGCCGCCATCCACAAATAGTCTGATACCTGTGTAAAACGCTTCAATCATTTTGCTATTTCCTGCCGCAAGTACCGAAACGCTAAACAAAACAGCACACACCAAAACACCAATAATTATACCTTGTAATCTCTTTTTCATTGTTTTTCTCCTTTATTTAGCTGCAATATATCCATCTGGACTTCTTAACTTTTTAAAGTCGCCAAACGACATTTTTTTTAGAATACAGTCCGTTCCCGCATTATAAACATGGTTGAAGTCCCAATTGCTTTCGGTAAAGTACACGTTCTTAGGACTTCCATCACTGCCATAAGACACATATTCAATAAACATAACGTGACCGTATTCACCGGATGTATCAACTGCTATAGATTTTGAAACAATGCTGTCAGCACCCTTTAAAATTTTAATTTTTGAATTTTCGGAATTCTTATCCAAAAAATACTTTGCATGGCCTTTATAATTGAGTTTGATTCCGACAGTCTCGTAAAATCTCCCCCATGCATACCATGTGCATTGTCCCTTATATTGATAGCTCCAAGCATTATCCCTTCCATAATACTTTGTATATCCACTACTGTTTTTAATATTAGCTACGGTTTTGCCAACCTTTTGATCCCATGATTTGGCTACCAAATCTACTTCTGCCTTTGTTAGTTTTTCAAGCGTTTCGCTCTTGCTTGAGTTCATTTCCTTAAACTTGTAATTCTTCAAGGCTTTTTCATATTCCTCTGTAACTCCGAGAACGTCGGCAAATTGCAATACTGTAAAGCACTTTTCAATATCTCCATCAAGCTCGTATAAAACCTTAGCAGCCTCTATCGCATCTTCAAGTGTTTTTGCATCTTTAACCTTAATATCAGGAAGGAAAGTATCAGCAAATCCCCAAAATACATTCTTAAAATACTTCCATTCTTCCTTTAGCAAGTTGCTGTTTTTCATTTCAACAATATCATCGCCAATAAGATATTTTATTGCCGTAAAATTTGCAAATGCTTCAGAATAGCAATAATTAAACTCTAAAAATCTATCATAGTCAGTAAAACCGCCGGACGCAAGATTTGCCGCTCTAATACCAAATACCTCTGCGTTATTGCTATAAATTTGTAACATCGCCAGATATGCCGCGGTCTTTATGTTCTCAACAGAAACCGCCTCCTGAAGCATATCAAAAGCAGCCTCTTTCATGCTTACAGCATTGCCTGCTCCGATGCTTAACAGCATTCCGCTGCCCTTACCAATGATACTACCCAGTTTTTCAGTTGCTAAAATATTGGTGTATATATCGTAGTAATCACCTGCAACTTTTGCTATATCCCTGCAACCCGTAGCAGAACTTTTGATGAACCAATCATTATTATACGCCTTTAGTGTATCTAACTTGTTCTTAATTGAAAAATCAGTAACGATGTTATTATTAGCGTCAATCCAAAACTCAGTATCTTTGGCAACACCGTTATAAGCTCTCGTGGTCTTTGCCAAATAGTATTTATTACCATTAACCGTATATGAAGTATTTGTTTTTGCATAAGCATTTGCAGTTACTACTGATGCAGTAATGATGGGTTTAACAACATCAATCTTATTTCCGTTTTTGTCCTTAACAATCCACTTCTGTGCTTTATCAGTGGCTGAGAATTTTGCAAGTTTCAGCTGTGCCTTTGAACCGTTAGCAGAAAGTGCAAGATTCTCATTAGCCGCCATGCGGATAATGACACTGCCATCATCGCAAATATAAAGCTTCACATTCTGCGCAGTCGTATCTGTACCGGTTTCCCAAATATCAATTTTTTGCCCAGCTTTAAGTTTAGAATTTCCTCTATAAACGTCTATGCAATATTTAGAGGATTTGTTTGCAAGTATGCGATAGGTATCTCCGCCTATATTATCAATGTCAAAAAGCTGCTCTTTACTTCCATCCCAAGGCCACACACGAACAAAAGTACCATTCTTCATCTTGCCGTAATCAATGTTCAGATACTGCCCTGTCTTTACATTTTGCAATGTTACCGCTTTCATCTCTGCA
Organism: Oscillospiraceae bacterium; assembly: GCA_015064965.1. Taxonomy (GTDB): domain Bacteria; phylum Bacillota; class Clostridia; order Oscillospirales; family CAG-272; genus UMGS902. Next base: position 65,681 of record SVRG01000002.1, read on the forward strand.
ACATTTGCCGTAGCGGCAGCTGCAAAAATTGTCATAAACGAAAGCATAATAGCAAGCGTAAGAAACAATGCAGCACTTTTCTTAAATGCATTTTTCATCATAAATTCTCCTTACATAGCATTCTATACTAATATATTAGTATAAAAATATTATACAAGTAAATAATTTCTTTGTCAAGCGACATACAGAAATTAAATGGTATAATGAGCAAAAAAAGGAATGAAATTACTGTGGATATGAAAAACCGAATTCGTGATTTGCGCGAAGATAGAGATTTACGGCAAATAGATGTCTCTAACGCAACCGGTATTGATCAAAAAACATTATCCAACTACGAGACCGGAAAAACCAATCCAGACAGTTATTCTATCATCAAACTTGCCGAGTTTTTTGGTGTCACTACAGACTACCTGCTCGGATATTCACACTCAAACCTGTCTTCAAGCAAAGATGTAATTGAAAAGCTTACAAAAATCGAAAAGGAAATCTCTGAAATAAAGAGGTTTTTAAAATAAAAAAGAGCCTTTCGGCTCTTTTTTATTTTATTTTGCAAGTCTTGCGGCAACTTCTGCAGGAGTGAGAAGTTCCTGCTCGCCGCTTGTCATATCCTTAAGCATAACCTTTCCGGCTTCTGCCTCACTGTCGCCCACAAGCGCCACATACGGAATACCGCTGCGATTTGCAAACTTCATCTTGGGCTTCATGCCCTTGTCGAGGCAGTAAACGTCAACTTTAAGACCGGCATTTCTCACAACTGCTGCGCTCTCAAGCACAAAATCAATATGATTTTTGTCCATCGGAATAAAGAGCACATCTACAAGACTATTGCGATCATCGGAAATGATGTTCTCACTGCGAAGCTGAGAAAACAAACGTGTAAGACCTATCGAAATGCCAATGCCGGGAAGAGAGTCATCAGTATAGTATCCGGTGAGATTGTCATATCTACCGCCTGAGCAAACACTTCCGAGCGAAGGGTAATCAACAAGTTTTGTTTCGTAAACTGTACCGGTATAGTAGTCAAGACCGCGTGCAATTGTTAAGTCAATGGCTATATTCTTTTCGGGAATACCGTACATATAAGCATAGGAAACAACCTTTTCAAGTTCTGCCACGCCTTCTTTAAAGGTTTCGTCTGCACAGTCAACCGCACAAAGTGCATCAAGCACTTCTCTGTTTGTACCTTTAATGCTGATAAACGAAAGAATCTTGTCAGCAGCCGCGCCGTCAACTCCGAATTCTCCAAGCTCTGCCATAACCTTTTCGGTGCCGATTTTTTCAAGTTTGTCAATTGTGCGGAGAATATCACCGATTTTATCGGCAAGACCAAGCGATGAGAAGAAGCCGTTAAGCACCTTGCGATTGTTGATTCGGATAACAAACTCGCCAAAATTCAACTTTGTGAAAACATTGTAGATTACAGCAGGCATCTCTGCATCATACATAAGGTCAAGTGCCTCTGCGCCGATAATATCAATATCGCACTGATAAAACTCGCGGAAACGTCCCTTTTGAGGACGCTCGCCACGGTAAACCTTACCCATCTGATAACGCTTAAATGGAAAAACAAGGTCATTTTTATGAAGTGCAACATAGCGCGCAAGCGGAACGGTGAGGTCAAAACGCATTGAAAGGTCAGTATCGCCCTTGGTAAAGCGGTAAATCTGCTTTTCTGTTTCGCCGCCGGCTTTAGCAAGCAGTACATTGGAATACTCAAGCACCGGAGTGTCGAGAGGAAGGAAGCCAAAGCTTTCATAAACCTCGCGAATGGTGTCATACATCTTATTAAAAAGAATCTGGTCGGGGGGGAGAAGCTCCATTGTGCCCTGAAGCACGCGGGGCTCGGTTTTTGTATTAGACATTGTTTTGCCCTTTCTTATACGCGAAATTGATATTCGTAAAGTTCTTTATAAATGCCGCCAACTTGCATGAGTTCGTCATGGTTGCCGCGCTCCTTAATGCCGTCATCGGTCATAACTATGATTTCATCCGCCTTTTTAACAGTGGAGAGACGGTGCGCAACAACTATGGTTGTGCGTCCCACCGAAAGCTCGTTAAGGCTTTCCGAAATCTGCTGCTCAGTCGCATTATCAAGTGCGCTTGTCGCCTCGTCTAAAATGAGTATCGGGGGATTTTTGAGAAATACACGCGCAATTGCCACACGCTGTTTTTGTCCGCCGGAGAGTTTTACGCCGCGCTCGCCGACTTCTGTATCGTAGCCGTCGGGCAATGACATAATGTACTCATGAATATTGGCACGCTTTGCTGCGGTAATCATCTCTTCTTCAGTGACATCATCTGAGCCGTAGCAGATATTGTCGCGAATGGTAGAATCAAACAAAAATACATCCTGCGAAACTATGCCTACATTCTGGCGGAGCGAATCAAGCGTGATATCGCGGATATCTTTGCCGTCAAGCAAAACTCTGCCGTCCTCAATATCGTAAAAGCGCGGAATGATATTGCAAATTGTAGTTTTGCCGCCGCCTGAGGGACCTACAAGCGCAAGTGTCTTGCCGGGAGCAACTGTGAACGAAAGATTGCTTAAAATCTCCTTTGCATCATTATAACGGAAAGTAACGTTTTCAAAAACGATTTCTCCGTTAACTTTTTTAATTGGAGAAGCACCATCGGTATCTTTTTCAGCCGGGGTATCCATAATGCCGCAGAAACGCTCAAATCCGCTGAGTCCGTTCTGGAACTGCTCAACAAAGTTTACAAGTCTGTTTATCGGGTCAACAAACACATTTGCGTAAATCAGAAACGCTGCAAAATCGCCCGCGGTAATCTTTCCGTATATACAGAAAAGTCCGCCGCTTACAAGCACCACAAGTTTCAGCAAGTCAAAAAGCCATGTGGATGTGCTATGGAACTGCGCCATTGCACTGAGCGCGCGGAAGCGCGTTTTTACATACTTGTCGGTAACTGTGCCGAATTTTTCGTTTTCATAGTCGCGCGCAACATACGCCTTTGTAACGCGGACTCCGGTAAGACTGTTTTCAATGCTTGCATTTATCTCAGCATTTACAGCGCGCATTGCCTTGAACTCAACGCTCATCTTTTTGCGCATATGAAGCGCAAATATAAGCATGAACGGTATGCACGCAAAAATTATAAGCGTGAGCCATATATTAACCTGCGCCATAAGCACAAATGACGATATGAGCAATACCACCGAGAGAAACAGGTCTTCGGGACCGTGATGCGCAAGTTCGGAGACATCCAGAAGGTCGCCAACAATGCGAGAAAGCAGTGCACCTGTTTTATTGTTATCATAAAATGTAAACGGCAGTTTTTGCATATGTCCGAATAAATCGCGGCGCATATCCGCCTGCATCATCGCCGCCATTCGGTGTCCGTAGTCCTGAATAAAAAAGTTCATAAGCTTTTTTAAAAAGTACAAAACAACCAAAACTGCTGCTAAAATCAAAATATACTTGACCTGCTTATTGGGAATAAAGTTGTCAATTATCTCACCCGTGAGCTTTGGATATACAAGATTGCAAAGCGCAACACCGAGTGCGCAAAGCATATCAAATGTAAATATTTTTAAATACGGTCGATAATAGGCACAAAAGCGTTTTATCATATCCATTTCAGCTTTCAACCTCCGTTTTATTACAATATTTAATTATACTGCATAATAAAAATATTGTCAACAAAAAGGAGCACTTTCGTGCTCCTTTAGTTTTATTTTGCATGATAGAGTTTCTTTGCCTGATATTTTGGCTCACAGGTGAGATTGATGCCCAGTTTTTTGAATGTTTTGGAATCGACCTGCGAAAGAATAACAGTTGAATGCGCCTCGCATCCTGCAAGCTTGCCAAGCTGATCAAGCGCGTGCGCCGCATTTGCAGATGTAACTGCACTTATCGCAAGTGCAATAAGCACTTCGTCAGTGTGAAGACGAGGATTGCGGTTGCCAAGATACTCGGTTTTAAGACGCTGAACAGGCTCAATAACTGTGGGGGAAATAAGCTCAACCACATCGTCAATATCAGCCAACGCCTTAAGAGCATTGAGCAAAAGTGCCGCTGAAGCACCGAGAAGCGGTGAAGTTTTTCCGGTGAGAATTCTACCATCGGGAAGCTGCATTGCCGCAGCCGGGCCGGCGGTTGCCTCCTCTTTTGCAAGTGCCGCCGCAATAACAGGACGTTCTTGCGAGCTTATCTTCGCCTGCTTCATAAGCAAATCGAGCTTATTTACAGTGTCTGAACTTGTCATATTCTCCTTTGCTTCGCAAAGGGCGGTATAATAACGGCGGATAATCTCCTGCTTTGATGCTTCACAAGCAACTTCATCATCAACAATGCAGTTGCCTGCCATATTTACACCCATATCCGTTGGTGACTTGTACGGCGATGTGCCGAAAATCTTTTTAAACATCGCATCAACTACGGGGAAAATCTCAACATCACGGTTGTAATTTACCGCAGTTTCACCGTATGCCTCAAGGTGGAACGGGTCGATCATATTTATATCATTAAGGTCAGCAGTTGCCGCCTCATATGCCATATTTACAGGATGCTTGAGTGGAATATTCCAAATTGGGAAGGTCTCAAACTTTGCATATCCGCACTTTACTCCGCGCTTGTTTTCATGATAAAGCTGGGAAAGGCAGGTTGCCATTTTGCCGCTGCCGGGCCCCGGAGCAGTAACGATAACCAAGCGGCGCGAGGTTTCGATATACTCGTTTTTTCCGTATCCTTCATCGCTGACGATTTTCTCAACATTATACGGATATCCCTCAATGGAATAGTGGTGGTATACCTTAATTCCAAGGCTTTCAAGTTTGCGCGAAAACTGAACCGCTGCGCCCTGCTCTGCATATCTTGTAAGCACCACGCTGCCAACATAAAGTCCTACACTGCGAAAAGCATCAATAAGGCGCATAACGTCAAGGTCATAAGTGATGCCGAGGTCGCCGCGTACCTTATTCTTTTCAATATCCGCAGCATTTATCGCAATCACGATTTCAGCGTCATCCTTGAGTTGGAGCAACATCTGAAGCTTGCTGTCAGGCTTGAAACCGGGGAGCACGCGCGAGGCGTGAAAATCGTCAAAAAGCTTGCCGCCGAACTCAAGATAGAGTTTTCCGCCAAAAGTGGCTATACGCTCACGGATGTATTTTGATTGCATCTGCAAGTACTTATCATTGTCAAATCCGATTTTGCTCATTTCGCCACCATCCTTTTTTATTCTTCTAACTTTTATATTATAACCTATAATTCTTTCAATTTCAATGATATTTAAAATATATTTATTAAAAATCGTCCCGCAAGGAAAACCTTGCGGGACTTTGATTTTTATCTGATAGCAAGCTTCAAAACAATCAAAACGTCGATAATCGTCTTAGTAGTTCCGCCGTTGAGGAGGTCCTTAAGAAGAGTAATCGCGTCAACAACGTCGATTGCACCGTCGCCTGTGATATCTGCAACGTAGCTAAAGCTTGTTGCATTACTTACATCACCGATACAAGCACCGTTTACATAAGCCGCAATGGAGTAAGCAACGCTTTCGCCAAAGGTGTATGCAGTGTCAACAAAAGATGTGGTTGTGGTGTAACCTGCAACTTCGCCATCTCTGTAAATTACATACTGAGGAGCATATTCAACTTCCTTAAAGGTGAGAGCCGCACCCAACTCTGTGGGTTTAACAGAGGGAGCAGAAGCCTTTGCTGGACGCATCTTTGCGTCACCGTCCCAAACTCTGGTAGCATTGGGAGCAGAAGTTGCAATTGCAGAAGTGCTCTTTACACTCTTTTCGGTTGCAATGGACCATGTGCCGCTGTATACAGCGAGTGTGTACGCCTTATCGGACGTAACATCTGCATTCTTTGAATAATTAAAGTTAGCATATACACCGCTTGTACTGGTGGACCACCAGTGACCGCCTACAAGTACGGGGAACGTCTTTCTGGTCGGCTGAGAAATACAGCTTACACCGTCTCCCATTACAACATTGTTAAAGTTACACTCGATAACAGAAATGTTTGAGAGAGTTGCGGGCCAGAAAGTGATATTTTCAAAGTAAACGTCAGAGTTGATACTTACAAACTTAAAGGAGAAAGGAGTAGCTTCCATCTCACCCTTGATCATAACGGGACCGTTTACTGCAGGCATATCAAAGTAGTCTGTAGAGGTTTCGCCGTTTGCATTATAAAGCTGAGTGAGAATGATTGTACCACCGTTTTCAAGCTTTGCACAAGCCGCGGTGATGGTCTTGAGAGGAGCAGCCTTAGTACCTGCCGCGCTGTCATTACCGTCTCTGTTGGAAACGTAAACGGTGGGAAGATTTACAAGGTCTGCAAAGGGACCGTCAAAATGTGCCTTGCGCTCAAGAGTACCGCCGGAAGGAAGGGGCTGTGCGGTAGCGGTAGGGTGGTAAACGTTGTTGGTCTTACCTTCCCAACCTGCATAGAAGTTGCCCTCTGCGTCAAAGCCTGCAACGTCAAGACAAATACGTCTTTCTTCATGCTTGTTACCATAGTTGTTGGGGTCGGTACCGTTTCTGTGAGCATGGTAAACCATGATGAGCTGGCTGTCGTCGGGAGAGGTGGTAAAGCAATGGTGTGCTGTACCGTAAAGGTGAGGATTGTCGGTGTCTTCATTAAGCTGGTCGTCGGTGATGAACGCAAGCTTCTTTGCGCTAAACGGACCCATGGGGCTATCCGAAGTTGCATAGAATACGGAGTACTGAGAAGAAGAATATCCGTCTTGAGAGAAGGTGAGGTAATACTTGCCGTTGTGCTTAAGCATTTCGGGACCTTCTGCTACTGCAGAGCCGTCAAATCTATTGGGATAGAGCCAACTCATAGAGCTTGTGTTGATCCAACCTTCATACTTGATTTCATTCTTGTTATCGTGTTCGATGAGAAGCTTGGGGTAACCTTCAGCAAATGTGAGGGTTTCAAGGTCGAAAGGACCGCCCCAGATATTGTTACCGTGGTCGATGGAATAACCGTTGAGAGAAAAATTACCGCAGGAAACAAAATACAAATAAAGGGTACCGTTATCATCTCTGTAGAAGTGACCGTCGATACACTTCTGAGTAGAAATGGTAGCACCGGTATCACCGTCTTCATATCCGGTGATTTCATAGGGGAACAAATAGCCGGTCTTGTCATTTTTAAAGGGACCGAGAGGGCTATCAGAAGTAGCAATACCAAGATGCTCCTGTGCAGTGTATGCCATGTAGTAAGTATCGCCTTCTTTGATGATTTCAGGCGCCCACAAGTTGGGGTATACGCTCATAGAATAAGTGCCGTCATCCTTCTTGGTTCTGCTGCCGATGTTTTGGTCAATATAAACGTCCTCAGGCTTAAGGCAGTAGCCCTGTGATTCCCACTCTACAAGGTTTGTAGAGGTGTAAACGCGGTAGCCGTAGTTACCGCCGCTTGTAACGTACAAATAGTACGTGCCGTCTGTGTCTTTAAACACAAACGGGTCTGCGCCGTTTGCTACGGGGTTAATGAATGTTTCTTCAGCGGATACGCAGAGAGCAAACATCGCCACGAGCATAAGCACAGAGAAAATTAGTGCTAAATACTTTTTCATAACAGTACTCCTTATATAAATTTGGTGTATATATTATAACAACATCGCCAAAAATTGTCAACATTTTATACAAAACAGCGAACATTTTACACAATGTTTTAAAAAAGCGTGGCAATGCCACGCTTTTTTATCTTCCTATAAATACGATTTCGCTGAGTGCAGCATATTCGCTGCCGTTTGCAGCAGTGACAGTTACCTTTATGCTTTCCACCGCTTCTCCATCCGGAAGCGCCTCAAGATTTACCGCCGCAATTCTGCCGCCGTACTGAATCAAGCCGCAATCATTTACAACATACTTACCGTTGATTTCAACATCTATTCTGCCGGGAACATAGTCATCGTAAGTTGATGAATATATCAGTGCCGCAGTAAGTTTTGTAGGAACATCAAATCTAACCTCAACATTTCCGCCGCTTGCCATTGAATAAATGCCGGTAATTCCGCGCTGAATCACTCCGTCAAATACATTATCGAGCGCAGAATTATATGAGAACTCCGCTTTTTCTCCGTTTCCTGCATAGGTAAAGCCTTCAGTAACACGCTTATAGCCAATCACGCCCGAAGGAAGCGGACGGCGAATCTCACTCGGTCCGTCAATGGCAAGAGTGCCGTCCTCATTTATAATGAGACGGTCAATTGCAAGGCTGCGGCCCTTATCGGTGTTCGGAGGCACTGTATGCACATGGTACACAACATAAATCTCGCTGCCGTCAGGTGAACGAAGAATATTGCAGTGACCGGGGCCGGTAACAGATACACCGTTGCCCGAAAGTATGCACGCCTTATCGTTTTTCTCAAACATTTTAAGCGGGCTGTCACTTGTTGCATAGCCAACCGAATAATGCTCGGAAACAAAATAATTTGCGCTGTAAAGCAGGTAGTAAACGCCGTTTTCTTTGAATACAACGGGGCCTTCGTTCCAAAGTACTGAGCCGCTCTTGAGTTCCCAATCCTGATACGGTGTGGAAATGAGCACCGGCTCGCCGATTATTCCCGAAAAGTCGGGGTAAAGTTCAACTCCCCATGTCTGGCTTGTGCGCTTGCCATTTACAATGTTAGTGGAATTGTCCTTGGAGTAGTACATATATATTCTGCCGTCATCATCAAAAAACAAACTGCCGTCGATGACGCTGTATCCGGGCGAAAAGAAAGGCTGATCATAAAGCGGCTTAAATTTTCCGTATGGGGTATCGCACACTGCAATTTCAATAGAATGTATTCCCTTCGCATTTGCCGCAGAAAAAATCATGTAAAACTTGCCGTTGTACTCATACATTTCCGGCGCCCAGCCCTTTTGAGTTGCCCAAGTAGTGTCGGAAAGACGCAAAATCGGCTCTTCTTGAGTTTCCCAGTTTATAAGGTCAAAGGATTTGCGAACTGTAAATCTGGAGCCGCCGGTGGAATAAAGATAGTACGCACCGCCGTCTTTAAGAATAAACGGATCTGCCGCACTGCCGGTAATTTTATTCTGATATGTAAAACTTGAAAGTTTTACATTGTTGTCAAGCTCTATCAAAGCATTTTCCTCCGGCATATCCGTTTTTTCTCCGCACCCAAAAAGAATGACTGCGCTCAAGACAAAACAAATAAGCAATAGTAGTTTTTTCATCTGTTCCTCCAAAAGTCCTTGATAATTATATTATATATGAAAAAAACTTCAATAGCAATAGTAATAAAAAAGGTATCGAAAAAACATCCGATACCTTTTAAACTTTTAGATACTAGCAAGCTTTTCGCGGCATTCTTTGCACACGCATTTACCCTCATAATCAGCAAGGTCTGCCTTGCCAAAGCAGAAAATGCATGCCGGAGAATACTTTTCAAGAATGATGGAATTTCCTTCAACAAAAATCTCAATATCATCGCCGGTAGCAATGTCCATATGTTTTCTGAGTTCAATCGGAAGAACTATTCTTCCAAGTGCATCAATCTTTCTTACAATTCCTGTAGACTTCATATTATCTCCTCCACTTCCGTTTCGTATTCCATGTAATTCTAATTTCTGGTAATATTTTACCATTTTCTCCAAACTATGTCAAGAGATTTTTGTAAAATAATTGTGAAATTTAATCTTTTTTGGAGGTAATTTTGAAGCGTATAGCGGTGCGCTCTTCGCCGTCAATTTCGATTTCTTCAAATGTAGGTTGAGCAAAAATAGAAACCCCTGTGGGAGCAAGAAATCCCGATGCAATAGCAATAGCTTTTACTGTCTGATTAACTGCGCCGGCACCAATTGCCTGAATCTCCGACTCGCCTTCATCGCGAATAGCAGCCGCAAGCGCGCCGGCAACCGAGTTTGCGCTGGATTTTGACGATACTTTTAAAACGTTCATTTTTCATTGTCCTTTCTATTTATAGTACTGAATATTATAAGTATACAGGTGAATTGTGACAAAAAAATGAACAAATTGTAAAAATTTATATTTTTTCGATATTTATTGCCCTGTTGTTTTCTACGGTGACAACAACACCGGACAATTTAATCTCGCCGTCCGCTACGGTAAACTTTTGCGGCAATCCCGTGGTAAAGCGCTTTAAAATCACATTTTTGTCAGTTCCGAGAATTCCGCCTTCGGGACCGCACATGCCAAGATCCGTGATGTATGCGGTGCCACCTTCAAGCACGCGCGCATCGGCAGTTTGCACATGAGTATGCGTGCCGACAACCGCCGCAGCTCTGCCGGCAAGATAATAACCCATTGCCTGTTTTTCTGCAGTGGCTTCAGCATGGATATCCACTATTGCAAAATCATATCTGCCCTCCATGCGATGCAGTGCCTTATCAACTGCCTCAAACGGATTTTGAGCATACTCCATGCCCATCATGCCAAGCACATTCAACACAAGCACATTGTAGCCGCAAGCCTCGAATACGGTTTCGCCGCATCCAGGCGCTGCAGCAGGTGCATTGAGCGGGCGAATAATAACGCGGCTGTCATCAAGCATCTGATACAGCGCACGGTTATGAAAAATGTGATTGCCGCTGGTAATTACATCAACGCCGCCGTCAAGCAAAGCTTTGGCGTCATCGGGGGCAAGTCCCATTATATCGGTTGCGTTTTCGCCGTTTGCAATTACCATATCTATACGCTTTTCTTTGCGGAGTGACCACAGATTTTTTGACAGATACTCTACTGTCTTTTTACCTACGATATCACCGAGGATGAGAATATTCATACATTGCCTTTCTATTTAACAAAAACTGCTTCGGAGACCGAAGCAGTTTGTTTTTTACTTTGCGAAGTCTATTGTGCGGCTTTCGCGAATAACGTGTACTTTGATTTGTCCGGGGTAGTCCATTTCGCTTTCGATCTTAACGGCGATCTCGTGTGCGAGAATTGTCATCTGATCGTCAGTAACCTCCTCGGGCTTAACCATTACGCGGATCTCGCGGCCAGCCTGAATAGCAAAGGTCTTTTCAACTCCCTTAAAGTCATTTGCAAGTTCTTCGAGTTTCTGCAAACGCTTGATGTAGTTTTCAAGATCCTCACGTCTTGCGCCGGGACGCGCAGCAGAAATAGCATCTGCCGCCTGAACGATGAACGAAATGAGATACTCTGCCTCAACATCACCGTGATGCGCCTCGATAGCATTGATAACTTCTTTGCTTTCCTTATGCTTCTTTGCGACCTCAACACCGAGCTGAATGTGTGAGCCTTCAACCTCTTGTGTGAGTGCCTTACCGATGTCATGGAGAAGACCCGCACGCTTTGCAACAGTGCTGTCAGCGCCGATTTCGTCGGCAATTATTCCGGAGAGAAGCGATACCTCGATAGAGTGGCGAAGCACGTTCTGACCGTAGCTTGTACGGTATTTAAGTCTACCGAGAAGCTTGATAACATCAGGATGAAGTCCGTGTACACCGGTTTCGAAAATAGCCTTTTCACCCGCCTGCTTGATAGTGGTTTCAACCTCGCGGCGAGCCTTTTCAACCATTTCTTCAATTCTTGCAGGGTGAATTCTGCCGTCGGCGATGAGCTTTTCAAGTGCGATTCTCGCAATTTCGCGGCGAACAGAATCAAAGCCGGAAATAGTGATTACTTCAGGAGTATCGTCAATGATAAGGTCAACGCCCGTAAGTGTTTCGATAGCGCGGATATTTCTACCCTCGCGGCCGATAATTCTGCCCTTCATATCCTCATTGGGGAGCTGAACGGTAGAAATTGTAATTTCGCTGACATGGTCAGCAGCACAGCGCTGAATAGCAAGTGAAAGGATGTTTTTAGCCTTTTCGTCTGCTTCTTCTTTGAACTGTTCGTCAAACTGAGCGATTTTAAGTGCTTTTTCGTGGGTCAGTGCCGTTTCTACACGCGAGAGAAGTTCATCTTTAGCCTGCTCTTTGGTAAAACCGGCAAGCTTTTCAAGAATCGCAATGTGTGATTCAAGCGTTTTCTTAACTTCGTCGCGAAGTTCTTCCGTCTCCTTGATTTTTTGGTCGAGAAGTTCGTTCTTTTTCTCAAGAGCGTCAGTCTTTGAGTCAAGGGATTCTTCTTTTTGCTGAATTCTGCGTTCAAGTCTGGAAACTTCCTTACGGCGTTCTTTGAGTTCATTTTCAGTTTCCGTACGGTTTCTGAGTATCTCCTCTTTTGCCTCAAGCAATGCTTCCTTCTTTTTGCTTTCTGCCGCTTTAATAGCGTCTTCAACAATTTTTGCTGCCTGTTCTTCTGCGCTGCCGATTTCCTTTTCCGCAACATTGCGGCGATATGCGATACCGATAGCTGCTCCGAGCAGCAATCCTACAATCAAGGCAACGGCACCGACTGCAATGTAAATTCCCATTGCTTTGGTACCTCCTTGTTTAAATTTGGATATGTAAAAACTTGTAACCTGCACAAAATGCAAGCAGAGAGTATAGTTACACATATTTATTATAAACAAAAAACGCTCATGTGTCAAGTGCGCACAACAAATAAATTAGCAAAAATGCAAGTTCTGCTTGCAAAAAATTCATCTTCGGTGTATAATGGGGTGTAATTTTAGGTTTAGGAGGGATATCATGGCTAAAAAAGCAATTAAGCGTGTTGCAGCACTTCATGACTTGTCAGCTTTTGGAAGATGTGCGCTTACCGTGGTTATTCCCTCGCTATCCGCAATGGGTGTGCAGGTTTTGCCCATTCCAACCACGCTACTCTCAACACATACAGGTGGATTTGACGGATATTATTTCCGCGATATGAGCGACAGTATAGGTCCGATTGCAAAACATTGGAAAGAACTTGGAATAACACTTGACTCAATCTATACCGGCTTTCTTTCAGGTGAGGAACAGTGTGCTGTAATTGAGGACTTCATCTCGCGGTTCAAGGGAGAAAACACGCTTACTCTTGTTGACCCTGTTTTTGGCGATGACGGCGTTTTGTATTCATCATGCACAAGGGGACTCGTTGAGCGCATGCGCCATCTCTGTTCGCGCGGCGACATCATCGTGCCAAACCTCACCGAGGCATGCATGCTTTGTGATAAGGAGTACAAGGACACCTCTTCTATGAAGCCGTCCGAGCTTAATGCATACATATCCGATTTGCTTTTCTCTCTTGCAGAATTCGGAGCAAAACGCATTGCTATAACAGGCATTGTAACCGACAAATCATCAAATGTTGCGACCGCAGGGCTTGACCTTAGCGACAAATCGCTTGACCGCTCCCCCTTCTCGGTAAATCTTCACCGCGAGGGCGGCTCTTATCCCGGCACCGGTGACCTTTTTGCAAGTGTTTTACTTGGCAAACTGCTTGGCGGTGCAAACTTTACAAAGTCAGTTGCGGTTGCCAGTGCATTTGTACGCGACGTTATTGCTGTTTCAGAAAAATATGATACGCCGCACCGCGACGGCGTGGCACTTGAACCGTGCCTGTATAAGCTTTCACAAATATAAAAGCAGATGCTTTTGCATCTGCTTTTTGTTTTAGCCAAGTGCTTTTTCAATTTTGTCCGCCGCATCGGAAAGATATGTTTCCTCGCAGAGTTCAATTGCGCCCTTGTCGCAAAGTGCAGCAAGGCGATGGTCAATCGGAAGTTTGCCGAGCACGTCGTAGTTGAACTGCTTTGCAGTTTCATCAATGCGGCTCTTGCCGAACACTTCGAGGTGCTTTCCGCAATCGGGGCATACAACGTAGCTCATGTTTTCAACAAGACCGAGAACATTGATGTTCATCATGCCTGCCATATTTGCAGCCTTTTTAACTATCATCGAAACAAGCTCCTGCGGCGAGCTTACGATAACGATGCCGTCAAGCGGGATGCTCTGGAATACTGTGAGCGGAACGTCGCCGGTTCCTGGAGGCATATCAACAAACATATAGTCCACCTCGTTCCAGACAACGTCTGTCCAGAACTGCTTAACAGTGCCTGCGATAACAGGGCCACGCCATACAACAGGTGCGGTTTCCTCCTCAAGAAGAAGGTTTACGCTCATTACTTCAATACCGGTCTTAGTCATTACGGGGTAAATTCCGTCCTGGGAGCCGGTTGCTCTTTCGTGAAGTCCGAAAGTCTGCGGAATTGACGGGCCTGTGAT